>CAYMUJ010000052.1:0-18394 GCA_964393565.1 uncultured Stakelama sp. | reverse complement strand
ATGCCAGCGATACGCTGGTCGGCTGGGGCTGGAACCCCGGGCCGGGGCGCACGCCCGCGCCGGGGACGCAGGCCGAATTCGGCGCGCTGACCAAGGCGTGGATCGACAGCGGGGCGCAGTGTCCTGGCTAGTTGGGTAGCCTGACGGAATCATGACTCCGTTCGTCACCCCGGCCTTGTGCCGGGCTCCGCTGCGCCGCGCTTCCGGCGCTATCGCCTCTTGCTTCGCGCCTCGCCGCCCGGTGGACCCCGGCACAAGTCCGGGGTGACGAGGGATTTTGTGCAACCGGAGGGGTGCTATGCCGTCTCCCACCCACTCGACCTTCGGATCGTTGAAATCGACCTGTCGGCGCGCTCCCGATCATGCACAGGGGGTGCGTGATCGGCGGCCTGAGACATGTGCGGTGGATCATGTGCGAAACATGCTCGGTCCTGTCACGTACCTGGCTTATGTGCCGGCCAGGGCAAGCAAATGGGGAATGGCATGAGCGGATGGCATATCGGGATCATCGGCGGGTCGGGGCTGTACGATGTTGCGGGAATAGAAGAGGGGCAGTGGGTCGAGGTCGCCTCTCCCTGGGGCGCGGCATCCGACGCGATTTTTACGGGGCGGCTGGGGCATGTGCGTGTGTCGTTCCTGCCGCGCCATGGTCGTGGGCACCGCATCAGCCCTTCTGAACTCAATGCACATGCCAATATCGACTGCCTGAAGCGGCTGGGCGTCACCGATGTGCTGTCGGTGTCGTCGGTCGGCGGGTTGCAGGAGGAGCGCGCGCCGGGGACATTCACTCTGGTTGACCAGTTCATCGACCGGACCAGTGGGCGCCGGTCGAGCTTCTTTGGCACGGGTATGGTTGCGCATGTCTCGATGGCTGATCCGGTATGCCCGCGCCTTTCGGAGCTGGCTGCCAATGCGGCGGTGGCGGCGGGGGCAGTCGTGCATCGTGGCGGGACCTGTCTGGTGATGGAAGGTCCGCAATTCTCGACCCGCGCCGAGAGCCTTCTCTATCGCAGCTGGGGGTGCGATGTGATCGGCATGACCGCGATGCCCGAGGCACGGCTGGCACGTGAGGCGGAGTTGCCCTTTGCGATGGTGGCGATGGTCACCGACTATGATTGCTGGCGTGAGGAAGAGGCCGCAGTCGATGTCGCGCAGGTGATTGCCCGGCTTGGTGCGAATGCAGCCAGGGCGCGGACGATGGTGCTGAACCTTCTCCGTGCGCTGCCAGCTGAGCGCCCGGCATCGCCGATCGATACCTGCCTCGATACTGCGCTGATTACCGCGCCGCATGCGCGCGATCCGGCAGTGCTCGCGAAACTTGATGCTGTTGCCGGGCGGGTGTTGCGGGGGTGAGCGTCGGCCCCGCGCCCGGGGCCTTGCCTCACGCAGCGCGGCGATTGCGGGACCGGATGGTTTCGACGCGGTTGCGCCCCAGGCGCTTGGCCCGCAACAGGGCTGCATCGGCGTTTGCAATCAGACGGTCGACGGCGCCATGTTCGGGTGCGGCTGCCACGCCGATCGAGACCGTGACCGGGCCGAGCGCCTTGCCCTCGTGCCGTACGCTCAGCTCGGCAATGCGCGCGCGGATCGTGTCGGCCCGCGCGGCAGCTTGATCCGCGGACAGGGGCAGCAGGACCGTGAATTCCTCGCCGCCATAACGATAGGCATCCCCGGCCTCGCGCGTGCTGTCGGCCAGCACTCTCCCGACAGCACGGAGTACGGAATCACCGGCATCATGACCATGTTCGTCGTTGAATCGCTTGAAATGATCGACATCGAGCATGAGACAACTGAACTGCCCCCCCATCGCAGTCACCCGCAACAACGACAACCGTTCTTCCAGCTGGCGGCGATTGGGCAATCCAGTCAGTGCATCGACCATTGCCATCGCCCGCAATGCCTCACGCAGGCGCAGATTGGCGAGGGCGAGACCGATATTCTCGGCGAGCATGTGGAGATAGGAATCGGGTGTCGCTGTGCCGCAATCCGCCGCAACCGCGCGCGGTTCGAGGTACAGCAGGCCGAGAATCTCGCCATGTGCGGTCAGCGGCAGGCACAGGCTGTCCGGGGTCTCGGTGCCGCTCACTTCGACATGGCTGCAGGGAACATCGATTGTTTGTCCGACCGGACGATGCGGTTGACCACGGCGCAGCGCCCAGCACGCGGATGGTGCAAAGGCCGCATCCGATGCGACGGGATCAAGCCACGCGCAGGCGGCGCGAAGCGCGCCGGAAGCCTCATCAAGCAGATAGATCCGGCCGGCGAGGGTTGGTGCGACGGCCGGGGCGAACCGGCATGCAACGGCAAGCAGACTGTCGAGGCCGTCGCAACCCTGCATGCGCTGGGTCATGCGCGCCAGTGCATCGCGGATGGCAAGATCCCGGTCCCGTTCAGCCTCAAGGCGTTGGCGCTCCAGGCCGTTGCTGCGGAATACATGGAGCGCGGCCGCCATGTCGCCAATCTCGTCGATCTGATCGATCTGCGGCGGAATTGCAGAGAAATCCTGCGCGGCGAGGCGGGTGACGACATCGCTCAATCGCACTACCGGACGCAGGACGCGCTGCTTGAAGATAAAATACAGAACCGCGATGAACAGCAATGCTGTAGTCGCAAGCACGATTTCCGACACGGTTCGCCACAACCGTGCCAGGCGGGTTGCAGCTTCGATCTGTCCTGCGGTGCGAGTATCGATCTGCGCCTCCAGGCGCTCGATCATCGTTTTCGCTCGGTCGAGTTCGCGTTCATGCGCACCGCCAAACAATATGCGTTGGGCGGTCGCCAGGTCACCTCGCTGATAGGCGGTCAGAGCGGCGCGCTGCTGCTCGTCCATGGTCTGCGACATCCGGATCGCCGTACGCAGGACGTTCAATTCTTCCGGCAGGGCCCCTGCATGCGCGAGCGGAGCGATCCGGGCTTCGACATCGGCCCGTGCCTTTACATCGCCGTTATAGAGGAACCGATAGACCGGGTCGCCGGTGACGACAAACTGGCGCGCATGATCCGCAGCGAGAAACATGCTCTTGCCCAGACCGCTTGTCGCCTGGTTGAGCGTGTGCCGGTGCGCAACTGCAGCCCGCTCGCGCTCATGTGCGTCGGATGCCAGCAGCATCGTCGTGCCTGCGGTCAACGTCAGGACAAGCGTGACCCCATAGGCCCAGTTGGTGATCGTCGCGAGGCGCATACCGCCCTATAGAGGGCGGTAGTGCATTTTGGGTGACGACGCGGCAAAAGCGACGGTGGGTGCAGGCGGCTCAGGGCTGCTGCGCGTCCGCCAGGATCAGTCCGGCCAGCGCCACCGGCACCGGCGCATCGCTATAATCCCGTACGACCTCGATCTCCACACCCTCGGCATCGATCGCCTTGACCACCGCCGATGCACCGCCGAGATCGATCGTGGTGGGCAGGCGGTCGAGCTGGACCGGACGCAGATGTTTGAACTGCGGTTCCTTGCTCAGCATTTTCGGGTAGCGGTCGGTTGCGGGGCTATCGACCGCAGGGTCGAACAAGGTGGTCATCCGGCCCTTGCCCTCCGCGCCGACCAGCATCAGTCCGGCGGCGACGTTCTGCTTTTCGCGCATCAGGACCGGGCCGACCGAAAACAGCCGCGTCTCGGGTCGGGAGGTCGTGAAGGGGACGGCGATGCGGTGGCGCGAGTCGGCGCTCAGCACCAGCGGCTGGAATCCGGCATCGCCGGTAAAGAACATCCGTACCAGCTCGAACGCGACCCCGCCGAGCGCCCCGGCCCCGGATGGCGGGCGGCTCAACGTGCCGAGCATCAGATGGTCGAACACGCCATCACCCGTCTCGTCGACCAGGCACAGGCGCGATTCGACTTTGAACATCGCGTTGCTGCCTCTGTAGCCGCTGTCCCCGCCGCAATAGGCGCGGTGGCCGGGATCGGCGGTGGCGACGCGATAGAAGCGTGCGCCCTTGGCGAGGCGCAATGTGACCGGCGCCTTGGCCAGCGGCAAGCCGGGCAGTTCGACCGTGCTATCGTCGGTGAGGACCGCGGCTTCGGCGAGGGCGACCGGCTGGGTAAACACCGGCTCGCCCCATTTGACGCGACGTGTTTCCCTGGTGGCGGGCTCCAGTGTGTGCATCGACCAGGCGGCCTTGCGCCAGCTGCTGGTTGGTTCCTGCGCCGCGACGGTGCCGGCCAGGGTCAGAGCGATCGCCGCCGCGCCAAGCCGCCAAAGCTGTCCGTTCATCCATCCCCCCGATATGTGCGCGGGACTCGTCAGCAGCGTGCTGCGATGGCGTCCAGAATCGCGCGACGGCGATCATCACTGACGTTCGACCATTCCGCAATCTCGTCGAGCGTGCGGTGACAGCCTTCGCAGACATCGTCGTCGTTCATGCGGCATACGCCGATGCACGGGCTGGCAACGCCCGGCACCGGGGTGAAGGCGAGGAAATCATCCTCGTCCATCGCGGTCGTCACGCAGGGATCGTGAAGTTCAGGAAGTCCGGGATCGGGCCGTTCCAGCCACCATCATCCTTTGCATCGGGGCCGTCGTCGCGGGCCTCGTAGCGCTGGTCGCGGCGGGGGCGATCGTCACGGCGGCCGCGCGGGCGGTCGTCGCGGGGACGATCGTCACGGGGGCGGTCTTCGCGTGGCTTCGGCGCGCGGGCCTCTTCGCGCGGCGCCTCGGCTGCAGCTTCCGGCTCCGATGCCGGCCGGGCCTTGCGGCCGCGTGGCTTTTGCGGTTCTTCCGCTGCGTCCTCGGGCAGGGCGGCGATCCGTTCGATCTTCTGACCCTGCAGCTTTTCAATATTCTCGATCGCTTCGGCGTCGGCGCTGCTTACCAGCGTATAGGCGGTGCCGGTCGCACCCGCGCGGCCGGTGCGGCCGATGCGGTGGACATAATCGTCCGGGTGCCAGGGTGCGTCGAAGTTGAAGACGTGGCTCACGCCCTTGATGTCCAGCCCGCGTGCCGCGACGTCGGACGCGACGAGGATGTTGACGTCACCCGCCTTGAACCGGTCGAGCTCGGCGATGCGCGACGACTGGTCCATGTCGCCATGGATCTCGGCCGAGCGGAAGCCATGCTTGCGCAGGCTCTTGTTGAGTTCGCGGACCGTCGTTTTGCGGTTGCAGAAGATGATCGCGGTGCGGACATCCTCGGTACGCAACAGGCGGCGGAGCAGGTCGCGCTTGGCGAACCCGCTCGACGGCGCCGGGACGAGCCGCTGGGTGATGTTGGTGTTGGTCGATGCCGGACGCGCGACTTCGATCGTCTTGGGGTTCGACAGGAACTTGTCGGCCAGCTTCTTGATCGGCGGCGGCATCGTGGCCGAGAACAACAACGTCTGGCGGTTCGCGGGCAGCTTCGAACAGATCGTCTCGATATCGGGGATGAACCCCATGTCGAGCATCCGGTCGGCCTCGTCGATCACCAGCAGGTTGCAGCCGGTCAGCAGGATCTTGCCGCGTTCGAACAGGTCCATCAGGCGGCCCGGCGTGGCGATGAGGACGTCGACGCCCTTTTCCAGCGCCTTGACCTGATCGCCCATCTGCACACCGCCAATGAGCAGCGCCATGCTGAGCTTGTGATGGGTGCCGTATTTCTCGAAATTCTCGGCCACCTGCGCGGCGAGTTCGCGGGTCGGCTCAAGGATCAGGCTGCGCGGCATGCGCGCGCGGCTGCGCCCTTCGGCGAGCACGTCGATCATCGGCAGCACGAAACTGGCGGTCTTGCCGGTGCCGGTTTGCGCAATCCCGATCAGGTCGCGCATCATCAGCACCGACGGGATCGCCTGGCGCTGAATCGGGGTCGGTTCGGAATAGCCGGCCTCAGAGACGGCCTTCAGCAATTCGTCAGAGAGGCCGAGATCGGCAAAGCTCATCCAGATGTCCGGAAAAACGGGGGCGCACCCCCTGAAATAAACTGTGCCGCGCTCTCAGGGAAAGCGCGCGAAAAGTCAAGGTAAACGCGGTGTGTTGATAGAGCGGACCGGTGCCGCGGCCGTTTCAGCTTTGCTGAAACAAACTCTAGCGCCCCGGGATCAGCGTGCGGAACGACCGGATCTGGCACTCGCCGCCGGCGCGTGAGCGGAACACGTCGCGCTTGGCGCAGACCTTTCCGTCCTTGTTCGGCTTGACGTAAAAGCCGGCATAGAAGTCGAGCGCGGGGCATTCGCTGCCCAGCTTGGCGCGGACGCGCCGCCCACCCGCAAGCACCAGATCGACGCTGTCGGACCGGATGATTGCTGCCCCCGACAGCGATTCGACGCTGACGCAATCATCGGCGCGCTTCTCGACCCAGGCGATTGGCGGGAGCGGGGCAGGGGGTGGTGAGGCGAGGCGCCGCACCGGATCGGGGCGGGGCACGCGGATCACGATATGCTGTTGAATCCGCACCTGTGCCATTCGGGTGGGGGTGCCGGTCGATGGCGACGCCTGCGTCTTGCCCTGTCCCGACGCGGCGAGGGGCAGCAACAAGGCAACAGGCAAGGACGCGACCAACAGCTTCACCATGATATGATGCATATAGCCGCCACGCTTGAACAGTGGATGAATTGCCCCCCGGTGTCCCGCCATGGTAGCGGGCCGCGATGACTATGCCCGACCCGCAGGCCGCCCTTGACGCCCTCGCTTCCGCCATCGCCACGCGCATCGGCGCCGATGCGGTGGTGACCGAGCCGGCGGACATCGCGCCGTGGCTGGTGGACTGGCGCGGGCGCTATCACGGCGCGTCCACGCTGTTGCTGCAGCCGCGCACGACTGCGGATGTAGCGACGGTGGTCCAGCTGGCGACGCAGCATCGCGTGCCGCTGGTGCCGCAGGGGGGCAATACGTCGATGGTCGGGGGGGCAACGCCGCCAGCCGATGGACGCGCGGCAATCCTGTCGCTGCGGCGCATGAACGTGATTCGTCGGGTCGATCCCGATGCGGGCCTCGCCATTGCTGAGGCGGGAGTGATCCTGTCGGATCTGCACGACGCGGCGCTGGCGCAGGGGCGGCGTTTTCCGCTGACCCTGGGGGCCAAGGGCAGCGCGACGATCGGCGGCCTGACGTCGACCAATGCCGGGGGGACGCAGGTGCTGCGATTCGGCACGATGCGCGCGCTGGTGCAGGGGGTGGAAGCGGTGCTGCCCGATGGCAATATCCATGACGGACTCGCTCCGCTCAAGAAGGATAATCGCGGCTACGACCTCAACCAGCTGCTGATCGGGGCGGAGGGGACGCTGGGCATCATCACCGCCGCGACGCTGCGCCTGGTCCCGGCCCTTGTCGCGCGCGCCGTGGGCTGGGTCGGGGTCGATTCGCCGCACGCCGCGCTCGACCTGCTGCGCCTGAGCGAAGCGATGACCGGCGCGGTCGAGAGTTTCGAGGTCGTGCCCGAGCACTCGCTCGATCTGGTGCTGCAGCATATTCCGGGCACGCGCGCGCCGCTGGGCGGTGTGCATCCCTGGCATGTGCTGGTCGAAACGGTGGCGAGCGATCCTCGCGCCGAACCGCCAGCGCAGATCCTGGAGCAGTTGCTCGCCGCAGGGCTGGAGCGCGGCCTGATCCGCGACGCGACGATCGCGGCGAGCGAGACCCAGGCCGAGGCGTTGTGGAAGCTGCGCGATTCGATTTCGGAAGCCGAACGCGCCAGCGGACCCGCGCTGCAGCACGACATTTCGGTGCCGGTGGCGGCGATGCCGGATTTCATGATCGACGGCGCGGCGGCGGTCGAGGCGGCGTTTCCGGGGACCAGCGCAGGTGCGTTCGGCCATCTTGGCGACGGCAATGTTCATTTCCATGTCCGCGCGCCCGCAGGCGCCGATCGTGCCTGGGTCGCTGAGAATTCCGAGCGAATCAGCCCGTTCGTGCATGATCTTGTGGTCGCGGCGGGCGGCTCGATTTCGGCCGAACATGGCATCGGCCAGATGAAGCGCGATGAACTGGCGCGGCTGTCGTCTCCCGCACGCATGCATGCCCTCGCCGCGATCAAGCGGGCGTTCGATCCGGACAATCTGTTCAACCCGGGGAAACTGGTTACCCTTGCGCCCGCGCGCGCCGACCAATAGACCGCGCACAGCTAACTCCAGGAGAATTTCATGGCCAGCGCGCCGCAAGCACAGGGTCTTCCCGTTTTCTACAACGACCTTCTCCCGCTTTCGAGCGAGATGCATGGCAATTTCCGCATCCGTCCGGCCGACACGGCACCGTTTCTGGGCAAGCAGCACGCGGTACCGCTGACCGTCGAAGAGTTCCCGTTGGTGCAGCGTCATATGCCGATCGTGTTTTCGGCGGGCGATGAGCCGGTGCCGCTGGCACTGATGGGCCTGAATGAAGGCGTCAACGTCTTCTTTGATGAGGATGGCAAGCCGCGCGGGACCGAACCGATGTACATCCCGGCCTATGTCCGCCGTTATCCCTTCCTGCTCGCGAAGCTGCGTCCGGATGCGGAAGAGCTGTCGCTGTGCTTCGACCCGACCAGCGACACGATCGGTGCGTTTGATGAAGGCGATGCATTGTTCGAGGACGGAAAGCCCACCGAACTGGTTCAGCAGATTCTGAAGTTCAACGAGGAGTTCGAGATCGCAGGTCAGAAGACCGGCGCCTTTATCAAGGAACTCAACGACATGGGCCTGATGATGGATGGCGAAGTCGCGATCCAGCCGGATGGTGCCGCACAACCCTATATCTATCGCGGCTTCCGCATGGTCGATGAGGCGAAACTCAACGAGCTGCGCGGCGATCAGCTGCGCAAAATTCAGCAGAATGGCATGCTGCCACTGATCTACGCCCATCTCTTCTCGCTTGGCCTGACCCGCGAGATTTTTGGTCGCCAGATGGCGCTGGGCGCCGTTGCGCCGCAGATCGCGCCGGCCGTCTGATCTTTCACTCCGGGGCTGCGTGTGCGGCCCCGGGGATGAAATCGAGCGATTTCGGCTGAACGAGACGGGCCTTATCCGGTCGGCCCACTCCATTCGTCGCATTTCCAGCTGTGGCCTTGAAGTCACGGTCAAGCATTACTATACAGTGTTTAGCGCGGTTTCGTGTCCCCCCTTTCGCGGACCCGCGCGGCACGCTCTCGGGCGTGTCTCCTCCCTGAACCTTGGCCGCCCGGTGGCAACACCGGGCGGTTTTTTTGTGTGCGACGTGCGCCGCTACTCCGCCGCTTCGGCGAGCGGGAGCGCTTCGTCGGCTACCGCGTCAATAATCGCGCGCAACAGCGCGGCGGTCGACTCGAGTCCCGGCCCGGGCTGGTCGCCGCGCCGGTCGAGATACAGGCTGCGGTCGAATTCCAGCTGAATCGCGTGGATATTGTTCGCCGGGTCGGCGTGCCGCTCGAGCACATGGCCGCCGGCATAGGGGGTGTTGATCGCGCTGCGCACCCGCGCGGCATGCGCCACCCCCTCAATCCGCGCGACGAAGCGGGCGGCGCTCGCCTGACCAAAGCGGTCGCCGATCACCAGCCGCGCCCCGCCCGGCGCCAGCGACGGCATCGAGTGGACATCGATCAGCACGGCAACACCGAAGCGCGCACGTGCCGCTGTCAGCGCCTCTGAGACGGCCGCGTGATAGGGGCGGTGATCCTGCGCGATCCGCGCGGCGATCTCCTCCGCTGCAAAGCGCCGCCGCCATAGATCGATGCCCCCCGCGCGGCGCGGCACCAGGCCCAGACCGCTGCGCAGCTTCAGCGACTGGGCGGATTCGGGCATCGGTATCGCGCCCTCGTCGATGCGCGGATCGCGCTCCTGCTCGCTGCGGTTGAGGTCGATCCAGGCGCGCGGGCGCGTCGCGATGAACAGCGTCTCGATTCCCCGTGCGGCGTGGGCCAGCGTATCGGCATGGCGGTCCTCCAGCGGGAGCAGGCATGCCAGCGGTGCCTTGAGCGCGGCACGCAGCGCCATCGGATAATCGCGCCCGGCATGGGGCACCGACAGGACGATCGGCGACGCCGGAAGCGCGGGGCCGTGGCGGTCAAAGGGTGGCGTCGCGCTCACCCGCGTGAGTCTAAGGTGCGTCTGCCGCCCCCGCAACGCCCGCATGGCTGGAATTTCTTAAGGGCTTCGCGCATAGTATCGCTGCGCGCAACGCGCCGCTATCGGCCGCAGACGAGGGGTGAATGATCAGGATCTTGTTGGCCGAGGACGATCAGGCGATGCGTGAGTATCTCACGCGCGCGCTGGAAAAGTCCGGCTATGCCGTCACCGCCGTCGATCGCGGTACCGCCGCGCTGCCGCTGATCGAAGCCGAGCGCTTCGATCTGCTGCTCAGCGATATCGTGATGCCGGAGATGGACGGGATCGAACTGGCGCAGCGCGCAGCCGAGATCGCCCCCGACATGCGCATCATGTTCATCACCGGCTTTGCCGCAGTGACGCTGAAGGCGGGGAAACAGGTGCCGCAGGCACGGGTGCTGTCCAAGCCGTTCCACCTGCGCGATCTGGTGCTGGAGGTCGACCGACTGTTCGAGTCCGGACAAATCCCCAGCCTGAATTGAAACAGGCGCTTGCATCGCGGGGCGACCCCCGCTAGAGCGCCGCTTCCCGAGATTCGCCGCAAGGCGAGTGGGCGTGTAGCTCAGTGGTAGAGCACTGTGTTGACATCGCAGGGGTCGCAAGTTCAATCCTTGCCACGCCCACCATCATAAGGCCCGCTGGCGCATTGCGCTGGCGGGCCTTTTTTGCAGCGGCCGGGCGGTCGGTGCACACCGAACTGTCGGCTGGTCCGCGGATGGCGTGGAAGGTCCCCTAATCTATGCTGGCCTCGGCGGCGGTCGGGGTGAAGATTGGCCTGGCTCACCGGCTACTTGAGATGCGCCGCACGCTCGGTACAATTAGCGGAACCATGCTGTGTCAGACGAAGTCGGGCCGTCCGTAATGAAAACAATCCACATCCAGCGTTTGATCGCGCTTCCCTATTTCATTCTTGGTGGGTGGTGCCTGCTTGCCCCCGGAATGGTTGAGCGGCTGACGGTTACGTCGCAATACCAGCACAACAGTGCGACAAGCGCATTATTGATTGGATGCTTTGGTGCTCAGGCCATACTTGGTGGCCTGTTTATCTGGTTCAGTCAGTGGCACCGTAAAACATTTATGATCTATGCAATCGCGCTTTTGCCGTTTTTCTGGTTCAATTACTGGTTCGTTTTCGAAGTGCCGATCTTCAATCGCTGGCTGGCGCTCGATTTCGTGGCCAACGCAATCATGCTGGCGCTCAGCTTATGGGGCTGGAAACGCATGAAAAACGCGCAACCATAACGCCCGAATAGGCTCTGGAGTCGCTTTCAGTCAGGCGGCGCCGCCCTCCGCAGCCTGTCCGGTGATCCCGCCGTCGATAGGCGCGCGCGGTGATCCCCACCGTTGAAGCGTGTGGGCTATGCAAAAGGCCGCCCCGGACAGGGACGGCCTTTCGCAAGGCTATAGGTTTCAGATCAGAAGCGGAAGGTGATCGATCCGCGATAGGTCTGGGCCGACAGGTCGGAACGCAGGAAGGTCGAGTCGGCCGAAACCGACAGGTCCACCGCGCCGGTGCGGAAGGTCAGGCCGCCCGACACTTCGCCCCAGTCCTTGTCCTGGCCGTTGAGCGCGAATGCGACATTCGCGCCGGTGCCACCGACCAGATTGGCGCCGACCGTTGCCGGACGATCGCCGAACTCATGGACATAGGTCGCGGTTACGAACGGACGCACGCCCGACGACTTGCCTGCCACCGTAAGGCCGGCGCGGCCCTGATAGCTTTCATAGTCGTTGCGATCGATGTCGAGCGCCATCGGCCCGCCCGATTCCTGTGCGCTGCCGAAATCGATCCAGGTGGTGCGCCCGGCGATCCGCGGTGCGATCTCGATCGCGTCGCTGCCCAGATCGAAACCGAGGCCGATTTCGGTCCCGACGATCATTGCATCGTCGCGCGCACGCAGCGTGTAGTTGGTGCCGAGGAAGCCGGCGGTGCGCCGGGTGCTGACACCCAGAGCACCGGCCGTCACCTGCCCGTCGAGCGTGACCTTGCCAAAGTCCTTCTTGGCGTAGAGCGTGCCCTGGAACGCTTCACCCGTCGCGCTTTGCGCCCCGAACGACGCGGTGCCGTCGGTATCGGTATAGGTGAAGGCAAAGCCGATCAGGCTGGTTTCGCCCAGCGACGCTTCGAGGCCCGCGCCGACATACCAGCCATTATAGCTGTCACGCCCGCCCATGCCCGACATCGCGGCACCATCGCCGTTCAGATAGCCGCTCGAGATGAAGCCGCTCATGGTTTCGGGCAGCGCGCCTTCCTGCACGATCGGCGCTGCGGCGTCGCTGCGCACCGGTGCCGCGCCCATGGCCGGCATCAGGTTGAGTGCGGCGACCTGCACCGGACGGCCATAATGCGCCAGCGAACCGCCGAGATTGGCGGGATCGAGGCCGTTGAGGCGGTTGCGGATGAAAGTGCTGGTGGCATCGGTGGTGACGATGCCGAGCGTCTGGGCAGTTGTCTCCGAAGCGGGAGCCCAGCTGCCGAGGGTCGAGATGATTGTCGATGCGTTCTGAAGGTCGAGCGGACCATAGAGGCCGTCGAACTTCGCCTGCTGGCTGCGGTTCTGGTCGAGCAGGCGCGCATAGGTCGAGCCAATCACGTTCGAAGCGGGCACGATGCTGGTGTAGTTGCCTGCCGTGATGTTCAGCACCACCGAATTGCTCGAATAGACGAGCGTTGGGGTCAGGATCGCGCTGATCGCCGCTGGGGTGTTGAACGTGCCGACCACGCCACCTGCGGCGGTCAGGATCGTGTAGCTGTTGCCGGCGCGCAGCGTGGATGCCGAATAGCTGAGCTGCAGGCTGCCGCCCAGATTGGCCTGATTGGCCGCGCCGTTGACGACAATGCGGTCCGACGTGCCGGTCGCGCCGAGATCGACCAGATAGCCCGAGCCGGACGACATCACGACGCCACCGTTGAAGGTCAGCGTGCCGGTCGTGCCGATCGTGCCGGGGGCGAAGCTACCGAGAACGCTGGTCGTGAAGGGCGCGTTGACGGTGCCGGTGCCGGTGAGCAGACCCGACAGCAGCAGATAATCGCCCGACGATGCCAGCGTGCCGTTGTTCAGGATCGTACCGGTGTTCTGACGAATCTCCATCAGGCTGGTGAGCGAGCCACCGCTGGCGATGGTCAGCTGCGACGTTGCACCGTTGATGGTGAAGCGGTCGACGGTCACGGTCGAGTTCAGCGTGATCACGCCGGTGTTGCGCAGCGTCACGTCATAATAGCGGCCAATCGCCCCGGTGGTGCGCACGCCGTCGATATTGTTCGGCACGAAACCGGTCGCGCCGGGCAGACCGTTGGCCAGCGTCGGGGCTGGGGCAACCGTGTCGGAATAGCCGGGGATGGACTGTGGCGCGTCCGGATCCGCGCCGACCCCGGCACTGCCCGACAGATCGGCTACCGCAGGGGCGCTGGTGTCGCTGGCCGCCGGCGGGACATTCGGAACATTGTTGCGGAAGGTGCCAGTTGCAAGGTCATAGCATTCGTTGACCGCTGGATTGTTGGTCGTACTTGGCGACTGGAAGCACAGCTCGCCAAACTGCGGGCCGTTGCCTGAATTCGCGCCGCCCAGATTGGTGGGCAGCCCGTTGACCAGCTGGCCATTGATGATGATGCGGTAGGCCGGATCGAGTTCGGTCACCCAGGCCGCGCCGTCTTCCCAGTTGCGGTTACCCGCCACCGCAGTGACGTAGCGATAGGGGTTGTTGGCAACGATCCAGTCCCAATACAGGAACAGGGGCTGATAGAAGCTCTGCGTACCATAGCTGCCGCCGACCTGGCCGCCAAAGAAGGTCGATCCGCCCGACAGCACGCCGATCACCACCGGTGTCTGGAAGGCGCGATCGAGGATCAGCGGACCGCCCGAATCGCCCGGACCGGTCAGGCCTTCGCGCGTCAGGGCATTGTCGCGGAAGCCGTTGAAGTCGCGGGTGTTGGCAGTCGCCGTGCCGCGCGCGGGATCATCGAAATCGAGGAAATAGAGCTGCTGCGGCCGTGAGGGCGAACCCGCGGTTCCGAACAGAAACTCGTTACGGGTGTTGAGCGAAACAAGCGCGCCGAGCATGTTTTCAGCGGCACGACGGCGGAAGTTGCCGTTGCTTGACGCGCCGGTGCTGCCGGTGCCGAAGCTGCCATAGCCGGTGATGTTGACATGATAGCCGGTGCCGGTCGCCGGATCGATGGAACCAGGTGTCGGAAGCGGCGAGAATAGCAGCGCCCAGGTCGGCACACCGGCGGCTGGAGTATCGAGCACGGCGGTTGCGATATCGGCTTCAAGGAAGCAGGAGGTGGCGGTGGTGCACGATGCCGCAGCCCGTGAGGCCGGATTATAGAAGACCTGGTTGATGTTATAGAAATGCTGCGCGGTATTGCTCTGGAAGCGTCCGGCGCCGCCGGTACCGCCGAGCAGCCAGCGGACCAGTTCGTCGACCTGACCCGCCGCGTTGGCGCGGGTGTTGGTTTCAAATCCGACGCCGATTCCGGTGCCGCCCGAATTGGCACCATAGGCGGTCGCCGCGCGCGTATTCACGCAATGTGCGGCAAAGATGATTGTGCGCGGATTGATCAGCGTGCCGGTGCAAAGCCCGACGCTGCCACCGCCGGCGTCGGTGATGACCTGACCGACCCCGGTGATGTTGGTCGGGTCATAGGCCTGTACCGGCGTGAAGCCGTTGTTGATCGTGATGTCCGGTGTTTCGACAACGTCGTCGGGCCCAACAAAACCATTGCCGGTGGGCGTCACTACCCCCTCGTCCGGTTCGGTGTGTGGCGTCAGTGTGCTGTCCGTCAGGTCGAGCGGCGTGCGCCCGGTCGGTTCGTCATTCGCGAAGGCCGGTGCGGTGATCGCAGTCAGGCCGAGCCCGGCTGCAGAAAGCAGCAGCGTGGCCCGTGTGAGGCGTGCAAGGTTCATGACTTCCCCCAATAAATCGCGCGCGGCAGAATGGCGCACGGTAATGGAGGAGAGGCTATGGCAGTTTTGCTGCACGTCAAGAGCTGTAAGCCCGGGCCGACTCCTTGTGCGTCTGGCGATGCGCGTAAGCAACACTCGGGGGAAACGAAAAAGGGCGGCCCGTGCGGACCGCCCTTTCGTATTTCGAAGATCGTGCCCGAAGGTCGATCAGCGCTTCGAGAACTGGAAGCTGCGGCGGGCCTTCGCCTTGCCGTACTTCTTGCGCTCGACGGCGCGCGGGTCGCGGGTCAGGAACCCGGCGGCCTTCACCGGCGCGCGCAGCACCGGCTCATACTTGGTCAGCGCCTGGGCGATGCCGTGCTTGACCGCGCCGGCCTGACCCGACAGGCCGCCGCCCTTGACGGTGCAGACGACGTCATACTGGCCGTCACGCTCGGCGACGCCGAACGGCTGGTTGATGACGAGACGCAGCGTCGGACGCGCGAAATAGACTTCCTGATCGCGACCATTGATCGTGATCTTGCCCGAACCCGGCTTCAGCCAAACGCGGGCAACGGCATCCTTGCGGCGGCCGGTCGCATAAGCACGGCCGAGCTTGTCGATTTCCTGCTGGCGCAGCGGGGTGGTCGAGACCGCGGGGGTCGCAACGCCGGCTTCAGCGGCTTGGGAAACAGGTGCGCCGTCAGCGATCGCACCCAGATCGGAAAGGGACTGGCGATTGTCGGACATTATGCGCCCACCTTGTTCTTGCGGCTCATGCCGGCGATGTCGAGGACCTGCGGGTTCTGCGCTTCGTGCGGATGCTCGGCGCCCTTGTAGATGCGCAGGTTGCGCATCTGCTGACGACCCAGCGGACCGCGCGGGATCATGCGCTCGACCGCCTTTTCCAGAACGCGCTCGGGGAAACGACCCTCGAGCACCTTCTGCGCGGTGATTTCCTTGATGCCGCCGGCATAGCCGGTGTGCTTGTAGTATACCTTGTCCGCCAGCTTCTTGCCGGTGAAACGGACCTTGTCCGCGTTGATGACGATGACATTGTCACCGCAATCGACATGCGGGGTGAAGCTCGTCTTGTGCTTGCCGCGCAGGACGTTGGCGATGACGACCGCAGCGCGACCGACGACCAGATTCTCGGCATCGACGATATGCCACTTCTTTTCCACCTCGGCCGGCTTTACCGACTTGGTGGTCTTCATGAGCGCCTTCATGGGGCCAGACCTCTTGGGTTTAAATGAATGACGCCGCCCAAGCCGGAATGGCGCAGGACGGCGCGAACGGCGGCCAATTGACGAAATCGGAGTCGAAAGTCAAGCAAATCGCGGGATTGCTGGCGGGTATCTGGATACCGTCAGCGCTTGAGCCATTCGACGATCGTGCGGTCGCGCGGCTTGCCGTCGACCGAAACCACCACTTCGACCCTCTGCGGCAAACCGGTTGCAAGGTCGAGCAGGACGTCGGTCGCCTGCACCGCGCGCATCTGTTCCGCTTGTGCCAGCGACTGGGCGAAGCGCGCCTTGGCGGCGGCGTCGCCATTGGCGACCATCGCGCCCAGCTTTTCCAGGGTGCTGCGCATCGCGGCACCATCGAATTCGGAGCGTAGCGTGATGCGGGCGCGTCCCGGCTCCAGCGCGGTTAGTTCGATCGTCGAATGGCGTTCGACGCTGGTGCCGAGCAGGGCGACCGGAACCGTCTCGCTGCCGCTGACCGGCTGGCCCAGCGTCAGCCCGTAACCGCCCCAGCCAAAGATCGGCGCAATGTTCTTGAGGATGATGTCGGCGCCGCTTTGCGCGTCGAGCCGGGCGAACATCGCGCGAGTCGATCCCAGCACAGCGTCGATCTGCTTCTTGTCCGCGCCGCTCGCCGCGACGAGCAGCGGTCGGCTTGCATCGATCGACTTGAGCATGTGGGACTGTTGGGTTGGCCAGTTGCGGGTGCGCACGACGGTGCCGTCGGCATCGACGTCGAAGGCGACCGGTGTCCCGGTAAATGGCTGAATCATCGGGAGCAGCAGCGGATGGCGCATCGCCGCCGGGATCGAGGATCCGTCCATCCGCCAATGGGCGACAAAGGCATCGCCGGCCCGTTCGAACCGCACTTCCTCGACCCAGCTGTGCGTTTCGCCGCGCTTGGTCACCGTCAATCGGAATCGCTGGACCGTGCTCAAGGGCGGGGCGAAGCGCGTTTCCGTGCGCTGCGCGGGGGCGGCCTGTGCGCTGCCCGCCGCGACCGGCTGTGCTGCCGCTGCATCGGTCATGCTGGCCGCAGCCAGGATCAATAGCGCCCAACGCATCGTCAGTCCCTTATCGTTCGACGCCACCCGCCGGTTGCAGCCGTGTCACCGTTAGCCGTTCGGATTGCAAGCTCCCGTCCGGGGCCAGCGTCTCCACCTGCTCGCGGCTCTCGATCACCAGCCCGGTGCGCGGGTCGATCCGCCGCAGCGTTTCAAGCGTGATCGTCGCGCTGGCCTGTCCCTCGGGAGTCGCGACCACGACCGGGCCGGTGGCGCTGACCGAGATTTCGATGCCGTCGGGGCGGGACCGCACCGAACGCAGGCCCTCCAGCTCGGCGCGACCATAGATGGAGGTGGCGGGAACCTGCACCATGCGGGGCGGGCCGGGCGATGTCCCTTCTGTGACCAGTCCGGGGGCGATCAGCGGCGTGACCAGTGATCCGATCATCCGGCGCTGGGCCGCTTCGGGTTGGGCCGCGAGCGTTGCCACGATACCCCGGACGCGGGTGGCGCGCTGGCGCGTTGCCGGGTCGGTGCCGCTTGGTGCCAGCGCGCTCATCCCGTCGATAACCGCGCGCCATGTTCCGCTGAGGTCGTCGATACCGACCACATTGCCTGTGCGATCGAGCTGAATCACCACCGTACGCCCCGCCAGCCGGGCAAAGCCGACGTGCAACAATCCGGACGGATCGCTGACCTCATCGTCGGGCGCAGTCGTGTCGAGCGTGACGGCGACGCGGTAGCCGTCCGGCGCAGTCATGAAGCGGACGGTGCGGCGGGCGCTGAAGCGGCGGGTCTGCGTCCCTTCGGTCCGCACGGTTTCGGTCGTCAGCGTCAGCGGCCGGTCGAGCGGCGGGGCGAATTGTGGTGCGGCCTGTGCCGCCATCAGCATTGCTGCGACGATCACCGGGTTTCGGCCCGCACCCAGCCGGTTACCGCGTCACCCGCCGCAACCGGCCAGATCTCGATCACCGGCAGGTCGTAGCTATGCGCGGCAGCGATCGCGTCGGCGAGCTCTCGGGCCAGTTCGGGCGTGGTCTTGAACAAGGCGCGATGCTCCTCGCCGCGCTCGACCGCGCCCTGCCAGCGATAGATCGCGGTGCACGGACCGAGCAGGTTGACGCAGGCGGCCAGCTGCGCCGCGACCATGTCCGCGCCGATCCGCTCCGCCTCCGCCGCATCGGCAAAGGTGGCATGAACCAGCGCGACATCGCTCATCCGTGATACCCGCGTGTGCGCCGTCCGGTGACATGGATGCCCCAGGCGGTGGCGATGACCAGCAGCGCGCCGACAAACT
>CAYMUJ010000051.1:0-18557 GCA_964393565.1 uncultured Stakelama sp. | reverse complement strand
GCTTGCCAACTGGTATCCTGTCCGTATTATCCGGCTATCACACCATCTGCTTGGGGATGTTTATGAAGCCCGTATCCGGCGCGATCCTGCTCGCCACCGCCTCGTTCCTGTCGATCCTGCCTGCCGCTGCCCAGACCCCGGCGGCCAAGCCCGCAGCCGCCACCGTCGATGCGACGCCGATGCTTGCGCCATGGCCCGGCCCGTTCGACGGGGTTCCGCAGTGGGACAAGGTGACCCCCGCGATGTTCCCGGCGGCGTTCGAAAAGGGCATGGCAGAGGCGCGCGTGCAATTTGCTGCGATCCGCGACAACCCCGCCGCGCCGACCTTTGCCAATACGATCGAGGCGGGTGAGAAGGTTTCGGGCTCGCTTGAGCGGATCTTCCCGGTCTGGGGCGTCTATACCAGCAACCTCGCCACGCCCGAGGTGCAGAAGATCGCCGCCGAATGGAGCCCGAAGCTGTCGGCCTTTTTCACCGAAATGAGCCTGGATCCCAAGATGTTCCAGCGGGTGAAGACGCTCTATGACACGCGCCAGACGCTCGGCCTCACGGCCCAGCAGATGCGCCTGCTCGAACGCGAATATCGCGGCTATGTCACGTCCGGCGCGCTGCTCGACGCGGCGCAGAAGGCCGAAGTGAAGCGGATCAACGGCGAACTGGCCAAGCTCTATACCGAATTCAGCCGCAAGGTGCTGGCGGACGAAGAAACGGCGATCATCATCGACAATGAGGCCGATCTCGCCGGCCTTCCGGACAGCTTCAAGGCGAGCCTGGCCGAAGAGGCCAAGGCGCGCGGTGCTGCGGGCAAATGGGCGGTCAAGAACACCCGCTCATCGATGCAGCCCTTTCTGATGTACGCCACCAACCGCGCGCTGCGGGAAAAGGTCTACAACGCCTATATCAACCGCGGCGACAATGGCGACGCCAATGACACCAATGCGACGATCGCGGCGATCCTGAAACTGCGTCAGGAGCGCGCCAGGGTGCTCGGCTTCAAGACGCACGCGCATTACCGCATGGACGACACCATGGCGGAAACGCCGGAGAATGCGACCCGGCTGATGATGTCGGTCTGGCCCGCTGCGGTCGCGCGCGTCCGTCAGGAAGTCGCCGACATGCAGGCGCTGGCCGATGAAGAGGCGAAGGCGGGCAAGGGGCCGAAGATCACGATCGCGGGCTGGGACTATCGCTTCTATGCGGAGAAGGTCCGCAAGGCGAAATACGACCTCGATGAGAGCGAGGTGAAGCCGTATCTTGAGCTCAACAACATGGTCAACGCCATGTTCTACGCCGCCGGGCGGCTCTACGACCTTGAGTTCAAGGAAAATACCGGCACGATCCCGGTGTTCCAGGCCGATGTGCGGACGTTCGAGGTCAAGCGTCTGGGCAAGACCATCGGCGTCTTCTACCTCGACAATTTCGCGCGCGCGGGCAAGCGGTCGGGGGCGTGGGCGACCAGCTATCGCAGCCGTTCGGGGCTGCGCGGCGACAATATCGTGCTGGCGTCGAACAACAACAACTTCACCAAGGGCGGTGGCGGCGAGCCGACGCTGATCAGCATCGACGACGCTTCGACGCTGTTCCACGAATTCGGCCATGCGCTGCACAGCCTGCTCGGCAAGCCCTATTATCCGGGCCTCGCCGGCACGCCGCGCGACTTTGTCGAATATCCCAGCCAGGTGAACGAAAACTGGCTGCTGACCCCCGATGTGCTCAACCGCTTCGCCAAGCACTATAAGACCGGCGAGGTGATTCCGGCGGCATTGGTCGAAAAGATCGAGAAGGCGTCGACCTTCAATCAGGGGTTCGACACGGTCGAATATCTCTCATCCGCCATTGTGGACATGCAGCTCCACAATCGCGAAACCCCGGTGACCGATCCCGATGCGTTCGAACGCGACACGCTCGCCTCTTTGGACATGCCCAAGGAAATCGTGATGCGGCACCGCCTGCCCCAGTTCAACCACCTCTTCTCCTCCGACGCCTATTCGGCGGGCTATTATTCCTACCTCTGGTCGGAAACGATGGACGCCGACACCTGGGCCGCGTTCGAGGAAAGCGGCAATGTCTGGGACAAGGGCGTCGCGGACAAATTCCGGACTATCCTCTTGGAAACAGGCAATGAAACCGACCGCAAGGAAGCGTACAAGGCCTTCCGTGGCCGCGATCCGGACGTCAACGCGCTGTTCAAGCGCCGCGGCTTCCCGACCGGCAAGTAACGAACGCACCGTCCGACAGGACAGGGGTGGTCTCCTGCTGGAGATCACCCCACGATATCAGCGGCGGCAATAGCCCGGACGGTCCGCCCGGTCGATTTCACGGCCCGCCAGCGCACCGACCACACCACCCAGCAGGGTGCCGATGGTCTTGTCCCCGCGACCCGCGATCGCATTGCCGGCCAGGCCACCGGCGATCGCGCCGACGATTGCACCGCCATCGCCGTCCCGGCACCGATCTGCCGTGCGCGCGCGATACTGGTAGCGGCGGTCGCTGCGGCGATAGTCGCGATACCCGTCCCGCTCATAGCCGCGCTCGTCGCGATAGCCGCCCCGCTCATAACCGCGCCCGTCGCGATAGCCGTCATAGCTGCGGTCGTCGCGATAGTCGTAACGGCTCTGCGCTGCGGCTTCGGTCGCTGGAACCAGTGCAGTGCCGGTCATCGCCAGCGCGGCGCCGATCAGGGAAAGCTGCTTGAACATGTCGTGTCTCCTTGTTCGTCCGATCGCGTTGAACAAGGGATTCGCACAACCGCATTGAGCGTTCCCTGAATGCGCCTGTTATCGGCGGTTCAGGATCGTTGCGGGATCGTAAGGGGGGTGCCGGTGGACCCGCAGCGCCCAAGGGGGAGTGCCGTAATCCCGGTACGCAACACGGGAGATCGGGCGGGGCGTTCGGATCGCACCGGCAGGTCGGGCAGGTCCGCGAAATACGCCACGGATCAGCTTGGCTGTCGTTTAGCTGAACGGCGGCCAACCCAGGCTGAACAAGGCTGTTATCTGAGGTTCAGCTTTGCGGCGCGATTGCGGCCGCTATGAAGGGCGACGATGCGTGTTGTTCTGTCGATCCTGCTGGTCTTGCTGTTGGTTCCCGACTGGTCGGGTGAGGCACGGCTCCCGCTATTGCCGCGGAATGGATCGGTCGGGGCTGTGCGTGTGGTGCTGGAGCCGCGCAATCCGGGACGTACGCAACTGGGCGGGCTGACCTTTCTCGGCGGAGTTGCGCTGGACGGGCCGGGGCCTGCGTTCGGCGGCTTTTCAGCGATGGCGGTGGACGGCGAGCAATTCACCCTGCTGAGCGACGGCGGCAACATTGTTTCGTTCACCATGGGGACGGACTGGGCGCCGCGCGCAGTCCGTTTCGCCGAGCTGCCGAGCGGTCCCGGCAAGGGGTGGCGCAAACAGGATCGCGACAGCGAATCGCTGACGACGGATCCGGCGACCGGGCAGATATGGGTCGGGTTCGAGCGCGCAAACGCGATCTGGCGTTATGAGCGCGGCTTTGCGCGGGCGCAGGGGCATGTGTCTCCCCCCGTATTGGCGAACTGGTCGAGCAACGGCGGGGCGGAGGCGATGGTGCGCCTGCGCGATGGTCGCTTCATCGTGCTGGCGGAGGATCGCAAGGGCAGCGCAGCGGGGACCGTGCGCGGCATCGCGTTCAGCGGGGATCCGGTCGTGGCCCCGCGCCGCGGTTTCGCCTTCAGCTATCGACCGCCGCGCGGTTTCAGGCCGACCGACATGGCCGAGCTGCCCGACGGGCGCATCGCGATTCTCAACCGGCGTTTCGCGTTGCCGCTGTCCTTCACTGCCACGCTGACCATCGTCCCGCGGCGCGCGATCCGGCGTGGCGCGATCGTCTCCGGTCGGGAGATCGCCCGATTCGAGGGCGCGGTGCTGCATGACAATTTCGAGGCGCTGGCGGCTGTGCGGGAGGGCCAGGACACGATCCTGTGGATCGCGTCGGACGATAATCAGCTGCTTCTGCAGCGGTCGTTGCTGCTCAAATTCCGGCTGAATCGGTAAAATCGGATCGGCGCCGACTGTAACGAGCCGGTTCAAACGCCGAACGGCCCGCATCCCGAAATGGGAGCGGGCCGATCAGAACCGGTTCGCCGAAGCGAATCAGGCTGCGGCAGTCGCCTTCTTGGCGATTTCGCGCTTCAGGCGGCGGGCACGCAGCGACAGCTTCTCGTCGCCGGTCTTCAGCAGCCAGTTGTCGAGGCCGCCATTGTGCTCAACCGAGCGCAGGCCGTGCGTCGACACGCGCAGACGGATCGAGCGCTCGAGCGCTTCCGACATCAGCGTCACATTCTGCAGGTTGGGCAGGAAGGTACGCTTGGTCTTGTTATTGGCGTGGGAAACATTGTGACCCACCTGCCGGCCCTTGCCGGTCAGCTCGCAAATGCGCGACATCGAATCGTTCCTAGGTTTCAGCCTGTCCAGCGGCGCTGGGAAAGAGCGGCCCGATAACGGGGCAGGGCGATTTCGTCAACCGTGCATCGCCTTGTTTCGTACCGTGCACACAGCTCCTATGGCCAACGGGGCGCGGTTTCGCAATCGATTCGCGCGGAAGGGGTGGACCTGATGCAGGAACGCGCAGCGATTCCGCGACATGCGGCCTGCCTGGCCGTGATGTCGATGCTAACTGGTGTATAGCAGCGGAATGTTTCCGCTGCCCGATCCGATGCGTACTGCGCTTGATGTCGCCCGCTCCGCTGCCGATGCGAGCGAGGTGCCAGTCGGTGCCGTGGTGATGCAGGGTAAGCGGGTTGTCGCGGTTGCGGCCAATGCGCCGCGCACATTGCATGATCCGACCGCGCATGCGGAGATTCTGGCGATCCGCGCTGCCGCACAGGCATTGGGCCGCGATCGGTTGGACGATTGCGATCTGTGGGTGACGCTGGAACCATGCGCGATGTGTGCGGGGGCCATTGCCCATGCGCGGATCGCGCGTGTCTATTATGCCGCTGCCGACTCCAAGGGCGGCGCGGTCGAGCACGGGCCGCGATTTTTCACGCAGCCGACCTGCCATCACCGCCCCGAAGTCTATTCGGGAATCGGTGAGAGCGAGGCGGCTGCGCTGCTACGCGATTTTTTCACCGCGCTGCGTTAGAATGCCTCCTCTTGAGGGCGCTCAGAGAGGGACGTGAATCAACGACGCATGTCGCTTTCGCGAACCGGCACGATCTTGATCTCGACGCGACGATTTTGTGCGCGCCCTTCGACCGTGTCGTTCGATGCAATCGGCTGGGTTTCGCCATAGCCGAGTGTTTCAAGGCGTGCCGCTTCGACCCCGCGCGAGACAAGATAGTCGGCAACGGCCACCGCGCGGCGCTCCGACAGCGTCTGGTTATAGGCGTCCGATCCGGTCGAATCGGTGTGACCATATACGTCCACATAGGTCTGGTTGTACCGGTCGAGCACGTCGGCGACCTTGTCGAGCGTCGGGCGGAACTGCGTCTGGACCGTCGCGCTGTCGGTCGCAAAGGTGATGCCGGACGGCATTGACAGGATCAGGTCGTCGCCGCGGCGGATCACCTCGACATCGGTGCCGGCGGTGCGCTCGCGGATCTCGCGCTCCTGACGGTCCATATAGTTGCCGATCGCGGCACCCGCGACCGCGCCGATGCCCGCGCCGACGATCTTTTCGGTGCGGTCGCGGCGTCCGCCGACGATATCACCCAGCAGATATCCGCCCAGTGCGCCGCCGATCGCGCCGATCCCGGCCTTGGAAATCCGCTTCTCTCCAGTGACCGGATCGGTCACGCACGCGCTGGTCAGCGCGAGCGCGGCGATTGCCGGAATGAGCGGCCAATGGGTGTGCATTCGCATAATGTCCTCCTTGAAACCAGTGTGCGACAAACGGCCGTGCAGCGCCTCTGTTCCGCCTGCGCACCGAAGTGGTTTGAATCATCCGTTGTGAAACGGGGATGAATGCGCCTATGGGGAGGCAGGCCAATGGACCCGCTTCCCCCCATACCCTGGATCGACGTCGCGATCATTCTTGCCCTGGTCGCGCTCAACGGCGTGTTCGCCATGTCGGAGCTCGCGATCGTGTCGGCACGCAAGGCGCGGCTGGAGGCAATGGCGCGCACCGGCAAGCGCGGCGCGCGGGCTGCGCTCGACCTGGCTGCCGATCCCGGGAAGTTCCTGTCGACCGTCCAGATCGGCATTACGCTGATCGGCATCATCAACGGCGCCTATTCTGGCGCGAGCCTGGGCATGCCCGCCGGCGCGCGGATCGAAGCGCTGGGGGTCGATGCGGAACTGGCGCAGACCATCGGGTTCGCAATCGTCATTGCCTTCACCACCTATGTCTCGCTGATCTTCGGCGAACTGGTTCCCAAGCAGTTCGCGCTGCGCTCGCCCGAGCCGTTCGCGGTGGTGATTGCGCCGATGATGAAATGGCTGGCCTGGATCACTGCGCCGGTCGTGTGGGTGCTCGACCGCAGCAGCGCGCTGGTGTTCCGCCTGTTGCGACTCAACCGCGAGTCCGAAAATCGCGTCACCGCCGAAGAGCTGCACATGATCGTCGCCGAAGCGACCCATTCGGGCGTGATCGAGGAGCATGAACGCTCGATCATCTCGGGCGTCGTGCGGCTCGCCGACCGGCCGGTGCGGGAAGTGATGACGCCGCGTACCGAAGTCGACTGGATCGACGTCAATCTCGACGAAGGCGCGATTCGCGCTGCGCTGGCCGCAACACCGCATACACGGCTGCCGGTCGCGGATGGGTCGGTCGATGCGGTGATCGGTGTGGTGCAGGCGCGCGACGTCGTGACCGCATTGATTGAAGGGCATCGGCTCGACCTGCGCGCACTGGCGCAGACTGCCCCGGTGCTGCCCGATCAGGTGGATGCGATGGATGCGCTCGGTGCACTGCGCCGGGCGGCGGTGCCGATGGGCTTCGTTCATGACGAATATGGGCATTTCGAAGGGATCGTGACCCCCGCCAATCTGCTGGCGGCGATTGCCGGCGAATTCGCGTCCGATGCCGATGCCGGGGACAATCCCGCGATCACGGTGCGCGATGACGGCTCGCTGCTGGTTTCCGGCCAGCTGGCGGCCGATGCGCTGGCTGACCGGATCAAGATCGAGCTGCCTGAGGATCGCGATTATGCGACGGTTGCGGGCCTGGCCCTGGCGGTGCTCAAACGGTTGCCGAACGAAGGCGAGAGCTTTGTCGAGCAGGGCTGGCGGTTCGAGATTGTCGATATGGATGGCCACAAGATCGACAAGCTGCTGCTGAACGAGATCCGCGAATAGGGACGTTTTCAGCTTCGCTGAAGCGGCGCCAGCCCGCCCGGCTCAGCCTTGTTCGCGCGCAACCTCGCGCCAGCCGATGTCGCGGCGGGCAAATCCGCTGGGGAAATCGATCGCGTCGACCGCACGATAGGCGGCGGCCTGTGCTTCGGTCACGCTGGTGCCGGTGGCGGTCACGGTCAGCACGCGCCCACCCGCTGCGACGAGCTGGCTGCCGTCCAGCCGGGTGCCGGCCTGAAACACCTTCGCGCCGGTCGCTTCCGCCGCCGCGATGCCGTCAATCGCCCCGCCGCTTTCCGGTGTGCCGGGATAGCCCTTTGCCGCCATGACCACGGTGAGCGCGGTGCCATCGGCAAAGCGCGGTGCGGCGCGACCGGCAAGTTCTCCCGCCTCGGTCGCCAGCATCAGCTCGAGCAGGTCGTCCTCCAGCCGCATCATCAGCACCTGGCATTCGGGGTCGCCGAAGCGGGCATTATACTCGATCAGCTTCGGCCCGGTGCGGGTGAGCATCAGGCCGGCATAGAGCACGCCCGAATAGGGGGTCCCGGCCTTGGCCATCCCCGCGATCGTGGGCTTGATGATCGTCTCGATCGCCTCGGCTTCGAGTGCGTCAGTCAGCACCGGGGCGGGGCTGTACGCACCCATCCCGCCGGTATTCGGACCGACATCGCCATCGCCGACGCGCTTGTGATCCTGTGCCGATCCGAAGGTCACGAAATCGGTCCCGTCGGTGATGACGAAGAAGCTCGCTTCCTCGCCCTCCAGAAACTCTTCGATCACCGCCTCGCCGCCGGGCTTGTCGAAGATCGCCGCGATCGCGGCTTGCGCTTCTTCCTCCGTCATTGCGACGGTCACGCCCTTGCCTGCGGCGAGGCCATCGGCCTTGATCACCACCGGACGCCCGAAGTCGCGCGCCAGCGCCGCGCGGGCGGTGTCGAGATCGCTGACGCGGACATAGCCGGCGGTCGGGATGTTTTCCCGCGCGCACAGATCCTTGGTGAAGCCCTTTGACCCCTCCAGCTGGGCTGCCGCCTGGCTTGGGCCGAACACGGGCAGGCCGGCGGCGCGCAGCGCGTCGCTCAGGCCGTCGACCAAAGGCGCTTCGGGGCCGACCACGACAAAGCCGATCGCATAAGCGCGGCAGAAATCAATCACCGCCGCGTGATCGGTCAGCTTTACGTCGTGGCAGGTTGCATGATCGGCGATTCCGGGGTTGCCGGGGATCGCATGCAGGCTATCGAGCCGGGGCGATTGCGCGAGCTTCCAGGCAAGCGCATGTTCGCGGCCACCGGACCCAAGCAACAGGACGTTCATGCCGGATTCCTCCACTTTTGGCCCCTTCGACGATATCGATACGCCGCGGCTCGTAGCCGAGGGGCGGGAAGGGGACAATGACGCGCCGCTCAGTATCGGCGAATTGTCGCACCGGCTGAAGCGGATGGTGGAAGGCGAGTTCGGCCATGTCCGGCTGCGCGGCGAGATTTCGGGCTATAAGCGGGCGGCGTCAGGCCATGTCTATCTGGCGCTGAAGGATGCCGATGCGGTGATCGACGGCGTGATGTGGCGCGGTGCCGCCGATCGCCTGCCCTTCCGCCCGCAGGACGGGATCGAAGTGATCGCGACGGGGAAGCTGACCATCTATCCCGGCCGCTCGAAATACCAGATCGTGATCGAGCGGATGGAGCTGGCGGGCGAAGGCGCGCTGATGGCGCTGTTCGAGAAGCTGAAGGCGCAGTTGGCGGGTGAGGGGCTGTTCGATGTCGCGCGCAAGCAGCCATTGCCGTTCGCGCCGCGCGTGATCGGCGTCGTCACATCGCCCACCGGCGCGGTGATCCGGGATATCCTCCATCGGCTCGCCGACCGCTTCCCGACCCGCGTGCTGGTCTGGCCGGTCAAGGTGCAGGGCGACGGCGCGGCGGCGGAGGTGGCGGCGGCGGTGCGCGGGTTTGATGCAATGCCGCTGGACGGCCCGGTGCCGCGCCCCGATCTGGTGATCGTCGCGCGCGGCGGTGGGTCGATCGAGGATCTGTGGGCGTTCAACGAAGAACCGGTGGTGCGTGCGGTCGCGGCGTGCCGCATTCCGATCATCTCCGCAGTCGGGCATGAGACCGACACCACCTTGTGCGATTTCGCGGCGGACGTGCGTGCGCCGACGCCGACTGCCGCCGCCGAGATGGCAGTGCCGGTGCGTGCCGACCTGTCCCACCATGTCGCGACGCTGGCGCTGCGCAGCGAACGCTGCGCACGGCGCTATCATGAGCGCGGCAATGAGCGGCTGCAGGCGCTGGTGCGCGTGCTGCCGCGCCGCGATGCGCTGCTCGGGCCGCAGCGGCAGAGGGCGGATGACCTCGCCGCGCGGCTGGATCGCGGGCTGGAGCGGCGCGTGACGATCGCGCGCGGGGTGCTCGACCGCGCCGGAGGTGCACTGCGCCCGGCGGTGCTGGAGCGCAGGCTGGAGGGGTTGCGTCATCGGCTGGAGGGCGCCGGCAAGCTGCTCGAAGCGGTCAATCCGGACAATCTGCTGCAGCGCGGCTATGTGCGGGTCGGTGCCAAGGCGGGCGGCAAGGTGATTGCCAGCGCGGCCGATGCGCGCGCGGCCGGCGCGCTGACCCTGCATTTCCGTGACGGCCCGGTAGATGCACGGGTTGAGCGCAGCGGCGGCAGGGCATATGTTGAGGACAAGCCGGAACAGCCTGGCCTGTTCTGACCCGCCCCAAATGCAAGAGTGAGCGTAGCCATGCTGATGTCGTCCAATTCCGCCCGCCCGGCGCGGCTGCACTATATGGCGAACGGCTTTCGCGTCCTTTCGTCGGGCGATCATGTCGTCTGTGCGGTGAGCGGCGAGAAGATTCCGCTTGATGCACTGCGCTACTGGAGCGTGGGGGGGCAGGAGGCCTATGCCACGGCCGAGCTTGCAACACAGGCGATGACCGCACGGTGAGGAATCCCGGGGGGGCAATCGTCGCGGGCGTGCTGCTGGTGATGCTGGGTAGCGGTGGCAGGATTGCCGATCCTTCGGCTGCGTCCGCACCGCAATCGGCGCAGTCGCGCACGGCATTCCGGTTCGAAGGCCCGTTGATTCAAGGCGGTACGGTGCTGGGAACCGCTCCGGCGCTGACCAGCCGGGTGACGCTGGACGGTCGCAATGTGCCACTTGCGCCCGATGGCCGTTTCCTCATTGCGTTCGATCGTGACGCCGCCCCGCGCGCCGAACTGGTGGCGACGCGGGTCGATGGCAGCACGCTGCGCCAGACATTGTCGGTGCAACCGCGCGCGTGGCGGATCGAGCGCCTCAACACGCTGCCGCGTATTGCCCAGCCAAGTGCCGAGTTTGCACGCCGCCGACCGGCCGAACTGGCGCTGATCAACGCCGCGCGCGGCCAGTCGCACAGCGTGCAGGGGTGGCGGCAGGAATTCCTGTGGCCGGTCACCGGGCGCATCTCCGGCCTGTTCGGATCGCAACGCATCTACAAGGGTGAGCCTGGAACCTATCATTCCGGTGTCGATGTCGTGCGGCCGACCGGGACCCCCATCATCGCCCCGGCCGATGGCATCGTCACGCTGGCCGCGCAGCAGGACTTTACGCTGGAGGGCAAGCTGCTGATGCTTGACCATGGCATGGGACTGAACAGTGCGTTTCTGCACCTGTCACGGATCGACGTGAAGGTCGGTGATCTGGTTCGCCGCGGCCAGACAATCGGCGCGATCGGTACCACGGGGCGCTCGACCGGGCCGCACCTCCACTGGGGCATGAAATGGGGCGAGGCACGCATCGACCCGCTGCTGATCGCGGGGTCGATGCCGGTGACGGCGGATTAGAGCGGTTTCCACCCATTCCGACGCACCACGACGGAGCCGATTTTGGCCCTCTGCAAGGAGGCGAAGCGCAGGAATATGTCGATATTTCCAGCTTTGCCGACGCGGCAGTGGGCCAAAAGGGGCCCGCCCCTTCGGGGTTGCCCTGAGCAGCCCCGAGGCAGCGTCGCCGCCCTCGTCCGGGCAACCAGCCCGGCCTTCGGACGGCTTCTCCCCTCGCGGCTGCTCAGGGCAATCGTGGCGGGTCGGAATGGGTGGAAACCGCTCTAAGGTCGTTTTCAGCTTCGCTGAATGCGGCACCGCACCGCCCTTCGCAGCCTGTCCGCCGATGCTTCACATCACCAGAGCCTTGGGCTGCTCCGGCGCTCGACCACCCGGTGACAGTGTAGGCTACGGGTGACCGGGGGGGCAGGCCGGGTCAGCCTGACTGGAAGCGACCCTAGGGGCGCGGCTCATGCAGCACCGACGCAAGCATGAAGCCGACCCCGCTCATGCCGGGGTCAGCACCAGGCCGCCGTCACCCTCGCTCACCTTGACGGTGGCGCCGTCCTTGACCTCGCCGCGCAGGATCGCGTCGGCGAGCGGATCCTGCAGGTAGCGCTGCACCGCGCGCTTGAGCGGACGCGCGCCATAGACCGGGTCGTAGCCGACTCGGCCGAGCCATTCGCGCGCTTCCGGCGTCAGGTCGAGCGTGATCTTGCGGTCCTTGAGCAGCTTGCCGAGCCGCGCGACCTGGATGTCCACGATCGGTGCCATCTCGCTGCGGCCAAGGCGGTGGAACAGCACGATCTCGTCGAGGCGGTTGAGGAATTCCGGGCGGAAATGGCCGCGGACGATTTCCATTACCTGCGGTTCGACGCTGGACACGTCCTGCCCGTCTTCGAGCTGCGTCAGGAACTGGCTGCCGAGGTTCGACGTCAGTACGATGATCGTGTTGGTGAAATCGACCGTGCGGCCCTGTCCATCGGTCAGGCGACCGTCGTCCAGCACCTGAAGCAGGATGTTGAAGACGTCGCCATGCGCCTTTTCCACCTCGTCGAACAGCACGACCTGATAGGGACGGCGGCGGACGGCTTCGGTCAGCACGCCGCCTTCCTCATATCCGACATAGCCGGGAGGCGCGCCGATCAGGCGGGCGACGCTGTGCTTCTCCATGAACTCGCTCATGTCGATTCGAACCATTGCGGCGCTGTCATCGAACAGGAATTCAGCAAGCGCCTTGGTCAGTTCGGTCTTGCCGACGCCGGTCGGGCCGAGGAACAGGAACGAGCCGAGCGGACGGTTGGGGTCCTGCAGCCCGGCGCGGCTGCGGCGCACGGCGGTGGATACGGCCTTGACCGCCGCCGCCTGTCCGATCACGCGCTTGCCGAGCTGCTCCTCCATTGCGAGCAGCTTTTCGCGCTCGCCCTCCAGCATGCGGTCCACGGGAATCCCGGTCCAGCGGCTGACGACACCGGCGATGTCGTCGGCGGTCACTTCCTCACGCAGCATCGCGACGCCGGTGGTGGCCTGCGCCGCTTCCAGCTGCTTGGTCAGCGCGGGGATCGTGCCGTAATTGAGCTCGGCCATTTTGGCGAGGTCGCCGGCGCGCTGGGCCTGTTCGAGTTCGAGCCGGGCGGCGTCGAGCGCCTCCTTGATCTTCGCCTCGCCCGCGATCTTGTCCTTCTCCGCCTGCCAGCGGCCGGTCAGTTCCGCAGATTGCTGTTCGAGATTGGCGAGTTCGTGACGAAGATTGCCCAGACGATCGTGCGACGCGGCGTCGGTCTCCTTGGCCAGCGCCATCTCTTCGATCTTGAGCTGGACGATGCGGCGGTCGAGCGTTTCGATCTCCTCGGGCTTGCTCTCCACCTCCATGCGGATGCGGCTCGCGGCCTCGTCCATCAGGTCGATCGCCTTGTCGGGCAGGAAGCGGTCGGAGATGTAGCGGTTGCTCAGCGTTGCCGCCGCGACGATCGCCGCGTCGGTGATCCTGACGCCATGGTGCAGCTCGTATTTTTCCTTGAGCCCGCGCAGGATCGAGATCGTGTCCTCGACCGTCGGCTCGCCGATGAAAACGGGCTGGAAGCGCCGCTGGAGCGCCGGGTCCTTTTCGACATATTTGCGATATTCGTCGAGCGTGGTCGCGCCGATGCAGTGCAGCTCGCCGCGCGCGAGCGCGGGCTTGAGCAGATTGCCAGCGTCCATCGCGCCTTCGCTTTTGCCCGCGCCGATCAGCGTGTGCATCTCGTCGATGAACAGGATGATGTCGCCCTCAGCGGCCTTCACTTCGTCGAGTACGCCCTTCAGACGCTCCTCGAACTCGCCGCGATATTTCGCGCCTGCGATCAGGCTGCCCATGTCGAGCGCCATCAGCTTGCGGTTCTTGAGCGTGTCGGGGACGTCGCCATTGGCGATGCGCAGCGCCATGCCTTCGGCGATCGCGGTCTTGCCGACGCCGGGATCGCCGATCAGCACGGGATTGTTCTTGGTGCGGCGGGCGAGGATCTGGATGGTGCGGCGGATTTCCTCGTCGCGGCCGATCACGGGGTCGAGCTTGCCGTCCTTCGCCGCCTGAGTCAGGTCGCGCGCGAACTTCTTGAGCGCGTCATAGCGGTCCTCCGCCCCCGCCGTGTCGGCAGTACGGCCGCCGCGCAGCTGATCGATCGCGGCGTTGAGCGCCTCGGGCTTGAGCCCTGCAGCGGCGAGTGCACGCCCGGCGTTGGTGGTCGAGGCGAGGGAGAGGGCGAGCAGCAGCCGCTCGACCGTGACGAAGCTGTCGCCCGCCTTGCCGGCAATCTGTTCGGCCTGATCGAGTACGCGGACGGCATCGTTATCCAGACCGGGAGCCTGCTGCGCGCCGTTGCCGGTGACGGCGGGCACGCGCGCCAGCGCGGCATCGGTTTCGGCCACCGCGCGCTTCGCATCACCGCCCGCCGCCTGAATGAGGCCCGCAGCCATGCCCTGTTCGTCCTCCAGCAGCGCCTTGAGCAGGTGCTCCGGGCTGATCCGCTGATGGTTCATGCGGATCGCGACGGTCTGGGCGGACTGGAGAAAGCCCTTGGCGCGGTCAGTAAACTTGTCGAGGTTCATGGCGACCCTTCCTTTCTCGACACAGGTAGTGTTGTAATTGTGCAACACAAGGCGGTCGCGTTGATTTCTTGATGCTGCAATGCAGCGATACCCGAAACAGAGTTAACGCATGCGAAACGATCTTTCCCCTAGACCGCAGTCTTGATCGACAGGCTGCGGGGGCGCTGTGGGACGTTGGATGGGTTTGGTGCGGCGGCAAGGCTGCGGATGGGGCCGGGGGATCGGGCGATGGGGATTGAGCCTGTGCGCTGTCGTCGCGACGGTGACGCCCGCCCATGCAGCCTGGCTGGATAGCGAAAAGAGTCCGCTGGATCAGGCGTGGCTGGCGATCGCCGCGATCCTGGTCTTTACGATGCAGATCGGTTTCCTGTTTCTGGAAGCGGGGACGGTACGATCGAAAAACAGCATCAACGTGGCGATGAAGAATTTCGTCGATTTCGTGCTGACGACGCTGATCTTCGCTGCGATCGGCTTTTCGCTGATGTTCGGCACCAGCATCGGCGGGGTGGTCGGCTGGAGCGGTGCGCTGGTCTTTCCCGACTTCGATAATGTGTCGCTCGCCACCTTCTTCCTGTTTCAGGTGATGTTCTGTGGCACGGCCAGCACGATCGTGTCCGGTGCGGTCGCCGAACGGATGAAGTTCGACGCCTATCTGCTCTATACGCTGCTGATTGCGGGGTTCATCTATCCGATCGTCGGCCACTGGGCGTGGGGCGGGTTGCTGACCGGAGCCGGTCAGGGCTGGCTCGAAGCGCTGGGCTATATCGATTTTGCCGGGTCGAGTGTGGTCCATATCGTGGGCGGCGTGTGCTCGCTGGCCGCCCTCATCGTAATCGGGCCGCGGATCGGCCGGTTTACAGCCGATGGTCAACCGGTACGCATTCAGGGGCACAGCCCGGTGCTGACCATGGCGGGCATTCTGTTGCTGTGGGTCGGCTGGCTGGGGTTCAATGCCGGTGGTACGACCGTTGGCAGTGTCGATTTCGGCCGGGCGCTGGTCAACACGCTGCTCGCCGGGGCGGCCGGGTCCTGTGCCGCCATGGTGGTCGGGCGCTTACAGGATGGCTATTACATGCCCGAGCGGACAAGCAATGGCCTGATCGGCGGCCTGGTCGCGATCACCGCTGGCTGTCTGACGGCGACCAGCCATGGGGCGTTGCTGACCGGCATCGCCGGCGGGCTTACGGCCATTCTGGGGCAGGACCTGATCGAACGCCGCTGGAAGCTCGACGATGCGGTCGGCGCGGTCGCGGTTCATGCGCTTGCCGGCATGGTGGGTATCCTTGCGGTCCCATGGGCGGCGGCGGCTGAGCGACTGCCGCATGATCGCTGGCATCAGTTTCTGGTGCAGGGAACCGGCGCGGTGGCGATTGCGGTCTTTACCTTTCTGTTGTGCTGGCCGGCATTGCTGCTCGCGCGGCGCTGGGGCATTCTGCGCATCAGCCGAGAAGAGGAGCTGGCGGGGCTGAACCAGAGCGAACACCATGCGCGGCTGGGCACCGGAGAATTGCAGGCGGTCGTGACGGAATTGTCGCGCGGCGATGCCGATCTGTCCAGCCGGGTGCGGGTTGAAGAGGGCGATGAAAGCGCCGATCTTGCCCACGCCTTTAACGGCTTTCTGGACCGGCTGGAAGCGGATCAGCGACGGATTGACGAGGAACTGATCACCGTTCACGCCCGGGCCGATCTGGAAAATGCCCGGCGTCAGCGGATGGAGGTTGAACGCGCCGCTGCCGAGGAAGCGCGGCTGCGCGAGGAGGCGCGTGAGGCTTCCCGGCGGGCAGCCCGGCTTGAAAGCCTGCTCGGTTCATTCGATGCGACCGTCGCACAGGCGGTAGAAACGCTGTTGCGCGCATCGTCTGCGCTGGATGGCACCGCCGGCCGGCTGAGCGCGGATGTCGCCCGGACGAGCAGTGATGCAAGCAGCGCGCTGGACGGGGCCCGCGATGCACTGGACAACGCCACGGCCGTTGCGGCAGCAACCGAACAACTGGCGGATTCGACCCGGTCCATTGCCGAACAGATGGACATGGTGCGCGAGGTCACGGTGTGCGCGACCGAGGCGGGTCAGGAAGGCGTCCGCCTGATCGAATCGCTGCGTGAAAGCGCGACATCGATTTCATCGGTGGTCGATTTCATCCAGTCGGTCGCGCATGAATCCAATCTGCTCGCGCTCAACGCTTCGATCGAGGCGGCGCGCGCGGGTGAGGCGGGGCAGGGCTTTGCCGTGGTTGCGCGGGAGGTAAAGGGACTGTCGCACCAGACCGCACAGGCGGCTCAGACGGTGATGGCGCAGATCGAAGGGATTGGCAGCGCCGTGGATCTTGCGACCCGCGCCATGACATCAATCGCCGGATCGATCGAGCGGACCGAGGCGGCGGCGCTGTCGGTGGCATCCAGCACCAGCCAGCAAGGCGATGCCACGGCGGATATCAACCGCCGTGCGGCCGATGCGGCGGCGACCTCTTCGCTGCTGCGCGAACGGATCGGTTCACTGTCCGCCGGTGCCCAGTCGGTGGAAACATCCGCCGATGAAGTCCGCAATGCGGCGGCGGCGCTGACTGAAACCGCGCGTATATTAAGCGCTGCACTGGATACCGAGTTCAAGCAGTTCAGGGCGCGGGTCGTCGCCACCTGACGGGTTGCGCGCTTATGACAGGCCGGTATGTTGTTGCGATCGATACCTTCCACTGCGGGAACTCATCGCATCATGAAATCAGCCTTTGTCAGCCTGACCGCGCTTGCGGTCGTGCTCAGTGCCCCAGCATATGCCCAGCAGGCCCCGGCACCGGCGGTCGCCGCCGTGCCCGTCGCCGATCTCGTGAAGCGCGTGGACATCCCCTATGAACAATTCGTGCTGGCCAACGGTCTGCGCGTCATCGTCCATACCGATCGCAAGGCGCCGATCGTCGGTGTTGCCGTCTGGTATGACGTGGGATCGAAGCACGAACCCAAGGGCAAGACCGGCTTTGCCCATCTGTTCGAACATCTGATGTTCAACGGCTCAGAGAACGCGCCGGGCGAGTTTTTCGAGCCGCTGAAGGAAGTCGGCGCGACCGATTACAACGGCACCACCAATGCCGACCGCACCAATTATTTCCAGACCGTGCCGCGCGCCGCGCTGGACCGCGCGCTGTTCCTGGAAAGCGACCGCATGGGCTATCTGCTCGGCGCGGTGACGCAGGCGAAGCTGGATGAGCAGCGCGGCGTGGTGCAGAATGAGAAGCGCCAGGGCGACAATCAGCCCTATGGCCTGCTGCGCTACAAGATTACCGAAGGGCTGTTTCCGGTCGGAAGTCCCTATCACCACTCGACCATCGGTTCGATGGCGGACCTCGACGCCGCCAGCCTGGACGATGTGAAGAACTGGTTCCGCCAATATTACGGCCCGAACAATGCGGTGCTGGTGCTGGCCGGCGATATCGACGCCAGAACCGCACGTCCGCTGGTCGAGAAATATTTCGGCGCGATCAAGGCCGGGCCGAAGACGGTCGAGCCCAAGGTGAAGGTGCCGACCCTGGTCGCGCCGCAGAGCGAGGTGATGAAGGACCGCGTGGCGGTGACCCGCATCTATCGCATGTGGGCGGTGCCGGGCATGCGCGACGCGGATTCGACCGTGCTCGATGCGTCGATCGGCGTGCTCGGCGGCCTTGCCAGCTCGCGCCTCGACAATATCCTGGTCAAGCAGGAAAAGCTGGCGGTCGGCGTCGGCGCGTTCAACCAGAGCCTGGCGCAGGCCGGCATGGTGCTGATCTCCGCCGATGTTCGTCCGGGCGTCGATGCAGCGACCGTGGGCAAGCGGCTGGATGAGATCATCGCCGATTATCTTAAGAGCGGCCCGACGGGCGAGGAGCTGGAACGGTACAAGACGCGCGTGGCATCGTCGCGCATCCGCGGGCTGGAGTCGGTCGGCGGGTTCGGCGGCAAGGCGGTGACGCTGGCGTCGGGCGCACTCTATATGAACGACCCGGGCTATTATAAAAAACAGCTCGCCCAGCTGGCGGCGGTGACGCCGGAACAGGCGCGCGACGTGGCCGCCAAGTGGTTGTCGCGCCCGGTTTATGCGCTGACGATCGAGCCGGGGCCGCGCGCAGCCTATGCAGAGGCGGTGGTCGCGCCGAAGGAAAAGCCCAAGGTCGCCGATGAGGTGGTCAAGGGCACGCGCGGTGCGCTGCCCGGCGTTGCCGAGGTCAAGGATATCGACTTTCCGACGGTGATCCGCTCCAAGCTGTCGAACGAGATCGAGCTGGTCTATGCCCAGCGCGATGCCGTGCCGGTGACTCAGGCGATCATCACCTTTGACGCGGGCACCGCGTCCGACATGGCGAGCGCGCTCGGCACCGAGGGTATGACGCTGGCGCTGATGGAAGAGGGGACCAAGACGCGCAATTCGGTCCAGATCGCCGAGGCGCA
>CAYMUJ010000050.1:0-18749 GCA_964393565.1 uncultured Stakelama sp. | reverse complement strand
GAATCCGCATGCCCGCCCCATTGCCATGCGATCACTTAACGCCCCGTCAACCGGAGTTGGTTATCGCCTTCCGCACGATGATCGATACGCTGGTTCTCGCGCTAACCCACGGGCTGCTGCTCGTCGTCGCATGGCGTCTGGTGAACAGCCCGGCGGTCGATGACGACAGCCTCGACGGCAAACCGCCGCCGCCCAAGCGCGGCTGGAAACGCCCCGGTGCGTGATCTCGCCTTCATCGCCTTTCTGGGAGCCATCTTCGCGCTCGGCCTGCGCCGGCCGTTCCTGTTCGTGCTCGCCTATGTCTATATCGACATCGTGTCGCCCCAGCGGATGAGCTATTTCCTGCTCAACGCCTTTCCGATTTCGGCGATGGCGGTGGGGTTCGCGGTGCTGTCGTGGCTGGCGATGGACGACAAGCGCGACGTCCGCGTCGCCCCGCGTCAGGGGCTGATGCTGGCCCTGCTCGGATGGTGTTACTACACCACGATCAACGCCGATTTCCCGATCGACGCAGTGTATAAATGGGACTGGGTGTGGAAGGCGCTGGCCTTTGCCATCTTCCTCCCCCTCACGCTGCGGACAAGGCTTAGGATCGAGGCGCTGCTGCTGTTCATGCTGCTCTCGGTCGCGACGATCATCATCGCGGGCGGGGTAAAAACCGCGCTCGGCGGGGGCGGCTATGGCCAGCTCAAGCTGATCGTCGACAACAATTCCGGCCTGTTCGAAGGCAGCATCATTTCCGCCGTGTCGATCTGCCTGATCCCGCTGATCCTGTGGTTCACCAAATATGGCACGATCTTCCCGCCCGACTGGCGCGTGAAGACGTTCGGCTATGCGCTGATCTTCGCCTGCCTGCTGATGCCGGTGGGGACACAGGCGCGCACCGGACTGCTGTGCATCGGCCTGCTCGCGGTGCTGATGCTGCGCGACGTCAAGCGGCGCATCCTCTATATCGCCGGCGCCGGCTTCCTCGCGGTCGCGTCGGTCCCGTTCCTACCCGCCAGCTTTACCGAACGGATGGGCACGATCTCGACCTATCAGTCCGACGCCAGCGCCTCGACCCGGATCGAGGTTTGGAAATGGACCTGGGAATATGTGAAGACCCACCCGATGGGTGGCGGGTTCGAAGCCTATCGCCAGAACGAAATCAAATATGACAAGATCGAGATTATCGGCGAAGGCGCCAGCCGCACTGTCGTCCGCACGCCGGAAATCGACAAGTCGCGCGCCTATCACTCGGCATTCTTTGAAATGCTCGGCGAACAGGGCTGGCCCGGCTTCATCCTGTGGCTGATGATCCATTTAGGCGGCATCCTGCGGATGGAGGTGCTGCGCCGCCGTTACCGCGACGTGCCCCCGGACAAGGCGTGGATCGCCCCGCTCGCCACCGCGCTTCAGCATGGGCACATCATCTATCTGTTCGGGTCACTGTTCGTCGGGATCGCACTGAATCCGTTCGTCTACATGCTGGTCGGCGCCCAGATCGGCCTCGACACCTATCTCGCGCGCAAGCGGGCGGAGGAAGGCATTCGCCCAATGGGTAGGAAGGGCAGCACATCGCCCGCGCCAGCGACGGCATGATCGGTTAGGGTCCGCATATGGCCAGCCTGTTCCTAGTCCGCACCGATGACCCGCGCTACGCCGAGACCGCGCTGGGCGAGGCCCGCGCGGTGCTGTCGGAACAGGGCTTCCCCGCGCCTGTCGAAACGTCATTCCCCGGCTGGACCCTGCTCCATGCCGGCCACATCATCGCCGGTCCGCCATCATTGCTCCAGCGCGGCGACGATATCGTCGCGGTCGCCGGGACGCTGGTCGCCGATGGCAAGATGGGCGAAGCCGCGCTCGCCGCCCTGCTCGCGATGGACCCGCTCGCACTCGACTGGGACCGGCTCGGCGGGCAGTTCGTCGCGCTGGTCCGGCGCGGTGGCCGCAGCTTCCTGTTCGGCGACTATTTCTCGGCGTTCCAGCTGTTCCACGATTCCGACGACCGCGTCTTCGCCACGACCTTCCTCGCCGCCGCGCGCGCGCTCCCCCGGCTCCGCTTCGACGCACAGGGCGTGTATGAACTCGTCTTCAACGTCATGCCGGTCGGCGATGACACGGTGTTCGAACAGCTCAAGACCCTGTCGCCCAACAGCGTCGTCGAACTGACCGCGACCGGTACGATCCGGCACAAAGTCGCCAAGCCGCTGCCCGCCGCACCGAGCAGCGACGCGCTGCCGGATCGCATTGCGCATCAGCGCGACCGGTTGCTCGCAATTGTCGGGGCGCATGTCGATGCGCTGGGCGGCAATGTCCGCGCACCGCTGTCGGGCGGGCTCGACTCGCGTCTTGTCCTGGCGGCATTGCGCGCCTGTGGCTGTGCACCGCACCTCTATGTCTATGGTGTGCCGGACGATGAAGATGTCGTCATCGCGCAAGCGATCGGCACCGCACTCGGCTTCCCGATCGAATGGCTCGACAAGGAAGATGGCGTCGTCCCGCCCGATGCCTTTCCCGAATTGGTCGATCGCAACTATCGTCAGTTCGACGGCCTTCCGACCTTTGGCAACATCTTCGACAATGGCACCAATGGCGCTGCCCAGCTTGCCCGCCACGCCGATGGTGCACTCGCCGTGTCGGGCGGGTGCGGCGAGATTTACCGCAACTTCTTCTACCTCCCCGACCGCCGCTTCACCGCCCACGACATCGCCCAGACCTTTTTCGCGCGCTTCACCCCGGCCGACGCGACCGCTGACTTCGACCCGCGCGGCTTTATCGACGCGATCGCGGACAAGATCGCCGCATCGCTCGCCCCGCCCGATGCAACGGGCAAGCTCGCGCGCAACCGCGTCGAGCAGATCTATCCCCGCATCCGCTGCCGCGCGCTGTTCGGGCGCGAGATCAGCCTCGAAGCCCGCTTCAGCCCCTATCTCATGCCCTTTCTCGACCACCGCGTGGTTGCCGAAGCGATGACGCTGCCGATGCCGCTCAAATATGCCGGGCGGTTCGAGGCGGCGTTGCTCAACGCGATCGATCCCGTCCTCGCCGCCCAGCCCTCGGCCTATGGCCATGACTTTGCGGGGCCGCCCAATTTCGCGCATCGCCGCACCGAATGGCTCACCCGCATCCGCCCGGTCTGGTTGCGCCGCCATACTTACGCGCTGCGCCGCCGCCTCGGCCCGATGGGGGACGAACATGGCGGCGCGCTGACCCCCGACTATATGGGCCGCGTCATCGACCTCGATTTCCCGGCGATGCGCCGCTTCTTCAACCTGTCCGCGATCAACGACAACGCGGTGTGGCGCCGCATCGCCAACCTCGAATATCTCGCGGCGAAACTGGGTTCGCGCCTGGTGGGGTGACGTCATCTCCCCTCCCTGAAAGGGAGGGGGCGGGGGTGGGTGCGCGCGTCTGCGCGCTCTAAAAGAATCTATGCCTGTCGCTACGAAGCGCTGGTCGAGGCATCGAGCCTCGCCCAGCGCTAACCCACCCCTAGCCCCTCCCTTTCAGGGAGGGGAACAGATTGACCCCTCACCCCGCCGCCGGCACCGCCATCAGCGCATCGTCCAGCGCGTTGGCCCGCTGTGCCGCCGCGCGTGCCTGCACCCGCGCGACAAAAGCCACGAAGGACTCGCGCTTCGGGATCGTGCCGAACTGCGTACCCCAGCTCAGATGCGCGCCGACATACAGGTCCGCCGCCGTGAAGTGATCCGCCGCCAGCCAGCCGTCGCCCGCCGCACTTACCGCCGCATCCAGCGTGTCGATCGTCCGGTCGAAATCGCCAAAGCCCAGCGTCCCCTGTTTCTGCGGATCATTGCCGACGTCCCAGCCCATTGCCCGGCTCGTCACCGCCTGCTCCAGCGGTCCGGCGGCGAAGAACAGCCAGCGATAATAGGCCCCGCGCGCCTCGCCCGGCGGCGCCAGCTTCGCCGCCGGAAATGCATCGGCCAGATAGGTACAGATTGCCGCACATTCAGTCACCACCACGCCATCATGGACGATCGCAGGAACCTTCCCCATCGGATTGACCGATAAGAACTCGGATGTCTTGTTACGCCAATCAACCACCACGGTCTGATACTCGGCCCCCGCTTCCTCAAGCGCCCAGCGCGCGATCCGCCCGCGCGACATCGGGTTGGTATAGAGCGTCAGCGTCATGGTCGTCCCTCCGCGTTCATTGAGAACGAAATAGAAACAAAATCGAGGCGCGGGTCAAGCCCGAAACGCCCCTTGCAGGGGAGGATCAGCGCGCCTCACAGCCCCGCAAAGGTCGCCAGCAAACGCGTCCACGCCTTTTCCGCCTGAACCTGATCGTACACCTGGCTGTCGGGCGGGCACCAGCCATGGTTGGCCGGATAGACTTCGATCTCCGCCTTCAGCTTCGCGTCGGCAAAGGCCGTGCGCACCAGTTCCTTCTCACCCGGATTGCGCTTGTCGTCATTCTCGGCGACCGCGAACAGGAATTGCGCCTGCATCTGCGGGACCAGCAGATGCGGGCTGTCCGGCTTGTCGGTGCCGATGCCGCCCCCGTGGAAGGACGCGCCCGCACGCACCCGCTTGGGCAGCGCCGCTGCGGTGCGCATCGTGAACGGCCCGCCCATGCAATAGCCGGTGGTGCCGACCCCGCGCTTGGTGTTGACCTCCTTCTGCTGATCCAGCCAGGCGACATAGGCGGTCGCATCGCGCACCACCGCGTCGGGGGTCAGCAGCGCGCGCCACGGCCCGATCTTCGCCCGCACCGCCGGGTCGGCAAAGCTCTCACCCGGCTGCAGGAACTGGCCCTTCACCGACCGGTAAAAGGGATTGACCGTCAGCACCGCAAAGCCCGACTGCGCCAGCCGCTCGCCCATCTGGCGGAAGGCAGGGCGCATCCCCATCACGTCCGGCCATACCAGCACCGCCGGATGCCGCCCGCTCGTCGGCGCAACGAAATATCCGTCGGCAGTGCCGTCCGGCGTGGTGAAGGTGACGTCGCGCCCCTTCACCTCCTTGGCATTGGCCGGAGCCGGCAACAAAGCGGCCAGACTCGCCGCGCCCGCCATTACCCCGAAATCACGCCGGCTGATGCCCTTGAGCAGCTTCTCATTATCGGCGTTGGTCAGATCGTCGCACATCGCATCGCTCTCCAGATTCGCGGTCCCCGGCGACGCAACGCTAGCCTAACCTTTTTTCCTATACCACCACGCGCCGTCCCGGACCTCACGCACCGCACGTCCCTCGACCTCCAGCCGCCGCAGATGCGCCAGCGTCTCGCCGGTGGCGAGGCCCAGCATGTCGCCGGTGATCGTCCGCCGGAACATCCGCCCGAAACAATCGACCGCGCGGCGCGGCTCCGTCAGATGCGCGGCCAGCATGTCGAGCCGCTTGCGATGCTCGTCACGCAGCGCAGCCAGCCGCGTGTGCAGCCCGGTAAACGGCGCACCATGCGCCGGCAGCACCAGCAGATCGCCGGGCAGTTCCAGCAGCCGGTCGATCGACGCCAGCCATTCGCCCAGCGGATCGGCTTCAGGCTCGCTCACGCCCAGCGAGACGTTGGAACTGATCCGCGGCAGCACCTGATCCCCCGCGATCAGCACGCCATCGGCTTCGTTCCACAGGCACGCATGTTCCGGACAATGCCCCGATCCGACCACCACCCGCCACGTCGCATCGCCAATCGCAATCGCCTCGCCATCGACGATCCGGCGATAGCCCAGCGGCAGCGGTGCGACCATGCGGCGGAACCGGCCAAAGCCCTTGGCGCTCGCGGCCGCGATCTGCTCGTCATCCCAACCCGCCGCGCGCCAGAAGGCGATCTGTTCATCCGGCACCGCATCGCGCGCGTCGGCGACCAGCAGGCGCCCGGTCAGCCACTCGCCGCGCGTCATCCAGATCGGCGCATCGAACTTGCGGCACAGCCACCCGGCAAGGCCGATATGATCGGCATGAAAATGGGTACAGATCACCCGCGCCGGTGGTGCCGATGCCAGCGGTTCCGCATCGAACAGCGCATGCCACGCCTCCATCGCAGATTCGGCATTCAGCCCGGTATCGACAATCGTCGTCGCATCGCCATCGGCGACCAGCCAGCAATTGATATGGTTCAGCGGCCCTGCCAGCGGGATGCGGACCCAGTGCACGCCGGGCGCAACCGCGATCGCTTCGCCAGCGGCCGGCACGGATTCTCCGTGGGGATAGGTCAACCCGCGATGGCTGGTCGCGACGAAGCTCTCGTCCTGGGTCAGCGAAACATCGCGGGATCGTGCCGGATCAGCCATAGCCGACCCATTGGCGGCGCGGGACCTGCTTGTCGAGTCCGCGCGCCGTCATGATACCGGCAAACCGAAAACGGGGGAGCCGCGGCATTCGCACCGGCAGTCCTTCCCCCTTTCCCCACCTGCGGAGGGGGAAGGAAAATCCGATCCGGATGGCGATACCGCCCCTGTCGATCAACTCCTGTCGATCAGCTCTTGAACAGCGTGTCCCGGTCCAGTTCCGGGGTCGCATCGGCCTCACGCGACGCGGCCTCGCGCTCGGCGCGCAGCTGCTCCAGCAATGCTTCACGATCGCCTTCCAGACGGGTGTCGACCGGGGCCTCGATGCCCGCTGCCTTGGCCGCCTTCGACACCGCCGTGTCCAGCTCGCGCTGGCTGGTCAGGCCCAAAGTCACCGGGTCCTTCGGCACGATGTTGGCGATGTTCCAATGGGTGCGGTCACGGATCGCGGCAATGGTGGTGCGGGTGGTGCCGATCAGCTTGCCGATCGCGCCGTCCGAAATCTCCGGATGGTTGCGGATGATCCAGGCGATGCCGTCGGGCTTGTCCTGACGCTTCGATACCGGGGTATAGCGCGGGCCCTTGGTGCGGCGGACCTGCTCCGGCCCCTTGCTCATCTTCAGCCGGTAATCGGGATCGGCCTGGCCCTTCTCGATTTCCTCCAGCGTCAGTTCGTGCGCGCGCACCGGATCGCGACCGGTCAGCTTGGTCGCGGCAGTGTCGTCCGCAATTGCCTGCACCTCCAGAATGTGCAGCCCGCAAAACTCGGCGATCTGTTCGAAACTGAGTGCTGTATTGTCGACCAGCCAGGAAGCGGTCGCATGCGGCATGAGCGGCTGAGCCACGTCAACATCTCCAGAAACAATAAGGGCCGCCCTCCACGGGCGGCCGACTACAGCGTCGATCTAGGGAAATGGGCCGATATAGGCAAGTGCTTTGCCCCGCCATTTTGCCACCGATTGCACTCGCCCGAAACGGAACCTAGTCTTGGCCCAGGCGTCGTGCCCGCAACGGACCCCGTTCCAGAGAGGATATCAGATGATGAAGGCCCTTCTTCCGCTCGCCGCACTGGCCGCGCTCGGCCTTGCCGGCTGCAGCGACAAGGCCCGGAACGAGACGGCAGAGGCGGCGGAAGCGATCGGTGCCGATGGCAATGCCACCATGAGCGAAGCGGTCGACGATGTCGAAGCGGCGACTGACAGCGCGCTCGACGATGCCGAAAACACCGCCGACCGTCTCGGCAACGCCGCTGTTGCCACCGACACCGAAGGCGACAAGAATTGACGTTTCAACTGCTTGCATCCCGCCCCCGCCGGGACGGGGATCGATTGCACCCATCGGGGCCGCCACCCATGCGCCCCGCACATTCCGGGGGATAGATGCGCCTCATCATTCTGCTGCCCTTTGCATTGCTGGCGGCCTGCAACCGGACGGACGACACGACCGCGGTTTCACCCGACGAAGCGGCACAGCTCAACGCCTCTGCCGATCTGCTCGATGCGAATGCCACCGATCCCGATCCACAGCCGGCGGCTCCGCCCGATTGACCGATCTGCGGCTCAATCCGTCCTTCCCCCTGCACCCCCCAAAGCCGGTGCAGCACCAGCCTGGGGTCCGAACCGATGCGCCTGCGCCAGCTTGAGATCGTCCACGCCGTCTATCAGCACGGCTCGATCAGTGCCGCCGCCCGCGCGCTCGGCGTTTCGCAACCCTCGGTGTCCAAAACGCTGCACCATGCCGAGGACAATCTCGGCTTTCGCCTGTTCCAGCTCTCGCGCGGCCGTCTGATCCCGACCGATGAGGCGCATGCGCTGATGCGTGAGGCGGGCGATCTGTTCGACCGGCTCGGCACGCTGCAGCTCACCGCGCGCAACCTCTCCCATTCGGGCGGCGGGCATATCCGGCTCGGCATCGTGCCCAGCCTCGCGCTCGACATGGTGCCGCAGGCGATGGCGCTGTTCCGCCGCGACTGGCCGCGCGTCACCTTCGAAGTCCACACCCATCATCATGACGACCTGCTCCGCTCGCTGATCGAGCGTGAGGTGGATGTCGCCATCGCCTATACCCCGCCCCCGCACCCCCGCCTGGCGCGCGAAGCGATGGCCGAAGGGGAACTGGTCGTGCAGTTTCCTGAGGGCATGTTCCCGGAGTCGAACGCGCGCTTCCCGCTCGATCAGCTCGCCGACCGCGACGTGATCGGCGTCGCGGCTGCCGGGCCGATCGGCGCGGTGCTGACTGAAGCCGCCCGCGTGCGCGGCATCACTTTCCGCGAAACCGTGTCGGTGCAGACCTTCTTCATCGCCGCCCGCCTTGCCCAGCTTGAGCGCGGCGTGACGGTGATCGACGAATTCACTGCCCGGGCCTGGCGCGCGCCGGGCTTTACCTGGCGGCCGACCGATCCGCCGCTGCGCTTCACCATCTCCTGGGTCACGCTGGAGGAGCGCCAGCCATCGCGCGCCGCCCGCGCCTTTCTGCGCACCTTCCAGCAAGTCCTTGAGGAGAACCGGGCAAAGCCATAGACCCGGTTTATACTTCAGACAGCAAATGGGCGGTATTCGTACGGCCAGCGGACCTTAATGTCTGATCCTGCCGCGTGTCCGGACCGCCTGTCCGTGGCATATGTGGGAGACGCCTGCTGACTGTCCGCAATCCGGACCTGAAAGCCGCATGACCGCTGCGCGCGACGTGATCGTGCTTGGCGCGGGCGTGGTCGGCATGGCGGCGGCGCTGACCTTGGCGGAGCGCGGCCATCGCGTGACGGTGATCGACGGCGCGAAGGGGCCGGGGCTGGGCACCTCCTTCGCCAATGGTGCCCAGCTCAGCTATGGCTATACCGATGCGCTGGCCAGCCCATCGACGCTGGCACAGATCCCGCGCGTGCTGCTCGGCCTTGATCGCGCGCTGCGCTTCCATCTGCGGCTCGACCCCGATTTCATCGCCTGGGCCTTCGCCTTTCTGCGTAACGGCAGCGCCACGCGCTTTCGCGACAACACGCTTGCGGGGCTGACGCTCGCCGCGCGCTCGCGCACCGCGCTTGCCGGCCTCGCCGCGCGGCACCAGCTCGATTTCGGACATGGCGCCCCGGGCAAGATCCATCTCTACCGCAGCCAGTCCTCGTTCGACGCGGCGCAGGAAATGGCGGCGCTGAAGGCCCGGCACGGCGTCGTTCAGGCAATCCTCGACCCCGATGGCGCGGTCGCCGCCGAACCGATGCTCGCGCCGATCCGGGACGAGATCGTCGGCGCGCTCCACACAAGCGACGAAGAGGTCGGCGATCCGCACCGTTTCTGCGTCAGCGCGCATGATGCGCTGCTGCGCGCGGGGGGCAGTTCGATGATGGGGGTCGGCATCGACCGGCTCGTCGTCACTGGCTCCCGCCCCGCACTCGTCACGACCGAGGGGGTGCGCGTCAGCGCCGATCGCATCATCCTTGCCGCCGGCACCGGTTCGGTCGCGCTCGCCCGCCAGCTTGGGGTGCGGCTGCCGATTCAGCCGATGAAGGGCTATTCGATCACCCTCCCCCCCGGCCCCGCAGCGCCGAGCGCGAGCATCACCGATGTCGCCAACCGCGTCGTGTTCGCGCGCATCGGCAACCGCATGCGGATCGCGGGGCTGGCCGAACTGGGCAAGCGTGACACGCGCGTCGAACCGGCGCGGCTGCGCGTGCTGGTCGACAGTGCGCGCGCGGCGTTGCCTCAGGCGGCCGATTATGCCCAAATAGAATCGAGCTGGGCCGGCCTGCGACCGATGACCCCGAACTCGCTGCCGATCACCCGGACCATCGCGCCGGGCGTAATCGCGGCGACCGGGCATGGCGCATTGGGCTGGACCTATGCCGCTGGCAGCGCGGAACGGATCGCTGAACTCATCGAGGAACCGGGCTGAAAGCGCCTCGGACGCAGGGGGGCCAGATGCTGGCGGGAAACAGAAACGTGACAATCATGAATGACACGATCCGCAGGCGGTTCTGATGCGGCTGCTGGGCCTGACCACTCTGCTCTTCTTGACCCCCTCTCCATCTGGGGAGGCGCCCCCACGTCCCCGCACGATCGACCTGGTCATCACCAATGGCCAGGTCATTGACGGCACCGGCACCCCGGCGCGGGTGGCGGAGATCGGGGTGGACGGCGACCGCATCCTCTATATCGGCGTTCGTCCGCGCGGCATCACCGCGCGGCGCAGCATCGACGCGCGCGGCCTCACCGTCACCCCCGGCTTTATCGACCCGCACACGCATAGCGGCCCCGATGCCCGCGCGCCCGATGCGACAAGGCGTCAGCTCGCCAACCATCTGCTGCAGGGCGTCACCAGCATCGTCATCGGCAATGACGGCGGCGGCGAGGCGGACATCGCCGCCCTGTTCGCAAGCCTGACCACCAACCCGACCGGTCCCAATATCGCCAGCTTCACCGGCTTCGGCACGATCCGGCTTCAGGTCGTCGGCAACCGCGACCGCGCGCCCACCCCCGCCGAACGCGCGACGATGCAGGGGCACGTCGCCCGCGCGATGTGCGACGGCGCACTCGGCCTGTCCGCCGGGCTCTATTACGCCCCGCAAAGTTTCGCGAAGACCCCCGAAGTCGCCGCGCTCGCCAGCGTCGCGGGGCGCTTCAACGGCATCTACGAAACCCATCTGCGCGACGAGGGCAGCGCCAGCATCGGCCTGATCCCCGCGATCGACGAAGCCGTCACCATCGCCCGCGACGCCAGGCTCCCGCTGCACATCGCGCATATCAAGGCACTCGGCGCCGACGTTCAGGGCATGGCCCCCAGGGTCATCGCCCATATCGTGACCGCGCAGAAATCCGGCGTCACCATCACCGCCGACCAATATCCGTGGGAAGCCTCCAGCACCGCGCTCGCCGCCGCGCTCGTCCCCCGCCGCGCGCAGGATGGCGGCGCCCCCGCAATGGTCGCCAAGCTCAAGGCGCTCGATCCGCAACTCCGCACGGAAATGGCCGAACAACTCCGCATCCGCGGCGGCGCGCACGCCATCCTGATGGTCAGCGGCCCGCATCAGGGCCAGCGCCTCGACGCCCTCGCCGCCCAGTGGAAACGCGACCCGCTCGACGCCGCCGCGCGCATCCTGATCGCCGATCCCGGCACCAGCATCGCCAGCTTCAACATGACGCAACCCGACATCGACGCCTTTGCGCGCCAGAGCTGGGTCGTCACCTCATCCGACGCCACCAACGGCCACCCCCGCCGCATGGGCAGCTTCGCGCGCGGCTGGCGCCTGTTCGTGCGCGAGAAAAAGCTGATGACGCCCCAACGCTTCGTCCAGCGCTCCTCGGCGCAGACCGCGCAGATCCTCGGCCTGCCCGATCGCGGCATCCTCGCGCCGGGCAAATTCGCCGACATCGCGATCCTCGACGCCCGCATTTATGCCGAACGCGCAACCTATGACCGGCCGGACGTGCCCAGCACTGGCGTCCGCTATGTGCTCGTCAACGGCCAGTTCGCGGTGGACAAGGGCAAGCTGACCGATAGGCTCGCCGGACGTCCATTACCCAAACCGCGCCAACCCGAATGGAATTGTCCCGCATGACCGACGCCACCCTGTCCGATCCCCCCGCACGACGCGGCCCTGTCGGTCGCGCCTTTGCCTGGTGGTTCGGGATCGACCTGTGGAAACGCATCCTCGGCGCGCTCGTGCTCGGCGCGGCGGTCGGCTATGCCTGGGGTGAGGGCGCGACCGCGATCGGCTGGATCGGCACCCTGTTCGTCCGCCTGATCCGCATGCTGGTCGTGCCGCTGGTGTTCCTCACCATTGCATCGGGCGTCGCCGCGCTCGCCGATCCCAAGCGGCTCGGCAGCATCGGCGTCAAGACGCTGGCGATGTACGTCTTCACCACCGCGCTCGCCGTCACCACCGGCCTGGTCGTCGCCACCCTCATCGCCCCCGGCCTGGGCGCGAGCTTCGCCGGCGCCGTGCCCAAGGCGATGGGCACCCCGCCCGACACTGCGCAGATGTTCATGGAGATCATCCCCGACAATCCGATCGGCGCGATGGCCGATGGCAAGACGCTCGCGGTGATCTTCTTCGCCATTCTCGTCGGCGCGGGCGTGATCGCGGCGGGCAAGGGCGCGGAGCCGGTGCGCCAGCTGCTCAACGCCGGGTCCGAAGTGATGCTCAAGATCGTCGGCTTCGTGATGGAAACCGCGCCGTTCGGCGTGTTCGCGCTCATCGCGGTCGTGATGGGCACCACCGGCCCGTCCAGCTTCCTCGCGGTGCTCAAACTCGGCCTGTGCGTCGTTATCGGCTCCGCCATCGTCACATTGCTGATCCACGGCCTGATCGTGGTGCGGCTGATGGCGTGGCTCTCGCCTTTGCCCTTTTTCCGCGGCATTGCCGACGCGATCATGGTCGGCTTCTCGACCTCGTCGAGCAGCGCCACCCTCCCCGTCGCGATCCGCGTTGCCGAGAGTAACCTTGGCGTATCCAAGCCGGTCGCCTCGACCGTCCTCCCGCTCGGCGCCACCATCGGGATGGACGGCGCGGCGATGTATATCGCGATGCTCACCCTGTTCTCGGCTCAGGCATTCGGCGTCGATCTGACGATGACCGACTATCTGCTGATCGCCGCCACCACCACCATCGCCGCGATGGGCGTCGCGCCGGTCCCGTCAGGCTCGCTGTTCGTCCTCGCCGCCGTGCTCCACGCGATCGGCATCACGCCCGAACAGACCGCAATCGTCGTCGGCTTCATCCTGCCGTTCGACCGCATCCTTGACATGACCCGCACCGTGCCCAACGTCACCTCCGACCTCGCCATCGCCACCGCCGTCGCGCGCTGGGAGGGGGAGATGAACGTGGATCGCTACCACGCCCGGGAATCCATGTGAAAACAGCCCCCTCCCGCGTGCAAGGGGCATATGACAGCGTGAAACGGAGTCCATCCATGTTCCTGGCCAAGCTGAGCCGCGCCCACTTCCTGCTCGCGCTTGCCGCGACCGGCCTCACCGCCTGCGCCCCGCACGGCACGGTCGAGACTGCCGCCCCCGCCCCCGCCCCCGTCGCAGCCCCCGAGCGCCAGGCATTCGTCGCCGCCGCCCACCCGCTCGCGGTCGAGGCTGGCCTCAACGTCCTGCGGCGTGGCGGCAGCGCGGTCGACGCCGCCGTCGCGGTGCAGGCGATGCTCAGCCTGGTCGAGCCGCAGAGCAGCGGCCTTGGCGGTGGCGCGTTCATGGTCCGCTATGACGCCAAGACCCGCGCCGTGACCGTCTATGACGGCCGCGAAACCGCCCCGGCGGGTGCCACCCCCGACATGCTGATGGGACCGGACGGCAAGCCGCTGTCCTTCCGCACCGCCGTCCTCTCCGGCCGCGCCACCGGCGTCCCCGGCGTCGTCCGCATGCTGGCACTGGCGCAGGGCCAGCATGGCAAGCTCAAATGGCGCGATCTGTTCACCGACGCGCAGCAAACCGCCGCCAACGGCTTCACCGTCACCGCCCGGCTCGGCCGCTTCGTCAATTCCGGCGTCCCCCAGGCCAGCACCCCGGACTCGCTCGCCTATTTCCGCAACGCCGATGGCAGCAGGATCAAGGCCGGCGACACGCTGCGCAACCCCGCCTACGCCGCCTTCCTCCGCCGCCTCGCCGCGCAGGGTCCGGACGCGATGTACCGGGGCGAAACCGCCCGCCGCATCGTCGCCAAGGTCCGCGAGGGCGAACTTGCCGGCAGCATGACGCAGGCCGACCTCGCCGCCTACAAGCCGGTCGTGCGCGAAGGCCTGTGCAACCCCTATCGCAGCTACATTCTCTGCGCCCCGCCCCCGCCCTCCTCGGGCGTCGGCCTGTTGCAGCTGATGGCGATGATCGAGCGGACCGATATCGCAGCACGCGGCCCCAATGACGCGATCGCCTGGGTCAAATATGCCGAGGCCAGCCGCCTGATGTATGCCGACCGCGACGCCTATGTCGGCGATCTCGCCACGGTCCCGGTCAGGGGCATGCTCGACCCCGGCTATGTCGCCAGCCGCGCCGCGCTGATCGGCGACCGCGCCGGTCCCGCACCCAGCGCCGGCACGCCCCCCGGCGCCATCGCCGCGCGCATCGACGCCACCAGCGAAGTCGCCGGCACCTCGCACTTCATCGTCATCGATGGCGACGGCAATGCGGTGTCGATGACCACCACGGTCGAAAGCATCTTCGGCAGCGGCCGCATGGTCGACGGCTTTTTCCTCAACAACCAGATGACCGACTTCTCCTTCGTGCCCAGCGGCCCGAACGCGATTCAGCCCGGCAAGCGCCCGCGCTCCTCAATGGTCCCGACCGTCATCCTGTACCCCGACCGCAGCCTCGCCGGCGCGATCGGCTCGCCCGGCGGCAACGCGATCCTGGGTTACGTGTCCAAGGCGCTGGTCGGCATGATCGACTGGAAACTCCCCGTCGCCGACGCCATCGCGCTCCCCAACCTCGTCGCACGCGGCAGCAGCTTCAATGGCGAGGCTGACAAGTTCAGCCCCGACCTCCGCGCCGCAATGGCCGAACGCGGCGTCACCGTGCGCGGCGGCACCGGCGAGGATTCGGGCCTCCACGGCGTCATGATCCGCGACGGCAAATTCGACGGCGGCGCCGACCCGCGCCGCGACGGCGTCGCCACGACCATCACGCTTCCGCCACGAAAATAATGCCGGTCCCCCGCTCCGCCTGCCAGAACCGACCCGGCCCGGTCCGCCCCGGCGAAGCGATCGCGACCAAACACCTCTTGCCCCCACCCCCCGCGATACGCCAAAGCCCCCAGCGATGACCGCCCGTATCGACATGGGACTCGACAGCGGCGGCAACCCGGTTGCCGTCGATCTGGAGGAGTTGCTCGCCACCCGACTGCTCGTTCAGGGCAATTCGGGCTCGGGCAAGTCGCATCTGCTGCGCCGCCTGCTCGAAGGCAGCGCCGCCTATGTCCAGCAGGTGGTGGTCGATCCGGAGGGCGATTTCGTCAGCCTGTCCGAAGCCTTCGGCCATATCGCGGTCGACGCCGCCGAATACAGCCTCACCGAACTCGCCCGCCTTGCGCTGCGCGTCCGCGAACACCGCGCATCCGTCGTCCTCAACCTTGAAGGGCTCGAAATCGACGGCCAGATGCGCGCCGCCGCAGCCTTTCTCTCCGCCCTGTTCGACGCCCCGCGCGAGCATTGGTACCCGGTCCTCACCGTGGTGGACGAAGCCCAGCTCTTCGCCCCCGCCGCTGCCGGCGAAGTGACCGAAGAAGCCCGCCGCACCTCGCTCGCCGCGATGACCAACCTCATGTGCCGCGGCCGCAAGCGTGGCCTGGCCGGCGTCATCGCCACCCAGCGCCTCGCGAAGCTCGCCAAGAACGTCGCCGCCGAAGCGTCCAACTTCCTGATGGGCCGCACCTTTCTCGACATCGACATGGCCCGCGCCGCCGACCTGCTCGGCATGGACCGGCGTCAGGCCGACACGATCCGCGACCTCGCGCGCGGCGAATTTCTCGCGCTCGGCCCCGCCATCACGCGCCGCCCTACAGCCATCCGCATCGGCGCGGTCCAGACCGGGTCAAGGGCGGTCAGCCCCAAGCTCACCCCGCTCCCCACCGCACCGACGGAGGACATGCGCGACATGCTCTTCGCCCCGCCGAGCGCGGACGAGCTGCCACCCCCGCCCCCGCCAGCGCCCGTACCGATGGCCGATCTGATGCGTGCCGTCGCCGCCCCCGCGCCCGCGCCGGTCCCCGACATGCCGGTGCTGGAGGAAGGCGAACAGGAAGAGATCCGCCGCGCGATCCTCGCCGAAATCGGCGCCGAGGACAGCCGCGCCCCGCTGGCCACGATCTTTCAGGATTATGGCGTCCGCTGCAAAATGCGCGGCGTCGATTCCGGCATGGATCTGCCCGCCTTCCGCAGCGCGCTCGCGCTCGCCCGCGCCGGGATCACCGACCGCGCCGGCTGGGACGACGCCCTCACCCTCGCCGCCTCCTTGCCCGAGGAAATGCTCGCCCCCTTCCTCGGCATCGCCAGGGCCGCGCGCGCGGGCGAGCCCTGCCCCTCGGACGCGCGCATCGCCGCGCTCTACGGCACCAGCTCGATGGGCCGCGCCAAGCGCATGATGGCGCATATCGAGGAAAAGGGCCTGATCGTCGCGCGCACCGACCTGTCGGGCAAGCGCAGCGTCAGCCTCCCCCATCTCGGCTGGACCACCGCCCCCGCCTGGCCCGATCCCGCCAAGCCACCGCCGGTCGGCCGCACCGCCGTGCGTGCGGCGGAACGCGCGAAGCTGATTTAGCGCCTATTCGGGCTAGGTCAGCATCAGACCCGCCGCGACCAGCACCCCACAGGCCGCAAATGCCTCGATATAGGTGAGCAAGCGCGGCTCGCGCTGCACCGGTTCCTCCGGCACTTCACGGAACAGATCGGTCGCGGTGGCAATCAATGGAATGCGCATAATACCCTACCCCCTAGAGCAGGGCACATGCTGCATGGAACCGGGGGCGCTGTCGAGTCCTCAATCCGTCATGATTTGGCGACCATACCCATAACAGGATTTACTCAGGCGATCCGACACGAACAGCCCGTGCCGCGACCAGAAATTCGACATTCCCCTCCGGCCCGGTGATCGGACTGGTCGTCACCCCCGCAACCTCCCAGCCCAGCCCCTCCAGCCAGCCGACGACCTCGGCGCACACCCGCTCATGCACCGCAGGATCGCGCACCACGCCGCCCTTGCCGACCTCGCCGCGCCCCGCCTCGAACTGCGGCTTGATCAGCGCGACCACCCACGCCCCTTCGCGCACGAACGCGAACGGCCGCTCCAGCACCTTGGACAGCGCGATGAAGCTCGCATCGCACACCACGATGTCGATCGGCTCCGGGATATGCGTCGGCGTCAGCACCCGCGCGCTGGTCTGTTCATGCACCACCACGCGCGCATCCTGCCGCAGCTTCCACGCCAGCTGGTTGGTCCCGCTGTCCACCGCATAGACGCGGGTCGCGCCCCGGCTCAGCAGCACATCGGTAAAGCCCCCGGTCGACGATCCCACATCGATCGCCACCATGCCCGCCGGGTCGATCCCGAAATGATCCAGCCCATGTGCCAGCTTGACCCCGCCGCGCGACACCCAGGGATGATCGCGCCCCTTGACGGTCAGCGGCGCATCGGGCGCGATCGCCTGCCCCGGCTTGTCCACGCGCCTGTCGCCGCTGAACACCAGCCCCGCCAGGATCAGCGCCTGCGCGCGCGTGCGGCTCTCGGCAAGCCCGCGTTCGACGAGCAGCTGATCGGGTCGTGTCTTGGCCATGACCCCATCTAACCGCTCCCCACCCCTTCGTCACCCCGGCCTTGAGCCGGGGCCCAGCTTCTTCGATCGGTGAGAACAACGACACCCCCCTTTCCTACAACAAACCATATAGGTTATCCCGAGTCGGTGAAGAGGAGCAAACCATGACCATCGATCAACTCATCGACGACGTGATCGCCCGCGAGGGCGGCTATAGCGACCACCCCGCCGACCGGGGCGGCCCGACCCGCTGGGGCGTGACACAGCGCGTCGCCCGCGCGCATGGCTATGCTGGCGACATGCGCGTCTTTCCGCGCAGCGAAGCCGCCGCCATCTACCGCCGTCTCTACTGGCTGCGTCCCCGCCTCGATCAGGTCGCGCAGCGCGCGCCCGCCCTCGCTGCGGAGCTGTTCGACACCGGCGTCAACATGGGGCCGGCGGTCGCCGCGCGCTTCCTGCAGCGCGCCCTCAACGGCCTCAACCGCAATGGCCGCGACTATCCCGACATGGGCGTCGACGGCCAGATCGGCCCCGTCACCCTCGCCGCCCTCGCCAGCTTTCTCGACACGCGCGGCGCAGCGGGCGAGCGCGTGCTGCTCAAGGCGGTCGAGGCGCTGCAGGGCGAACGCTACATCGCGCTCGCCGAAAGCCGCCCCGCCAACGAAGCCTTTCTCTACGGCTGGCTCGCGAACCGCATCGGTTCGTGATGATCGCCGATAGTGTAAAGCCAGTGTAAACTTCCACGCCCCATCGGGAGATCCACCATGAGTGTCATCGCCAGCCTGATCGGCCCCATTGCCGGCCTGATCGACAAGATCATCCCCGACCCCAAGGCGCGCGACGCCGCCAAGCTCGAACTGCTCAAGCTGCAAGGCACGCAGGAGATGGAGGCCGTCCGCACCCAGCTCTCGGCGATCGTCGCCGAAGCGCAGTCCCCCGACCCCTGGACCAGCCGCGCCCGCCCCAGCTTCCTCTACGTCATGTATGCGCTGCTGTTGTGGGCGATCCCGATGGGCCTGATCGGCGCGGTCCAGCCCGACATGGCAAAGGGGATTGCGGCCAGCATGAACGCCTATCTCTCCGGCATCCCGGAATCGCTCTACGCGCTCTTCGGCACCGGCTATCTCGGCTACACCGCCGCGCGCCAGTGGGGAAAGATCAAGGGCGTCGAAAAATAGACGCTGACAGGACGAAGCGCGCCCCGCGTAACTTCGTCAGTTTCCGCCGGGGGTCTTGGCAAGGCCGAGACCCCCTCCCCATATCCCGGCGCATGAGCG
>CAYMUJ010000049.1:0-18947 GCA_964393565.1 uncultured Stakelama sp. | reverse complement strand
TCGCCAACACCGTCAGCCTCGGCCCGGTCGCCTGATCCATCGTATTCGCTCAGGGAGATTTCAAATGGTTCGTCAGCTCTTCGTTGCGCTTGTGTCGCTCGGTCTCACCGCCGCCATGGTCGCCACCACCATCGCACCCCAGTCGGCAGGCTTCATCGCCTGACCGGTGGGGTGCGCCCCCGCTTCAAGCGGGTCGCGCATTCTCTGTCTTTGCGGCTTTGCCGTCCCCGCGCCTGATGAAGCTGATCCGCCCCTCGGGCTCCAGGATCGCCCAGGCCACATCGTGAACCGGCGCAATTCATTTCCGACTCCAGCGCTGCGTCATTGCCCACCGCGATGAGCGGTCGTGTGCTGCCGTCGCCAACGGATGACATAAGGGGCTGATTGACCGGGGTCGCATGGCGGCGCATCTGGTCCGCCATGCGCTTTTTCTCCGACAACGCCGCCCCTGCCTGTCCCGAGGTGATCGCGGCGCTCACTGCCGCCAATGTCCAGGACACCGCCTATGACGGCGACCGCTGGAGCGCGGCGCTGGATGCGCGGTTTTCGGCGCTGTTCGGGACCGAGGTTGCGGTGCTGTGGGTGCCGACTGGTACTGCCGCCAACTGCCTCGCACTGGCCTCACTCTGCCCACCCTATGGCGGCGTGGTCTGCCACCGCGAGGCGCATATTCACATGGACGAAGGCGGGGCGCCCGAATTCTACACCCATGGCGCCAAGCTCATGCTGGCCGAGGGGCCGGGCGCGAAGCTGACCCCCGGTGCGATCCGCGCGGTGCTCGACGCAGTGAAGCCAGGCGTCCACTGGGTCCAGCCGCACGCCATCTCGATCACCAACGCGACCGAATATGGACTGGCCTATAGCCCGGACGAGGTCGCGGCGATCGGCGACTTGGCGCGCAGTCGCAACCTCGCCCTGCACATGGACGGCGCGCGTTTCGCCAATGCCGTCGTGCATCACGGGTGCGACCCGGCCGACCTCACCTGGCGCGCCGGGGTCGATGCGTTGAGCTTCGGCTTCATCAAGAATGGAGGCATGGGCGCCGAAGCACTCGTCTTCTTCCGCCCCGTTTTGGCCGAAACCTGCAAGATGCGCCGCAAGCGCGCGGGGCATCTCCAGTCCAAGGGCCGCTATCTCGCGGCACAACTGATCGCGATGCTCGACGACGATGTCTGGTTGCGCAACGCCCGCGTCGCCAATGCGGGGGCGGCGCTGCTCGGTCGGGCTGCGCCGCACCGTCTGGTCCACCCGGTCGAATCCAATGCGGTGTTCGTGCGGCTAAACCCCGAGGAGACCGCAGCGCTGCGCGCACAGGGCTTCGACTTCTATGACTGGGGGCCGGGTGAGGCGCGCTTCGTGGTGGCGTGGGATCAGGACGAAGCGGCGGTCGCTCCGCTCGCAGCGGCGCTCGCGGCGCTGTGAGCGACGGCGCACCAGTGGCCCCACGGCCCAATTCGACGCGGCTCACGGTGCTGATTCCGTTCGGCATCGTCACGCTGATCTGGGGATCGACCTGGCTGGTCATCACCGGCCAGCTCGGCGTGGTGCCGCCGACCTGGTCGGTCACCTATCGCTTCCTGGTCGGCGGGGTGGCGATGCTCGCCTGGGCGGCATGGTCGCGCCAGCCCTTGTGGCTCGACGCGCGCGGCATGGGGTTCGCGGCGTTACTCGGGCTGATGCAGTTCGTGCTCAACTTCAACTTCGTCTACCGTGCAGAGATGCACGTCACCTCCGGCCTGGTCGCCGTGGTGTTCGCTCTGTTGCTCGTGCCCAATGCGATCCTGTCGCGCATCTTCCTGGGCCAGCTTATGGGGCGGCAGCTGCTGGTCGGATCGGTTGTGGCGATGACGGGCGTGGCGCTGCTGTTCGTGCATGAGATCCGCCGCGATCCTGCCGGCGCGGGTGAAGTCTATTACGGCATCGGCATCACCCTGCTCGGCGTCATGTGCGCGTCGGTTGCCAATATCATGCAGGCGACGGAGACCTCGAAACGCTATCCGATGGCGACGGTGATCGCCTGGGCGATGCTGGCCGGCGCAACGATGGATGGCGCGTTTGCGTGGATCATGACCGGCCCGCCGGTGTTCGAATGGACCCCGACCTATATTGCGGGCGTGCTTTATCTCGGCATCGTCGCGTCCGCCGTGGCCTTCCCGCTTTATTTCGGCATTATCCGAGTGATCGGTCCGGCCAAGGCGGCCTATTCCAGCGTGCTGATCCCGGTGATCGCGATGCTGCTTTCGACGATCTTTGAGGGTTATCGCTGGTCGCTGCTGGCGGGAGCGGGTGCGGCGCTGGCGGGAGTCGGGCTGGTTGTCGCGCTCAAGGCGCGCAGGCCCGCGCGGTAATCGGGAAAGCGCGGCCGCCAGTTCAGCACGCGCTTCGCCTTGCCGTTCGCGACGCGGCGGTTCTCGGCATAGAAAGCGCGCGCCTGTGGGGACAGCTGCGCCTCGGCGAGCGGGACCAGCGGCGGGACGGGTAGGCCAAGCACGCGGCATCCGAACGCGGTCACATCGGACTGCGGCGCAGGTTCGTCGTCGGACAGGTTATAGGCTCCGGACGGCGCGTCGAACCCGGCAATGACTCCGGCGGCAAGGTCGGTGACATGGATGCGGCTGAACACCTGTCCCGGCACGTCGATCCGCCGCGCCTCACCCGCGCGGATGCGGTCGAGCGGTGAGCGGCCCGGGCCATAGATGCCGGGCAGGCGAAATACCCGCGCGCCCAGTTTCAGCCATGCCGCATCCGCCGCCGCGCGCGCGGTGCGCCGCCCGGTCCCGGTCGGGGCGCTCTCATCGACCCACGCGCCCTGCGCGTCGCCATAGACCCCGGTCGAGGAGAGATAGCCGAGCCACGCCCTGCTCGCCGCCAGCTCCGCGCCATAGGCGGCCAGCACCGGATCGGCCTCGCCCGGCGGGACCGAGGAGAGGATATGCGTGGCCTGTGCGATCTCGAACCGCACCCGATCGGCATCGTCAAAGGCGAGGTTGCCGGCGCTTCCCGTCGCCACGATCCGCGCGGCGGGCAACGCGGCGGCGATGTGCTGCGCGCTATAGCCAAGGCCGAAGACCAGGAGGCGCATTACGCGCCCCCGATCCGGTTCAACTCACTTCGCGCCATAGCCGTTGTACAGCGTCCCGAAGAAATCGCCCTTCTTCCACGCCGGGCGCTGGTCGGCGTCGGCAATCTCGCGCGCGATCACGTAATTCGCCTCGATGAAGCGGACGCCCTGATCCCACAGGATTTCGGGGTTGGTGATCTCGTCCGACGGGTTGTGATAGCGGTTCTTATAGAAGCGGTCGAACGCTTCGCGACCGATGCCCGCCATGCCCGGCCACAGGAAGACCGATGGCACGCCCTGCTGGACGAAGCGATAATGGTCGGACCGGACGAAGAACCCCTCTTGTGGCATTGGATCCTCCCCGACACCGACTCCGACGCTCGCGGTGGCGCGGGCGACGGTTTCGCCTAGTGTCGATCGTGCCGCGCCGAAGGCGATCATGTCTTCGAACTTGTACGTGATCACCGGCATGTCGAGATTGACGTTTGCGACGATCTTGTCCTTGGGGACGGTTGGGTTGTGCGCGAAATAGTCGGCGCCGATCAGCCCCTTTTCCTCCGCCGTCACGGCCAGGAACATCACCGAACGACGCGGAGCTTTCCCCGAATCGCGGAAGCGCTTGGCCTCTTCGATCAGCGAGGCGATGCCCATCGCATTGTCCATCGCGCCATTATAGATGGTGTCGCCCTTCGCATCGGCGCGGCCGACGCCGACATGGTCGAGATGCGCGGTCAGCACGACCACTTCGTCCTTCAGCTTGGGATCACTGCCCGGGATGATCCCGGCGACGTTGCTGCTCATCACCATCTTGCGCTCGGTCTTGAGCGCGGCGGCGAGCGTCGCGCGCGTCGCAAAGGATTTGAGCACCGGCTTGCCATCCGCAACCGCCTTGGTCGCGGCGGCCCAGCCCTTGTCGTCACCGAACAGCTTGGCGGCGCCGGCCGTGCTCAGCGCTGCCAGTGTCGGGGTGCCTTTGGCGGTCAGGTGACCATTGCCCTGTGCATCGGCCCAGGTCATCCGCCACTCATCCCAATAATCGATCATCTGCGCGAACGGGCGGCGCGAGCCCGGCGTTTCCAGCAGGATCACGCCTGCCGCCCCCTTGCTCGCCGCGATCGCCGCCTTGTTGGCGTTGCTGCCGAAATGCGCGCGCTCCTCGCCGTCGAAAGTGCCGGGCGCGCCGCCAAAGATGGCGACGATCTTCCCCTTCACGTCGACGCCCTTGTAATCGTCGCGCTTATATTGCGGGGCGACAATGCCATAGCCGGCAAACACCACGCCGGCATCGACCAGCGTACTCAGCCTTTCCGGGTTGCTTCCGGGAAAATAATCCTTGCCGAACTCCAGCGTCACCGGGGTGCCGCCGCGCGTGACGGTCAGCGTGCCCTTGTCCGCCGGGCGGAAGCTGAGCAGCGGAACCGCCTGGAGGTAGCTGCCCTTGTCGCCCGCCGGACGCAGCCCTGCGGCATAATATTGCGACGCGACATATTCCGCCGCGATGTCATATTCGGGCGATCCGGCATCGCGGCCCTTCATCGCGTTCGACGCCAGAAACATGACATGCGCCTTCATCGCCGCTTCGGCGGGCGGCAGCGGCGCGTTGACCCGCACATTGTCCGCCACAATGGTATCGGCGGGTGCCATGGCCTCCTGCGCCCGTATCGCGGGCGCGGCGATGATCAGCGAAATGGCGACTGTCGAATGCAGCAGGCGGAACTGGGACAAGGGGTCGAACTTTCGTTTGAACCAGAGAGGGAGAGAGGCGTAGCATTGCGGCGATACACCGCAATCGAATTTCTTCGCGTGTCGCTGTGTGCGCGCTAAAGGCCAGGATATGACTGACGTACTCGATGCCACGCCCGCCCTGCAACCTCGCGTGATCCGCCGTGCGGAATATGTGCAGCCCGACTGGCTGGTGCCGGATGTCGACCTTGATTTCGACCTCGCGCCGGACGGCACCCGTGTGCGCGCGCGCCTGTCGGTCACGCGCAATGGCGTGCATGATCGCCCGCTGCGGCTCGACGGTGACGGGCTGACCCCGCTCGCGGTGCGCGTCGATGGGGGCGAAGCCGCGTGGCGCATGGACGGTTCCGCGCTGGTGATCGACCTGTCCGGCAATGCGCATGTGATCGAGACCGAGGTCGAGATCGTCCCCGATCGCAACAGCCAGCTGATGGGCCTCTACGCCTCGGGCGGCAATCTCTGCACCCAGTGCGAGGCGGAGGGGTTCCGCCGCATCACCTTTTTCCCCGATCGCCCCGACGTGCTGTCGCGCTATCGCGTCCGGATGACGGCGGACAAGGCGCGCTACCCCGTGCTGCTCGCCAATGGCGACCCGGTGGCGCAGGGCGAGGGCGCGGATGGCAAGCATTGGGCGGAATGGCACGACCCTTTCCCCAAGCCCTGCTATCTCTTCGCGCTGGTTGCGGGCGACCTCGCCGCCAACCGCGCGACCTTCACCACCGCCAGCGGGCGCGCGGTGCAGCTTGCCATCTGGGTGCGCGAGAAGGATTTGCCCAAGACCGATCACGCGCTCCACGCGCTCAAGCTCAGCATGGCGTGGGACGAGCGGGTCTATGGCCGCGAATATGACCTCGAAATGTTCAACATCGTCGCGGTGGATGATTTCAACTTCGGCGCGATGGAGAATAAGGGGCTGAACATCTTCAACAGCCGCTACATCCTCGCCGACCCCGACACCGCGACTGATTATGACTATGACGCCGTCGCCGCCGTGGTCGCGCACGAATATTTCCACAACTGGTCGGGCAACCGCGTCACCTGTCGCGACTGGTTCCAGCTTTCCCTGAAGGAAGGCTTCACCGTCTATCGCGACCAGTGTTTCTCGGCCGATCAGGGCTCGGCTGCGGTCAAGCGGATCGAGGATGTGCGCGGCCTGCGCGCCGCGCAATTCCCGGAGGATGCGGGGCCGCTCGCGCACCCCGTCCGCCCGGACGACTATATCGAGATCAGCAACTTCTACACCGCGACCATCTACAACAAGGGGGCCGAGGTGATCCGCATGATCGCCACGATCCTGGGTCCGCAGAAGTTTCGCGCGGGCAGCGACCTGTATTTCGAGCGGTTCGACGGCACGGCGGCGACGTGCGAGGATTTCGTCGCGTGCATGGAAGAGGCGAGCGGCGTCGATCTGACCCAGTTCCGCCTGTGGTATTCGCAGGCCGGCACCCCGCGCGTTTCGGCCAGCCTTGAGCATGAAGCGGACGGCGCGCGCGCCACGCTGACGCTGCGTCAGAGCGTGCCGCCGACCCCGGGCCAGCCGGTCAAGCAGCCGATGCTGCTGCCGTTGCGGATCAAATTGTTCGGCAGCGACAGCGCCGCGCCGCTCGCCGACGAACGGCTGGTGCTGCTCGATGCGGCCGAGACTGAGATCCGCTTCGATGGCGTGACCGAGCGCCCGGTGCTTTCGGTCAATCGCGGCTTTTCGGCGCCCGTGATCGTCGACACCAACCGCAGCGCCGCCGATCTCGCCTTTCTCTCGGCGCATGACGACGATCCCTTCGCCCGGTACGAGGCGATGCAGCAGCTGATGCTCGACACGCTGGTCGGCGCGGTGACCAGGGGGCATGTCGATCATGCCCCGGTGATCGCGGCGGTAGCGAACACGCTTGCCAATCCCGCGCTCGACCCGGCCTTCGTCGCCGAAGCCGTGCTGCTGCCTTCGGACAGTTTCATCGGCGATCAGCTTGCGGTGGTCGATCCCGAGCTGATCTTCCAGAAGCGTGAGGCGCTGCGCCGCGACCTTGGCCGCGCGCTCGAACCGCAATGGCGCAGCCTGTATGAGGGCGTGCGCGCCAACCGCTTCGAATATTCCCCGGCGGGCAAGGGTGCGCGGCGGATCAAGTCGGTCGCGCTCGGCTATATCAACGCCAGCGGTGCGGCGGACGGGCCGGAACTGGCCTTCGCGCAGTTCGAAGCGGCGGACAATATGACCGACCGTCAGGGCGGGCTGATGGCGCTTGCCAACCTGTCGTCGGAGGCGGCCAATGCCCGGCGCGTCGCCGCGCTCGACATTTTCTACCATCGCTACAGCGACAACAGCCTCGTGCTCGACAAATGGTTCCAGACCCAGGCGCTGTCGTCCCGGCTCGACACGCTGGAGGTGGTTCAGGAACTGGCGCAGCATCCGGACTTCACCCTGGCCAACCCCAATCGCGCACGCGCGCTGGTGGGGGCGTTTGCGGTCAATCAGCGCGCGTTCCACGGCGTCGATGGCGGTGGCTATCGCTTCGTTGCCGACCAGCTGATCGCGCTGGACAAGCTCAACCCGCAGACCGCGGCAAAGCTGGTCCCCCCGCTCGGCCGCTGGCGCCGGTTTGACGCGGCGCGCGCGGCCAGGATGCGCGCCGAGCTGGAACGCATCCTCGCCCAGCCGGGGCTGAGCAAGGACATGACCGAACAGGTGAGCAAGAGCCTGGAGGACTGATCCGCTCGGTCTCTCCCACAGTGTGACCAGAAACGGTTCGGGGTCGTTGGGCGCGATTAACCGTAAAGGCTAGCGCATGGCGGATGATGCGGACAGCTGATGCTGGTCTTGCTGGATTTCTCCGCGTGGTCGGCACATTGCGACGGCGGAGAGTTGCCATTACAGCCAGCGGTTCGGCAGGTCCGGAGGTGTCGTGCGTAGCTCAGTCCAGACCGGTAGCGCCCGGCCAATGCTGCTTGTGGCTGGCGTGGCAACCGCGTTGCTGGCGTTAATCGCACTGGTCCGGCCGATCGACCATGATGAGAGTCAGTATGTCGCGGCCGCGATGCTGGCTTGGCACGGACTGCCGATCCGTGACTTTGCCTATCTCCAGACGCCGCTCCAGCCGTTGCTCTTCGCGCCGCTGGTGGCGCTCGCCGGGGATTTTGGCTGGCCGGTGGCGCGTCTGCTGAATGCCGCGCTGGGTGCGGGGATCCTTGCCCTGAGTTATGCCGCAATGCGCGCGAGCGATGCAGCGGTCCGACCCGCGCTGGCGGCCACGGTTCTGCTTGCCGCGACGGATGTCCTGTTGTTCAGCGTGGCCACTGCGCGCAACGATGCGCTGCCGGCCTGCCTGCTCGCCGCCGGGCTGCTCGGGGCGATCCACACAGCCCGTACAGGCGGGTCGCGGAGCCTGAGCCTGCTGGTCGGTCTTGCACTCGCCGGGGCGGCGGCGGCCAAGGTGTCCTATGCGATCCCCGCAGCGGCATATGGCGTGTATGCGCTGATCGACCGGCGGCACCGTCCGTTTGCCCTGTTTTGCGGCGCATTGCCCGCCTGCATATTGGTCAGCATGATCGCCTGGTCCGCGCCCCAGGCCTTCTGGTTCGATGTGATCCGCTTTCCGATGGATGCGCCGGCGCAATATTATCGTGCGATCGATCGTGCAGACAAGCTGTCCGCTGCAACCAAGCTGTTGGATCTGGCCAAGTTTCTTTCCCTGGGAGCGGCGCTGCCAGCTTTGCTATGGGTCGCGTGGCGGCGACCGACCGGCCCCGTGGCGCGGGTCTGCTGGGTTTTTCTGGTTGCGGGGCTGGCCGCAGCGGTCGCGCCGACGCCGGTCTGGCGGCAATATCTGTTGCCGGCGCTCCCGCCGCTGTTCGTGCTGCTGGCCCGGTCCTGGACCGCGCATCCGCCGGGCCGTAACTGGCGCATTGCGACGATCGTCTTCGCGGTCGCCGGCCTTGCCCCGACGCTGCACAGCCTGGGCGCCGGGCGTCCGGCGATCGCGGAAGGGATGCGGGAAAGTGCCGCCCTGCGGGTGGCGATGGACCGGGCGGGCGTGACGGGACCCGTGGCCACGCTGGCGCCGCAGTTTCTTCCGGCCACAGGGCGCCCGGTTGATCCATATTGGGCAACGGGGCCGTTCTTTTTCCGCAGTAGCGGCTTGTTGTCGCCTGCTGAAGAGCGCGCGTTCGTTCTTGTGTCCCGGGCAACGCTGGCGGAATGGCTGCGTGATCCGGCGGTACGCCCGGCGGCGATCCTGGTCGGGGGAGAGGGGGCGTGGACGGCCGGCAATGCCGCTCTGGATGATGCGTTGGAGCGCGGCGCCCGAGCCGCGGGCTGGCGGCAGGTGCCGGTCAACAGCGCCCGGATGCGCCTCTATGTTCCGCCAGCGCGCGCGGGCGGGAGCGCGTCGCGTTCGGCGATCATTCCGGAGTAAAGCTCGACCAGTGCGAGTGCGTGATCGCGGTCGGATAATACCCGGGCGGCGGCGTGGCGGGTTGCGTCACGCAGGGTATCGGGGGCGCGCGCGAACATCCGCCCGATAGCATCGGCGCAGGAGCGTGCATCGCGGGCGCGATAGGTTTCGGCATAAGCAGGGTCGGCAACCTCGGCACAACCGCCCTCGTCCGGCACGATCAGCGGGAGACCGCTTGCCAGCGCCTCGCTCGCCACCAGCCCGAATGGTTCCTGGTCCGATCCGTGAATGAACGCATCCGCGCTCGCCAGGATGCGGCTGAACCGTTCCCGGTCATAGACAGGCCGGAACAGGCGGATATGGGAATTGCCGCCGATCTGCCGCTCCAGCGCCTCGCTTTGCGGACCCTGGCCGAGCAGCATCAGGCCGACCGGAACATCCGCGCCCGCCGCCTGCACTGCTTCGATCACGAGCGGCCAGCGCTTTTCCTTGTGATGACGCCCCAGTCCGATCAGCAGATGTCCTTCGGGCGGCAGGTCGAGCTGGGCCAGCATCGATGCGCGCAGGGCTTCATCGCGCAGTGAGGGGGAAAAATGATTGCGGTCGATCCCCAGCGGCATTGCGGCATCGACGTGCAGCCCGCGTGCGCTGTAGCGTTTGGCCAGTGCCGGGCCGTTGGTGACGAAGGCGTCGTACTTGCCCAGGAACTTGTCCATGTAGCGGGTGTACCAGCTGAACATCTGTTCGATCCGCGCGGGGCTGGCCAGCCCCTCCAGCCAGCGATGCGGATAGGCACCCATATTGTCGTTATGCGCGAAAAATACTTTCAGCGCATCGCCCTGCCAGTCTCCGACGAACCAGGCCGGGCGCCAGGGCGAGCTGTTTTCCACAACATCCGGCTGGATCTGGTCGAGCAGCCGCGTAACGGCCCCGGGGTCGTTGAACAGCCAGTAGTTGCGGTCCAGAATCAGGGGCGGTGACTTGACCCAGTGGATGCGCCCGCCATCCGGCCGATCCTCGACCCGGTCCTCATGAAACGGCGCAATCACGATCAGTTCATGACCATGATCGGCCATGATCCGCATCTTGCGGTCGAGATAGGTGCGTACACCGCCGCCCGTCGGCGAATAATATTCATTGACGTCGACGATCCGCATCGGGTGCGGTCAATCGCCGGTATGTGGCGCGAAACCCGAAAGGCCACGCAGATACTGGGTGCGGATCGTGATGTTTGTTCCGGACGGGCCAACGGTGATGACCGCATCGTCCAGCTGCGGCCGGTTGCGCCCAAGATTGCGGTTTTTGACAAAGCCGGCACCGTCGCGCCAGAAATTGAATTTGTTCTTCCCATCGCGATCATGGGTGAACAACAGCGCATAGCGGCCTGGACGCGGCGCACGGATGCACAGGCTTACCGGCCCGTTCTGTGGCGGATTGGCCCAGACCCGGGCAAAGAACTTGCCCTCGTTGCGAAGTTTTGTGTCGTCCTTCAGAAAGTCCGCGTCGTTTGCGGGATACATTTCGAGTTTGAGGCGACCGGTCCGGTCCTTGAGGCCGGTCACCGTTACCCGCACCGCCGGGCTTCCGGGCGCGCAGGCGGCCTCGCCATCGGTCAGAATCTGAGCCGCAGCGGGGTTTGCGGCGGTGACGGCGGTCAGAATGGCTGGCAGTAACAACAGACGCACGGCAGTCAGGACTCCCTCTTCATCAGGTCCAACAGTGCGAAACCTGCGATCAACACGACATGAACAAGAAGCGTCAGGGCCGCTGAAAAGGCAAGCATGTCCGACAGCGCCTGCCCCTGGCCGATCAGGATGATCGCGAAGTTGGCAAACAGAAGGTCCTTGTTCGGCACCAGCGGCAAGCGTGAGACCAGAAGCCGCGCCGCTGCCAGACCCATCCACATCCCCAGCGACACAGCAGGCATTGCGAAGTGCCAGGCAAAGGCAATCACAACCGATCCGAACAGGATCCGCAATGCGTGCATCGCAAAGATCCACCGCAATTGCGTGCTATCGAGCGAAAAGACGCGCTTTGAAAAGATCAGGAAAGGCAGAGAGATCGCCAGGATCACCGCAATCGATACCATCGCGGTATTGAATTGTGCCGGGGTCAGCAACCCGCTGGCCAGAGGCAGCACCAGCAGCAGCATTGCGAGCGTAATCCCGTTGCCGGCGATCGCCGACAGGATCGTCACATCCTTCACGGCGCCGAATGGTGCGGCGACCATCTTGGTCCGCTGCCGTGCCCAGGCATAGAAATATGCGTCACCCGAATAGCCCAGCACGACTTCGTTCGCGATCCGCTTGCGGTGCAGCGCGACCATCCCGTCCAGCGGAATCCGCCACAATCGACGGTAGATGACATAGTCGAAGGTTGGCGGGCCAAGATAGAACAGGACGAAGAACAGGTAGAAAACCCAGCTGCTCGGCGCGGCCTGCGACAAACCGGTCAATCCCTTGTCGAACAGTTCGCGCGCCAGTCCGATCACCATCATCAGCGATACCGCCGCGCCCAGCAGCATCGGCCAGCGGCGACGAATCGTCTGTATCGGTTCCAGCCCGGCCAGATTCTCGGCCACAGGTAGCGGTGCCGTTTCGGCAATCGTCGTATTCATCGAGGCTTGCGCTCCCGGCAGTTCAACATAGGCCAAAAAAGACGCCCTTCTCCGGGAGCTTTGTGGCGGCTCGCCATCCGGTACCGCTCCGCTGAAACCTGTCGCCCGGCGGGTTGACGCCAGATTGCGGTTTCTTCGCGGGGCGATTTGGGCTTTAGCAAGGCAAGCTGCAAGCCCATGAATGATTCCAATCCGCCCGCACATCATATTCTGAGCTTCGCCCAGACGCTTAAGGGCGGGGGTGTCGAACGCGCCCTGTTGCGCATGGCCGATGGCTGGGCCCGGGCCGGGCGGCGGGTCACATTGGTGATCGGTGATCCCGTAGGCGCTCTCGCCCATGAACTGCCGGCCGGCGTCGATGTGCGGGTGCTGGGCGATTCATCCTATCGCGCGCTGTTCGGTCTGCCCGCCATCGTACATATGGTGCAGCCGGATATCGTCTTCTGCCCCGGAAACCATTATACCGGTGCTGCCTGGTGGCTGCGATGGCGGATGGGCCGGGACCGCCCACCGATTGTCGGCAAGGTATCGAACGCCTTGCTCCGCCCCGATCTGCCGCGCGGGGTCGGTGCTGCCTATCGTCGCTGGCTGCGGATGCATCCGGGCTTTCTGGATGCCATTGTGGCGATGACCCCGGCGATGGCGGGAGAGGCGGTGCGCGAAATGCATGCCGATCCGGCGCAGGTCGCGGTGATCCCCAACCCTCCTGCCTTGCCGATCCCCGGCGCTCTGCCGCCCGCCCTTCCCCAGGGGCGCTTCATCCTGGGCGTCGGGCGGCTGGCGCCGCAGAAGAAGTGGGAACGGTTGATCGCCGCAATGCCGCGTCTGTCCGATCCGGACGTCAAGCTGCTGATTCTGGGCGAGGGTGAAGAACGGGAGCAGCTTGAGCGGTTGGTCGAGCGCCTTGGCCTGTCTGATCGCGTTTCGATGCCGGGTCACGCGCCCGATCCGCTGCCGGCGATCGCGCGCGCCGATGTCGTCGCACTGACTTCGGAGTTCGAAGGCGTGCCGGGTGTGGTGCGCGAAGCGCTGGCCGCCGGCACCCCGGTCGTCGCGACCGACTCAAGCGTTGCGATCCACGAACTGATCGACAATCCCGCGCGCGGTTCGGTCGTTCCACCGGGCGACCGCGCGCGGCTGGTCGGCGCGCTCAACCACTGGTTGATGCCGGGACGGCAACGCCCAGAACCGCTGGTCGAGGACGGACCGGAGCCGATCACGGCCTATCTGGAGCTGTTCGACCGCCTTGTGGCTGAGCGTCTGAAGTAGCGACGGCACCGGCCCGCTCCCCCACCCGTCCACCCATTGATTATACCCTGTGGGTGGCCGGGTGGGGGAGCGGGCCGGCGCCGCTTCAGCGAAAGCTGAACAAGGGCTAACCCGGGCGGTAGCTGAAGCCGATCCACAAGGTACGCGGACTGGCGCGTTCGACCACCCCGGTGCCGCTGACCCCGGTTTCGATCCGCGCATCGGTCAAATTCTCACCGCGCGCCTCGACCGCAAAGCGCTTTCCCACCGGCACCCGAATCACCGCGTCGAACGTCAGTGCGTCGGCCAGCGCGCGCGCGTTGAGGTCGTCCTCAAACTGCGCCGCGACATAGCGCGCGGTCCCGGAAATGCTCAGCCGCTCACCGCTATAGCCGAGATGTGCGGAGAGCTGATGCGGGGCCGTCTGCGCCGGGCGCCGTCCGCTCAGCGGCGCGGCGCTGCCCGACGCCTGTACCCGCGCATCGGTATAGGCCCAGGATGCCCCCGCGCGCCACGGCCCGGCCTGCCACGCCAGATCGGCCTCGATCCCGCGCGATTCGATCGTGTCGAGATTCTGCCGCATGCGATAGACGCCGCCCGCCGCGACGAAGCCGACGCCGGGAAATGTGCCCGGGCCGCTGCCCAAAGTGACGTTGCCGATGGCGTTGTCGAGCCGGTTGAGAAACGCGGTGGTGCGTAATGTCATACCGGTGGCGGGGGTCAGGTCGATCCCGACCTCCACCCCGCGCAGCCGCTCGGGCGCAAGCTGCGGGTTGGCGGCGGTCGCATCCGCCCCGGCACGGAACGGACGGTAGAGCTCGTTCAACGTCGGCAAGCGCCAGCCGCTATAGGCCGCGCCACGCAGCGCGATGGCGTCGCTGGCACGCAGTGCCGCTGCCAGCCGTGCGCTGCCCTCCCACCCGGCGCGATCCGGCGCGCGGCTGTCGGTAAGCGGCGTGCCGCCGCTCAGCAGTGCTTCGAACAGGCGACCGTCGCGGATCGTCCAGCGATCGGCACGCCCGCCCGCCGTCAGCGTGAGCGCGCCGCGCTCAAGGCTCAGATCGGCGAACAGCCCGGCGGTGCTGCTCTCACCCCCCGCCACGCGGCGGCGGGTCGGGGCGCCCGCGACGAAGCTGTAGCGTTCGTTGGTCCGCCCGCTGACCATGCGCAGATCGCCGCCGGTGCGCAGCGTCCATCCGCTGCCCAATGGTGGTTCGATCTCGATGCGCAGCCCGGTGCCGGTCGCCGGGACATGCTGGTCCAGCGTCGGGCTTGCCGCGCTGCGTGTCGCATTGACGCTGGCAAAGCCGGTGGCGAAATCGCGGTGCTGCAGCCAGCCGGTCGCCGCCCAGCGCCACGCGCCCGTGCCGATCAGGCGCAGGCTGGCGTCCGCCCCGCGGCTGTGCACCGGGGTGAAATCGGTCCCGCGATCGCGCTGGTCGGAAAAGGCCGACAGGTTCGCCTGCAGTTCGATCCCCGGCGTGAGCGGCGCGACCCCGCGCAATGCGATGGCCGCCTGTTCATAGGGCGCCGGGCGATCCGCCGCGCCGCGCTGCCCCGCGATGATCGGCACGAACCCGTCGCCGCGCGCGAACTGTACCGCCGCCGTCACCTCGCCCGCGCTGAGGCGCGCGCCGCCGGTCGCGACCAGATCGACCGAGTCGCGGCTGCCGTAAAAGCCGGTCACCGCCACCGGCCCGAGCGTGCGCGCATCGGCGCTGAACAGCTCGACCGTTCCGGCAAGCGCGCCCGCGCCATGATAGCCGCTGCCCCCGCCGCGCGTCACGCGCACCCGCGCCAGCCGTTGCGGCAGCGTCGCGGGGAAGGGGACCCAGCCGCCGAACGGATCGGCCTGTGGCACCCCGTCGAGCAGCAGCAGCGCGCGGCTCGATGCATTGCCGCCCAGCCCGCGCAGGCTGATCCCCTGTGCGGTCGGGTGCGACGAGCGCGAATCGGCGCGGCGGAACTGTGCCACCCCGGCCACATCGCGCAGCACATCCTCCAGCCGCCCGCTGGCGCTGTCGGTCAGGCGTTCGCGGTCAATCTCGACCGTCGCCAGCGCGGCTTCGCCCGGCGGGGCGTCCAGCCCCTGTCCGACGATCACGATCTCCTGCGCGGCGACTGGCACGGGCAGGGTGAGGAGAAGCAGCGCGGCCGCGCGCCTCATGCCGGCTTCGCCCGCTCCGGGCTGGCCGCCGCAAATGCCTCCATCGCGCAGGCGGCGGCATCCGCAGCCAGCAAGGTCGGAAAGGCATCGAGTGGGGTGTCGAAGCGCCGCGCATTATACATCTGGGGCACCAGCATCACGTCCGCGATCCCCGGTGCAGAGCCGCCCAGAAACGGCCCGTCGCCCGCCTTCGCCACCGCCAGCGCTTCGAGCGCGGTCAGCCCTTCGACGATCCAGTGGCGATACCAGTCGCCCTTCACGCCCTCATCCGCGCCGAAGCGCGATTCGAGCGCGCGCAGGACGCGCAGATTGTTGAGCGGGTGGATATCGGCGGCGATCACCAGCGCCTGTGCCATCGCATCGGCGCGCGCGATCGGGTCGGCGGGAATCAGCCGCGGCTCAGGGTAGGTCGCATCCAGCCATTCGATGATCGCCAGGCTCTGCGTCAGGATGCGGCCATTGCCGATGTCGAGCGCGGGGACGAAGCCCTGCGGGTTGCGCGCGAGATGCGCGTCGCTGCGCTGCGCGCCCTGCACCAGATGCACCTCGTGCCGTTCATGCGCGACGCCCTTGAGGTTGAGCGCGATGCGCACGCGATAGGCTGCACTCGACCGGAAATAATCGTAGAGAATCACGTCAACTCACCTTCGTCCGCGCCATAGCCCGCTTCGATCGCCTGTTCCGACCGCCGCTCCAGCGCCACCTTGATCATCGCCACGATCGGATCGGCGAGCGCCAGCCCGAGAAAGCCGAACAGGGTGCTCATCAGAATCTGCGACGACACGGTCAGCGCCGGCGGCATGTCCACGGTGCGCTTGGCCACCAGCGGCAGCAGCACATAGCCGTCGAACGTCTGCACGCCGAAGTAAATGGCGATCGCCCACAGCCCCTCGCTCGGCCCGGCGCTGAACCCGACCGCGACCATCAGCACGCCCGAGATGAACGCCCCGATATTGGGGATGAAGGCGAGCATGCCGGTGAGAATGCCGAGCAGCAGCGCCATCGGCACGCCCGCGATCGACAGCAGGATCCAGGTCACGAACCCTTCGAACACCATGCCCAGTAACCGCCCGGCGAGCAGCACGCGCATCGTCCGCGCCATCCGCGCCAGCGTGATCGCGAACTGGTCGCGCGACGCCATCGGCACCATCCACTGCAGCCCGCGCTCATAGATGCGCGGCTCCATCGCCACGAACAGGCCGATGACAAGGATCATGATAAAGCTGGCAATCGCCCCGATCGCGCCGCCGATGAACGATGTCAGCCGCCCGATCGTGCCGAGCGCTTCCTTGGCCAGCCCGCTCAGGTCGGATGCTTGCGGCATCACGCCCAGGCCGCTCAGCCAGCCGCTGATTCGCATCGCCTGAGTCTCCAGCGTGATGCGCAGCTGTTCGGCCTGCGCGACGATCTCGACCCCGGTGAGGTAGATGACGCCGCCGATGAAGGCGATGACGCCGATCAGCACGATGGCCAGCGCGAGGCCACGCGGGATCGGCACCGCGCGCCGGATCAGCCGCGCCCCGCCATCCAGCATCGATGCGACGACGAGGCCCGCAAAGATCAGCAACAGCGGCTGGATCAGCAATACGACCAGCGCGGCGGCGGCGGCGAGCGCGAACCACACCGATGCCCGGCGCAATTCGGCGCGCATCACCGGATCGCGCATCTCGTTCGGGCCGGGCGTCTGGGTGACCGTTACATCCTTGTCGGAGGCGCTGGCCATTGCCTAGTCCCCGGCGTCGTCGGGATGCAGCGACGTGCCAGCGCGCCCTGACCGGAAGGATCCGAACCAGCTGAGCGGGTTCCAGCTGGCGTTGCCATCGAGGCTGAAGGTGATGAACTCGGCGCGCCCGCCGATATTCTCGACCGGCACCGGCCCGCCCAGCCCCTGTTGGGCGAGCGAGAAGCGGCTGTCGGCGCTGTTGTCGCGATTGTCGCCCATCAGCCAGACATGACCGGCCGGGATGCGCACCGCCGGGAAATTGTCCGCGCGCGTCGGCCCGATATCGATCGTGTCATAGCTTTTGCCATTGGGCAAAGTCTCGCGCACGATCTCGACGTTGCAGACCGCTTCGCCCGCCGCATTGCGGCCCAGCGCGCCGGGATAATGATCCTTGTCGCAGGTCAAATTACCATCGACCTTGAGCGCGCGGATGCCCAGCTTCTCGCGCTGAACCTGTCGGCCATTGAGGTACAGGATGCCGCCATGCATTTCGATCGTGTCGCCGGGTAGCCCGATCACCCGCTTGATATAGTCTGACCGTATGTCGGTGGGGGTCAGGATCACGATGTCGCCGCGTTCCGGCACGCTGCCGAACAGCCGCCCCTGCATGAACGGCAGGATGTGGAAGGTCGGGGTGACATAGCTGTATCCGTATGGATATTTGCTCACCACCAGCCGGTCGCCGACCAGCAGGTTGGGCATCATCGATTCCGACGGAATGTAGAACGGCTTGGCGACCAGGCTGTGAAAGCCGAGCACCGCGAGCACCAGCCAGAAGATACCGCGCGCTTCGCCCCACCAATCGGTGCCGCCGCCCTGCTGCTCCTGCTCGCCCGTCAATGCCTTCGCCATCCCGTCTCTCTTACTCGCCCGCGACGGGCAGCGCCTCGATCACCACCAGCGCCTGGGCCCAGGGATGGTCGTCGGTCAGCGTCAGGTGCACCTTCACCACGTGTCCGGCGGGCGTCATCGCGTCAAGCCGCGCCTTGGCCCCTCCGGTCAGCGCCAAAGTCGGCGCGCCCGACGGCGCATTGACCACGCCGATATCGCGCATGAACACGCCAGACTTGAAACCGGTCCCGACCGCCTTCGAAAAAGCCTCTTTGGCAGCAAATCGTTTCGCGAGCGTTGCGGCATAGTTCATCGGCCGCCGCGCCGCCTTGCGCAGCTCGGTCTCGGTGAACACGCGCTGTTCGAAGCGCATGCCGAACCGGTCGAGCGAGTTCTGGATCCGCTCGATATTGCAGAGGTCGGAGCCGATGCCGATAATCATAAGATCGTCGCACCGCTCACCGCGCGGCATCCATCAATGCGCGCATCCGCCGCACCACCGGCGCGAGTCCCTCGAAAATTGCCTCGCCGATCAGGAAATGCCCGATGTTCAGTTCGGCCAGCTGCGGAATCGCCGCGACCGGGACGACATTGTCGAAGGTCAGGCCGTGGCCTGCATGCACTTCGATCCCGTTCTTCGCCGCCAGCGCTGCCGCGTCGGCGATGCGGCGCAGCTCGGCGGTCTGCGCTTCGCCCTCCAGCTCGCAATAGCGCCCGGTGTGCAGCTCCACGACCGGTGCGCCCAGCCGGATCGCCGCCTCAATCTGCGCCGGATCGGGTTCGATGAACAGCGATACGCGGATATTTGCGCCCTTGAGCTCGGTTACCATCGGTGCGAGCAGGTTATGCAGCCCCGCCGCGTCCAGCCCGCCCTCGGTCGTGCGCTCCTCACGCCGCTCGGGCACGATGCACGCTGCGTGCGGGCGGTGGCGCAGCGCGATCGCCAGCATCTCGTCGGTCGCCGCCATTTCCAGATTGAGCGGGACGGTCAACTCCGCCGCCAGCCGGGCGATATCGTCGTCGGTGATGTGCCGCCGATCCTCGCGCAGATGCGCGGTAATGCCGTCGGCCCCGGCCTCTGCCGCCACCAGCGCCGCCCGCACCGGATCGGGGTAGCCGCTCCCGCGCGCATTGCGCACGGTGGCGACATGATCGATGTTCACGCCAAGGCG
>CAYMUJ010000048.1:0-19133 GCA_964393565.1 uncultured Stakelama sp. | reverse complement strand
ACCCTGGCAACCCCGGACTCTACTTATGAGTGGAGGAGAAAAGGGGAGCACGTCACTGTATGTTAAACTCGAGTCCAGAGACCCTCTGACTACATTTCATCCAAATTACTGGATTTCGCTGCACAAGCATGTCGGACCATCAGTTAGCCAAAATCTTCGTTCATATTTCGGAGCTTCCGCCGCCACCTTGACCTCCCGAATGCCCTTAACCTCTCGGTCGGTCGCGTGTCGGGTTGATGGGACAGGTGAGGTTACCGCTGTCCGCGAAGCATCTACGCAATGTAGCGGCTATTCTCATTGGCAGGAACGGAACTGAACTGCGAAACGGGTATGACTGCGACTGCTCGAATTGACCAATATGCCTGTGGTGCTGGCTGGTAACAGACAGACCCGAAGCCCGATCCTGCTGCGGATCGACGGATGTTACACCACCCCCCAGGACCCCGTCCAATAGCTTGTTAAAATAGATCCGATCGCAGTAGAAGGCCGGTCGATTGGGCGCTTCGAGATCGCAGATAGGAATCGCTATCCTGTGCCATAGGATCGCTCAATAGAGATGGCTATTTGGTCCCCAATCGCGAACAAAGCATGACTGGAGAGAACAGCCATCCCGCCAATGCCCGCCGCGGTTTGAGCGCTCGGATTCCGCTTAAACGCGCGAATTCCATGCAGTTCCAACATCATGACAGGATAGGCGTTGGGGCGGAAAAGCTGGATCAACAGACGCAATTTGAAACCGGCTTGACCGGCACACCGTACGCCGCAGCGCGGCAACAATGGAAAATAAACCATTGTGATAGGCTGAATTTGTTCCTTCTATGAAGGAGCAAGATCGATGTCAACGAATGGCCATGTGGTAACGCCAAAAGCGGTCGAAATTGGAGGATCGAATCGGCGTCGTCAGAACGGAATTACGAGCGAGAAAGTCAGGCTCGACGGCAACATCGCCCGGCGCAAGGTCAAAGCCAAGGAGTTCTTCTGGTGGGATACCGAACTGCCCGGCTTTGGCCTCAGGGCCTTCGCTGCTGGTTCGAAGAGCTGGTTCGTTCAGTTCCGCCAGCGCGGCAAGCAGAAGCGGGTCACACTCGGCCGCCCACCTGAATTAGGCGCGGAGGAGGCGCGCGTCTTGGCGCGCGCGCAGTTGGCCAAGGCTGCGCTTGACGGGCTGCCAGCGGCCCCGAAGGCCAAGGGCAAGCGCGGCAATGCGACCTTGTTTCGCGACTATGCGCCGCGCTTCTGGGCCGACTATGCCCGGCACTGGAAGCCCTCGACCCGCAAGGGCAATCGCGCCCGCATCTTCAAGGACCTGACCGAGATATTTGGGCACCAGCGCGTCGATGCGATCCGCAAAGCCGACATCCTGCGTTGGCGCGATAGCTGGGCCAATCGAACGGGGGCATTCAACCGCACGATCCCGATCCTCTCGGTGATGATGGGCTACGCAGAGCAGTTGGGAATACGCCCGCGCGGCTCAAACCCTTGCAAGGGAACCCCGCGCTTCAAGCGCAAGCTGGTCGACCGGTTCCTCAGCGCCCGCGAGTTCAATCGCCTCGCGGCAAGTCTGCGTGCATTCGAGGAGACCGACCCGATCGCGGTCCAGGCGATCCGGTTGCTGATCTACACCGGCGCGCGCTACGGTGAAGTGGTGGGGTTGCGCTGGGAATGGGTGCAGCCGCCGCGCTTGATGTTACCGGACAGCAAGACCGGCGCGAAAATCGTCTACCTCAGCCGGCAGGCGCAGGCGGTCCTTGCTGCCATGTCGACGAAGGCCGAGACCGGCCTCGTGTTCCCATCGGTGCGCGGTGACAAGCCAATTGCGCTCAGCGCTCCCTGGCTTGCGATCAGGCAGCATGCTGCCTTGCCTGATGTCCGGTTGCACGACCTGCGGCACAGCTTCGCCTCGATCGCTATCGCTGATGGGATCTCGCTGGTTGTGATCGGCAAGTTGCTCGGCCACGCACTTGCTGAAACCACCGAGCGCTATGCGCACCTGGCCGACGAGGCGATTGCCGATGCCGCCAAGCGCGTTTCGGGTTCGCTCGCCAAGTGCCTGGGGATAGCGGCATGACCCGCGTCAGCCTTGCTCGCATCATTGCGGATGAGCTCGCGACCCTGCGCCGCTTCGATCCGGGCGCGAGGCCCGGCGGAAGACCGCGCCGGGTGGTCTGGTCAGAGAAGCAGCCCGGCTTCGGTGTTCGCTACTACGCGTCTGGACGCAGCACTTACGTCGTCCAGTCGCTAATGAACGGCGTAACCCGGACCATCACACTGGGTAACGCCAATGTCCTGAGCAAGACCCAGGCTCTGACCGTCGCGCGGCGTATTCTGCTGCGTGCTCAAGTAGGCGAAGACCCGGCGACAAGGCGCAAGGAAGCCCGCAAAGTCCCGACCTACGACGACTTCCTGACGCTGTACTGGAAGCAGGCCGCCGCGAAATGGAAGCCAAGCACGTTGAAGACTCATAACTACTATCGCCGCCGGCATCTTGACCACGCTTTCTTCGGCATGTTCATCGACGAGATCGAACAGTCACACGTGCTGACCTGGTTCAACAAGGTCTCGGTCAATGCCGGTCCCGGCGCGGGCAATCGCTGCTTTGAGATCCTGCGCTCGATGTTCAACCATGCCGAGCGGTGGGGCCTGCGACCCGAAGGCAGCAACCCTTGCGCCTACATCCGGCCCAACAAGCGCCGGAAGTGCGAACGATTCCTCTCCAATCAAGAGATTGCGCGACTGGGCGAGGTGCTGAACCGCAAAATCCATAGTCATCCGCTGCATGCGACGATCATCTATTTGCTGCTGCTGACGGGGTGCCGAAGCTCTGAAATCACGGACCTCACCTGGAGCGAAGTGAAGGGCGGGCGGTTGCTCTTGCACGACAGCAAGACCGGTCCACGCACAGTCTGGCTCGGCGACGAGGCGCGAACGCTGCTTGCCTCGCTCGAACGACGCGGCGGATCCGATCCAGTGTTCTGGAACAAGCTGACCCGGCGTCCTGTCGGCAGCATCGACGCGTTCTGGAAAGTCGTGAAGGCCGAGGCCAATTTGCCCGGAGTCCGAATACATGACTTGCGGCACAGCTTTGCCAGCCATGCCGCTGCTCGCTCCGAGACATTGCCGATGATCGGCAAACTCCTCGGCCATGCCCGGCTACAAACCACCTCGCGCTATGCGCATCTTGATGACGGCCGCGTCCTCGACGCAGCGGAGCGGATCGGCGAACTTATAGCCGATGCCATGGGCGAGCATCATTCATTGAACCATAATACTATGTGTGATATCGAGGCGCAGATCCATGACCGGTAAACCACGAACCCGCATCTACAAGAACCGCTGGTTCGCGAAGTTCGCAAGCCGGGAGGGGATCAGCGACGCGACGCTTGTCGCGGCCATCGATCAAGCCAATCGCGGCTTGATCGATGGCGATCTCGGCGGCGGCCTGATCAAGCAGCGCGTCGCGCGTGAAGGCGGAGGCAAGTCCGGTGGCTACCGCACGCTGGTCTTCTTCCGCCATGAAGAGAGGGCCATATTCGCCTTTGGCTTCGCCAAGAGCGACAAGGCCAACCTCAGCGCGGCCGAGCTGAAGGTCTACAAGCAGGCCGCGAAGATCGTGCTCGCGCTGACGCAAGCGCAGATCGATACGGAAGTGCGCGAAGAGAGACTGTTCGAGGTGAATGACGATGCCCAGGACCTATAAGAGCGAGGCGCTTGCCGCTGTTCATGAGATGATCGAGGGGCTTCATGAGGGTGGAGCCATCGACAAGCGCACCCTACGTGAATTCGATGAGGCGTGCCTTGTTCCGGCAACGCCGCTTCAGCCAGAGGAGATCAAAGCGATCCGCGAAGCAGAGCATGTTTCGCAGCCAGTGTTCGCGCGGTATCTCAACGTGTCGAAGAACCTCGTTTCTGATTGGGAGCGCGGCAAAAAGCGGCCGGGTGGACCGGCGCTGCGGTTGCTCTCGATCATTCAACGCAAGGGATTGGAAGCAATCGCTTAGTCAGTCTCGTTGGACACTCCCGAAAGTCCGCTTCGGGCATGCCCGCTGGCGAAAGCAGACGCTCAGGGGAAGGCTCTCCCCTCTCGGCTACGTTGTGCGCAGCAGCAGATCAGCGCTGACGCCGCCGCCTTAATTCAGCAAGGCGCGGGTCCGATCCAACGACTGGCTCTTCGCCGAGGCGGGCGAGAACGTCCTCGATCCTGTAGGGCCATTGCTGCGCGTCGTCGCCGAGCACCGCCCAGAGGAGATCGAGAAGTGCCGCCGGGTAGCGATAGGCCGGGTGCGGGCTGCCATCGCTGGTGACGAGCATCATGTGCATCGAGGTCGACCGGGCCGGCACCAACCGCGGCAAGATGGTCTCGACCACTGCGGGCATCTGATCCCCGCTTCCCAGCGCAAGGTCGACCAGCCGCGCAGAGACGGCAGGATTTCGCAGCGCCCGCTGCTTGGGCCAGACGGTGCGCAGAAACGGAATCAGTCGCTCGGGCCAGCGGGTCTGAACATTGTTCGACCAGTGGCCGAGATGCCAGAGGAACTGGCCGCGCAGTTCATCGTCGGCGTGGATCAGCACCTCGCGCAGTTCGACATCGCTCAATAGCCGCTCGGGTTCGGCGGCGTCCGCTTCGCCGCCCCAGCCAGCTAGCAACATGCCGGCGATGACGTCATTGTTCTTGCGGGGGGCGGAAGGCTGCCGGGCGCGCGCAATCAGGCCGGGCTTGATGCGAGCGAACAGGTCGCGTGACGGGAGCCGCGCGGTCCAGAAGATACCGTCCCAGACCGCGACGCCGTCTGCGCCCTCGTCGCCAATCGCGGGTAGGATCGCGCGTTCGGTCCAGGCAGGATCGACGTTGAACAACCAGTTATAGTGTGCGCCGAGCATTACCAGGGCGTGCCGGCGACGATCGCCGGGCAACGCCAGGAGCTGGTCGGCGCGATTGGTCCAGGCCTCGGGGAAGCCCCCGCCGACGACGCGATCCTGCGTCATCGGATCATCGAGGAGGAGACGCGCAAGCCGGCCGGTGGGTGCGTTCAGCGCATCGTCGGCCCAGCTTTGATCGGGGCGATGCGGGCGATGGTCACCGACAATCGCGAGTGCTTCGACGACGCGCTCCCACAGCGCAGGCAGCACGGCTGCGGCATCGCCATAGAGCCGGTGGCCAATCCGCTGCATCCAGTCCGAGACGGGGTAGACGATGGTGTTGAGCAGCGGCAGCGGGAGTTGCCGTAAGCGGCCGGCGATCAGCGCGATCATGCGCACCGAGTCCTTGAGCCGCGCTTCGGCATAGAGAAATCCCGACCAGGCGAAGAGCGGTGCTTCTCCAGACTTTGCGACATGCACAAGCGCCGCCAGCGCCCGCAGCGGCCGGGCTTCCGCCAGACCGCGAAACGGCGCCCGCTCGACATGGGAGAAGAAGTCTTCCCGACCACCCGCTTCCCGGGCGGCGGCAAGGATTTCGGGGATCGGCGTCTCGAGGATGGCGTCCGGTGTGATGTCAGTCTCGATCGTATAGACTTCGGTCGCGTGCGAGTCCGCGGTGTGATCACCAATGGCCGAGGTCCACTCTGGATCGAGCGGGCGCAGCTTTGCCATTTCGGCCTCGACGTCGAACCCGAACGTCACGCCCTGCGAGAAAAGCCAGTGCAGGCGGCTCAGCCGGTAGCGGGCTTCCGCCCGGCTCGACCCGCCCCTGACCTCGTCGCTCCACGGATAGGTCGTGGTGAGGAGCCGCTGCTCGATGGCGGCACGCGATTCTGCCGACAGGTTCGGCCAGAGGTCCCGGAAAGCAAACAGCAGATCGCGCTGGTGATGCGTCGACCAGAAAAGCTCGTCCGACAGAGCGAGCAGGACCGACGCGCCATCGTCCGGGTCGACGATCCCGTTGGCCGCGGCCCAGATGCGCAGGCGCGCGAAGACATAGGGATCATCGGTCGACCATCGCTGGAACTCGGCGCGTGCCGCCGCCGGGTCCAGTACGTGGAGGCGGGCCACCCATTCCATGAACAGCGCGATCGGCCCGCGAATGCCGAACTCTCCCATGCCGAGTGGCGGTCTGCCATCATCGGGGCGCGTATGTTCAAAATGAACATAGTCGTCCCCGCTAAGCTCCCGTTCGAGCGAAACCCCCAGTTCGAGATGCCCGCGCAACTGCGCAATCGCCTCGGCAAGCTGGGCGTCGGGCACCCCCAACGCGTCGTGCGGGCGGGGATATTCGACATCGAGATGCACGAGCTTCTCGGGCGGCTCTTCCCAGAAAAGGGGGTGTCGCACGCCATACGCCTTGGTCGCGGTGATTTGCGGCTTGAAGAGGCCGACATAGGTCCGGACCAGGGAAGGTGACCATCCCTCCTGCCGGCTTCGCGCCTCGATGTCGTAGCGCACCATGTCCGGGTCGGGCCGCGTGTCTGCCCGGGCCGCGAAGTACCAGCGCCACTGGCGGCGGATTGCCTCGGGGAACCGGTCCGGGTCCTGCCGCAGCCAGGATTCGATACTGCGCGTGACGTCGGGATGGAGAGCCGACTGGTGACCGGCCCACCACAAGGCGATGGGCTGATGCGCAATCCGTTGGAGCCAAATGCCCAGGCTGTTGAGACGGGGCGGCAGCGGGGCCAGTTCGCGCGCCGAGCCGCCCCGCAATCCAGCAAGCGTCCCCTCCGGTGTGTCATCGGTATCGGCGCGATTGAACGCGAAAACATCGAGGGCCTCGGGTGGCACCTTGCGATTGCGCTGGAAATCTTCGCCCGCGTCGGGATCGAGCGGTGGATCGGACGCCAAGCCGAGTGCACTGAGCGGATCGAATTCCGGCGATTCATCGACATGGGGCTCGATCTTGTTGGGCGTGGCGAAACGGTGCGCCGGGTCGAAGGCGAGCAGCCAGCGTGCGTCGAGCGGCGTATCGGCGGTCGCGAACCGTCGCGCGCCTTCGCTGGTCGACATGATCTCGGCGATCTGCGCGCGGACATGCGGATCGAGCCCCATAGGTCCGTCCTGCGCCTTAGCGAGGAGGCCGTCATACCAAGCGTCGATATTGCTGGCCCGATCCGCCCACGCGGCAAGTGTATCCCAGAGTGGACCGAAGCCCTTGCTGCTGTCGAACGGGATCGCCTGGACGCCCTTGTGTTCCCACAAGGCCTTGGCGGCTTCGCTCTCGCCATCCTGGAAGGCGTAGAGGCGCTTGCGGGTGCCTGCCTGCAGGTTGAGTGCCTCCAGCAGATATTGGACCGGCGGATCTTCGGCGGTGTAGCCGACAAAGACGATTTGGAACCGGGATAGAAGCGACTGTATGAAGCGGGTTGCCCAGCCGTCCGAAAGATAAGCACGCCCGAAATCGGCGCTGGAGACGACGAACTCCTCATCGGCCGGTTGCCGGTAGCCAGGGTCAACGCGGCCATGGAGATGCACGATGCCCCTAAACTCGAGGTCGCTACGGGGATCGGGCAATCTTGGCGGCCCGGAGTGAGGCAGGTCTGGTTTGCAGGCTTCAAACAGCAGATCGAAATTGGTGGTGACGAGTCGCGTCACACCGGACCGGGACGTCGCGAGGGTCAACAGGGTGCGGTGTGCCCGGAGGCCCGCGCCGGGCGCGGGCTTGATGGCTTCGGCCACGGCGGCGCGGACATCGGCAACCTCGAATTCGCGTTCAAGCAGGCCGAAAACCCGATCGGTCGCGAGCAGGCCACCGACGCCGGCCATGCGGCCCATCTCCAGCGCCTTGGTCAGGAGCGACCGCGCCGGGCTGTCCTGAGCGGCGCCGAGAATATCGATGACGTTGCGGCCAAGGCGCTCGAAATTGGGGAGGCCGGCCTCATGCTGAGAAACGCCCGCGCCGCAGAAGAAGATGACGTCGCCGGCATCGCGCGCCACGAGCAACTCGTCAGGAATTGACGGACCGTTCGGAATGAACTGCATCAGACTATTACGGACTAGAAGCGCTTCCCGTCCACCCGCTGAAATTTGGACCCATCCGGCGAGCGCGTCGATTGCCGCCGCAACGTCAGGCCGCAAAGATCCCGATCAGGATGCGATAGGTACAGCGAGGCGGCAAATTTCGGTCAGCTTCCTGAGGGAATGTGGATAAGAGCCGCCAGTCCGCAACCCGACCCCGTTGCCGTCGCAGGGAAGCGACTGAACGAATGGCAGCTACGAATGACCGTGCCAAAGGCTGGGATTGACGGCTATGTTAGCGCAGTCAGACCTCTTGGTAGCCCTTCCGAGTCTTCTCTAATGTCAGCTTGACCGCCTCGCGCTTGGCGCGATCCTCGTCTTCAAATGTCTTTACGACTTTTTGGCCATTCGTTCCGATCCTTCCGAACTCAACGATCAGATCGCAGCCATGCACTCCAACGCGCCAGAACTTGTTCGATGTTCCTTCGACAAAGCGAAACTCGGTCATTCCCGGGGTCGCTTGAGGCGAGGGTGTCGATTGCGATGAAGTGCCGGTGGTGTCGCCTGCTACCGAACTCGTTTCAGACGACGAAGCGGGTGCCTGGGGCTGGCTGACCTCCGTATGAGCTGTTGCCTTCGGCAACTCTGGCAGTGCGACGCCTACATAAGGATCATTGTCCGCCAGATCCCAACTGGAGCGAACCAGTTCCGTTTCGATCCGCTCGAGCATGGCGGCGGGCGCCCGATGCCATGAAGCAACCGGCATATCGATGATTCGCCATCCAAAGCTGCGCAAAATGCCGGGGCGGAAGACAAAACGCTCCTCCGCTGATCGCTCTTCTTTCCCGTCGCGGTCGAGCAGGATGCCCAGATCATAGCCATCACCGTTTGCATTTACCACGGCCAGATCACAGCGGAAGCTGGCACCGCCAACATGCTCGTGGACCATGTGACCGCGTTCCCGCAGCGCGGCAGCGATGGCGGTACGAACGGGATCGAAGGGCAGTTCAGCACCGAACGTCTGTCCTGCGTCCGGATTTAGCGTGCTCAGTACCGCTTGCGCGTGATCGTGTGCACCGTTGGATTGCGCTTCGGCAAAGGACAGAAAGCTGCGTAGTGCCCGCGCACCATCGTTGTGAACATTGGTGATGGCTTCGGGCGCGATAGTCGAGACGATCGCCATGTGACGGCGTGCCCGGCTGAAAATTACGTTGAGTCGCTTCTCTCCGCCACGCTGATTGATCGGGCCGAAATTCATCACCATCCGCCCGTCGCGTCCCGGCGCGTAGCAGACACTCATAAGGATGATATCGCGTTCGTCGCCCTGAACGTTCTCCAGATTCTTGACGAACAGGCCGTTGAACTGCCCATCGTCCTCGCGGGTGTATTCGCGTTCGAGCGCCGCAGCAAACGCTTGATCCTCAGCTGCCAGCCGATCCAGGGCCACTTCGATTTCGCTCTGCTGGGCCTCGGAGAAGGCGACGATGCCGATAGACTCGCCAGTCTGGCGGGCGAGCAATTCGCGAACCAGGCCCGCGATATAGCGCGCTTCCGGAACATTAATCCGGTTCTCGTAGAGGCCATCAGCGATCCGATGCGTGGAAATGGGCATCGACAGCAACCGGTCCGTACCAACGTGCCATTGCCTTTCGTCGCTTGACTCGACTGCGGTCGGTTGTCCGCCTGATTTGCGCAAGCTGCGATCGGGAATGGTCACCAGCCGTCCGCCATAGAAGGCGGCATTGGAGAAGCTGATCAGAGCTTCGAAACGGCTGCGATAGTGCCAGGCGAGCAATGTCGCGGGAAGATTACGCGCCGCCTGATTGAGCAGGCTGTCGGCATCGAGAAGGATAGCGATCTTTTCACCGTCCTCCTCGGCAACCACCTGCATGTCCTCCTCATCGAGCGAGGTTGAAAAGAAGCTGGTCGGCGGCAACTGCATCTCGTCGCCAACGATCACAACCTGACCGGATCGACACAGCGCGGGAACCGCTTCCTCGATCGGAATCTGGCTCGCTTCGTCGAAGATCACCACGTCGAACAGGTCCGGCCTGAGCGGCAAGGTGTCCGAAACGGAAAGCGGGCTCATCAGCCAGATCGGCTTCAGATCGTTGACAACAGCGCCCGGATCCCCGCTCGCCAGATCGCGGATCGATCGGTAGCGCATGGTCTTGCCGAATTCGTGCTCAAGTTCGCGTCGGCCAGTTGCGTAGGTCTTCTTGAAGGCGCGTCCAGCAGCATCGAGCTGCGTAACTGATTGCTCGGATACCTTGACGTGATCGCGAAACTGGCGGTGCAGCGTCGCCTTGATTGCTTCGGCATTCTCGTCTCGCAAGCGTGCACGTGCGGCCGCAGCGCGGCGCGAAGCGGAGATGAGCCGTTCGACATCGAAGCGCCGGATTTCGGGCCGTTCGCGTTCAAGGCAATTGATGGCTTCGTCGGCCACCAACGCTTCGATCGCGGCAAGCGGCAAGGAGAGTGTTCTCAACACAACAGAAACGCCCGGATCGGATTGATGGACTTCGATGAGCGACGGCAGAAGATCTGGCAAATCCTCCAACGTTTCGCGCATGTCGCGCAGACGTTCGCCTATCTGATCGAAGGAAAGCTGATCCGGGCTGTCGAGGACTTCTTCCAGGCAGGTTTGGAGCTGCCGAAGGACTTCGGCATACTGGGCTTCGCCTGCGAGAAGCTCTCGCGCACGCGCGGATTGCAGAGCTTGTTCGATCAGCAGCCGCCGCGCTCCATCGAGGTGAGCGACGCCCGAGAGTTCGCTGCGCAGTGCCATCAGTCCGGGCACGTCATCGGAATGTAGCCTCTCACCTAGCGCGGCATGTGTTTTGGCGAGTTCGGCTGAGGCCGCATGCTGCGCCGCAAGAGTTTCAAGCACCGCCGAAATGCGCGGCGCAACGGCATGCGCAGAGAAATCATAACGGGCATGGACCGTCTTGTGCAGCCCGCGCCATGCACCGCTCAGCCAACGCAATAATGACCCTTCCTTGGCCCGCGCCAGTTCGAGCGCCGCCTGTGTATCCGCAGGATCAAGCGGATCGTGCCAATTGGAGGCATTCTCGGCGGCAGCCTTGAATTGATCGTCTAGCTTAGCGATTGTCGCAAATTCGGATTGCAAACGATCAGATGCTGCCGATGCAGGGTCCAGCAGGTCAAGCGATTCGCCCAGACCCGTTTCTACAAGCCGCATCGCAAGTGCAGTGGATGCCACGCCGTTCTGCAAGGTCGCACCACCATTGATCACTGGGCTGGCACCATCGAGCCAGCGATCAAGGCGCTGCAGCAACGCTTCAGCTGAATCGATCATCGCGGCGACGCGCGCATAAGGGCGTTCGTCGGCAATCGTCGCTTCATTCAACTGGGCAAAGGGATGTGCCGCCAAGCTGTCCAGGCCTGACATCTCTTTCACAACCCTGAAGCAGCGCTCGGCGATAGTTCGACATGCGTCCCACCCAGCCAAGTCTGGCAAGCGTTCGCGCAGGGCGTGACCGACCCCGCCTGGGGGTGGTGGCAATTGTGCGGCACGCCTGATCAATTCGCGAAGGCTTGCCCCACTGCTTCCGTCTCCGACTGCTGAGTCATACTGAGAGATCGCACCGACGTGCTGCTCAAGTGCGCTGATTGTTCGATCGCGTTGCTTGCGCTTGGCGTCCAATCCATCGCCGTTCTTGCCCCAACTCTCATAGTGCCCCTTGAGTTCGCCAATGAAGGCTTTTTTGTCCTCCTGGGAATCATGAATGATGCAGGCCAGGCCATCGAGGCCGGCCTGACCAAGCCGATGGAACACCACGTCTAGCGCAGCGCGTTTTTCACACACAAACAGCACCCGCTTCCCGCGGCCAGCATAGTCAGCGATGAGGTTGGTGATAGTTTGCGACTTGCCCGTTCCGGGCGGACCCTGGATGATGAAGCTGCGGCCAGTCCGGCCCAAAGCGACTGCAGCGTCCTGGGTGGCATCCGCTGGCACCACGTTCCATTGCTCTACCACCGGGAGTTGGGGCGGAGATTCCTGCGCAAACGGGCGCGGCTCGATCGAGAAGACCTGGTCAAAACCCGGCAGTGCCTCGGGCCGCTCGATCAGCTCGGAATAGTCGCGAACCAGCGACATTTTCTTGTAATTGAGATTAGCCAGCGTGACCTGGGTCAGGTCAAATTCCCAAGCAAACTTGTGCCCCTCATCCCCGCCTTTCGCATAGCTCAGCGCCTCGGTCTCGGCGACAGCGTAGTCAGCACGAGGTCGCAGCGATCCACCCGAAGCAATTCGTTGCGGTAGCGGCGAGGGCTTCACGAATTTCTCGAACAGGGCATGCCCGAGCGGACGATAATCGTCCCGCGCATAACTGAAATCGGTCTTGGTACTAACCGCCTCCCGATTCAGATTGCGACGGCGATTGAAGCGGTTGACCCGTTGGACTGCCTTGCGGTGGATCAGCTGGATTTGCGGACGTTCCTGCAAATCCAGCCGGACGCCCGGTTCGCTGGCATGAATCTGGCGCATTATGTCGGCATGAACATCACCGAGCCTGACTTTGCTAAGGTCAATCTCGTCAGGCAACTCGATCGCGTAGAGCTGGCGCAGCATATGGCGCAGGGCGGGGTTGAATTCCGCAACAGTTTCGGTGCAACGCACCACATATTGATCACGAACGCCCTTCGTCTTGCTGACCTCCACCGGCAGCCACAGCAAGGGCGAGGTGATCCGCTCGTTGGGCGCTTCCTTCAGGTTGTGCCAGTGCAGGAAAGCGATCACGAGCCGCAGATGGCTGAAGCCATACTCTGCACGGTCGCGGCGGGTTTCCTGGATCAAGCGATCAAACGAACTTGGCAGGTGCGGCTGATCCTCGAAACGAAGCCACTGGTTGAGCGGAACCGATTTACCTGACAGCACGTCTTCGACGAACTTGCCCTTCCAGGTGCAGAGCTGGTCGGCACGGATCGATTCAAGCCTCATTACGATCGGCATGCTGGCTTCGGTCAGATTCACGCTCGATTGAGTTGGGCGAAAATGGATGAGCTTGTTCCGGCGAGAAAGATCAAACAACCGGTCTCGCAGATGCGCCAGCACCGCGCCGCGCCGTCCCGCAGTTCCCTGAGATCCGGCAAGAACCTTCTCGACGTCAAGCGCGACTGGCTGGTCGCGATAGGTTTCAAGCCGACGCGCCAAGTCTGCCAAGTCGGTTGCCCGCTCGTGCCGGTTGAGCGCAGTCGCCTCAAGGATGATCGAAGCCAAGACCGGATGAAGGCGCGGTGCGATAGCAAACAGGTTTGACCGGTGCATCGCAAAGCGTTCGATGTGGGCTGGATCGGTTGGGTCAAGGCCGCAGGCGAAACTCGCCATGATCATGCCGATCTGGAAAACGTCCGTGATCTCGTCATGGTGACCCAGCTCGATCTCCCAGCTGCGCAAGTCGGGCAGATAAACCGGCTTTGTGATGACCGTATCTCCGCCATGATCGGCGCTGAGATCTTCGACCTTGGTTCCGCTATCCTCCTCGCTGGTCACTCGAAATTCGCCAACGACCTTGAGTGCGGTCGAGACCTTGGGTTGCACGCTGTCGATTGCGGCGAGGTTGTTCGATGGGGACTTTCCGGTCTTGCTCGCCAGTTCCAACCGCCCGTCGGCCAGTTCCCGGATCGAACCTAGGGTTAGGTCCGCGACTTCCCCTTGGGCATGGATGGCTGCAACCTCTCGCATCAGCCCGACCATGACATGGATCACGTCCTCAGGCGGCAAGACGTGCTCGAGTTCTCTGAGGACTTCGCCAAGACTGCGAGGAGCGGCTTCGGCTCCGCCAGTTGCGGAAATTTGCGACTCCAGATCAGACATTGAGGGCTGCCTTCGCCGCGCGTTTGAACAAGCTGTCAGTCCGGCTCTTCGTCCATTTGAGATCGCGTTTAAGCGCTGTCTTCAATTGATCATCGGCACCCATCGACTGCGCGGTATTTGCGACAACAACCATCAATTCGTCCGTCAGATCGGGATCGGCCATGGCGCAATCGAACATCAGCGCGATAAAGTAGTCGCGTGTCGGATCGTCGATCTTTTCCGGCCCGATGCCGTCGAAATCGAACTTCTCGGAGCTGGGCGTGAATTCCGGGAAGTATCGCCGCACCTGGGTCAGAACCGGATCCTCCGGATCGCAATCCGGGGCGATGAAATGCCCCAGAAAGGCGCGGGTGATCCGGGTTAGCTCACGCTGGCGCAGCAGGTCCAATGCTTCGATTGAGATCGGGCCGTGGAGGCGCTGCGCAATCCAGTCTTCGATTGTATCAGAGCCTTGCCACCACAATTCGAGAGCACGAGCGCGCAGGAAGGATTCAGGGTGTGAATGGCCAGCTGATTTCGCCTTGCTGGATTCCAATTCACCGGCCTGGCGCAAATAGGCAGCCGGATCGACGGAACTGAGACCGGTCATCACCTTGACCAGCATCGAAACTGCCGGCGCCAGATCGCCAACTGCCAGTGCCGCGCCGCGATCCGCGTAGAGCTCAGTGTGAAGGCTTAGGAGCCTTGCGCTTTCGCGATGCGAAGGCTTTGCATCGGGGAAGGACAGTGCCAGATCGAGAACTCGGCTGGCGACGTAGTAAGCACCGCCATCTGCCGCCCACAACTTGTAGTGGGCCAATTCGTGGCCCAGCAATGCCAGCAGTTCATCCGCCGACAGCCGTTCAAGTGTCGGGCCGGAAAAGACAAGGTGGACCTCACCGGGAATGTAGTAGAGCGAAGCGTTCATCACGCCGTCGGCTGCCTGGTACAGTGTGGCAGGAGCCTCAATCTTCAGCCGCTCCATTGCCTTTGCACATGCCTCGAAAACGGCAGGATGGCTCGCAGGCTCAAGCCGATAGGTCTGGCGCAGCATAGCTTCACGCATTTCTTCAGATTGTTGCAGGCGGACGTTGGCCGAGGTCGCCCAGTCCCAAACCTGAGGCTCTTCCTGCTTCAAATAATCAGCCAGGTCTCTGTGATACTTTAGCGGCTTTAATTCATGCTGCATTGCCGGGATTGGCGCTTCCATACGGTAACCTCAGATTGCAGCGAATTTGGCTAAGCCTATTGAATTAGACGAATAGCTGCTAGCCCTTAATCATCGGTTTCGGATGGCCGGTTGATCGCTGCGACTAGGCAATCAAGCATGCTTCTGACAGAGGCGGCAACCATAGCCTGACACAACTGATTCAAAGTTCGGCTAAGGATACATCCTTCCACTCCAAACCAAATCGGCCGAGATACTTGCGCAGTCGATCCGCGTCGTTTGTGCTTGCCCGCTTCTCCCGAGAAGCAGCGAAGAGCTTTCGTCCGGCATCGGAAAGCGAGCGGCTGGTGCGACAGGTTTCTGCGACGAAGGCAAGCTGAACGCGATCGAAGGGGTCGATCTCTGCCAGCGCGTCGCTGTCGAGCAATTGACCAAGCGGGTTCGATGCGTCAGAAACTCCGGACCACACACGCTTCAATCGCGCGATCTCGCTTGCCACCACCTCGCTATCGATCCGGCCCTTGGGGGAAAACGTCGCCATGCGGGTGACACTGGAAGCCAGGTCGCGGAAATTGCCCGGCCAAAGCGCTTCGCCAGAGACCGCGAAAGCCAGGTAGCGATCGCGCGCCTCCTTGTTGAAGGTCACCCGCTCCCCCTCCCGTTCGGCGTGACGGTCAAGCTCGTAGTCGAGGTTCGGCGCAATGTCCTCGCGGCGCTGGGCGAGGCCCGGCAGTGCGAACGTCCACAGGTTGAGGCGCGCAAAGAGGTCTTCGCGGAAGGTGCCGTCAGCAACGCACTGGGAAAGATCGCGGTTTGTCCCGGCGATCAGCTGGAAATCGCTCTCGGCCTCACGGTCTGCACCCACGGGGAGGAACCGCTTGTCCTCGATCGCGCGCAGGATCATCGCCTGCTCGTCGAGCCCCAGTTCGCCGATCTCGTCGAGGAACAGCATCCCGCCATCGGCGGTGCGCAGGAGGCCGGGCCGGTCTGCTGCCGCGCCGGTAAATGCGCCCTTCTTGTGCCCGAACAGTGCCGACATCGCGCTGTCGCCGCGCAAGGTGGCGCAGTTCACTTCGACGAATTGGCCGCTGACCTGACGTTTGAGTTTCTTGAGTTCAAAGATGCGGCGGGCGAGCTGGCTCTTGCCCGCACCGGTCGGCCCCATCAGCAGGATCGGCGCGCGGGTGCGGCTGGCAACCTGCTCGATCTCGTCGATCATCGTGTTGAACGCCGCATTGCGCGTTTCGATGCCGGATTTGAGGAACGACGTGCTTTCCGCACTCTCGCTCGCGAAGCGCGTGGCAATGCTGTCGTAGCGCGACAGATCGAGGTCGATCACGCTCCAGGTTCCCGACGCGTCAGGCGCGCCGCGCCTGGGCTGGGTCTGGAGCAGGCGGCCGGGCAGGTAATGCGCTTCGGTCAGCAGGAACAGGCATATCTGCGCCACGTGGGTGCCGGTGGTGATGTGGATCAGGTAGTCCTCGACATCGGGGTCGAGCGGTTGGGAACGCGCGAAATCGAGCAGCTTGCCGTAAACCTCTTCGAAGTCCCAGGCGTCGGCAAAATCGATCACATGCCGCTCGACCATCGTTTCGGGCGAGACCGAAGCGATGTCCTCGCCGACATACTCGGCCAGGCGGCTGTGCGCCGAGCCGTGGATCATCAGGAACCGATCGACCCGCAGGTCCTCGTGCATGCACAATCCCACCGATGGCCGCCACTTCATCCAGCGCGAAGGGCCGAATTTGGAGGCATCGAGGGTCGAGCCGAGGAAACTGATAACAGTGGTTGGCTTCATGCGCCAAATTTCTATCATCTTATCCCATGAGATACAAACTTCGAGCCTTGCCCAATTTCCTGAAACTCTGAGATGAGCAATTCATCCAGAAAATAGCAAGCTATATCAGAGAGATATGAGGCGGCCACAGGCGCGCCATCAAAACTGGCACGCCACCTGCACTTACTCTGGCGTCGGGTCGATCGAACAGCCCGGCACAAACGGAACCAAGAGGCGGCCGGAATGGGCCGGCCGCCTCCGATGTCCGAGAGTTTCCAAGGAGTTGGACTATGGCCAACAAGAACCTTTTCGCTTCGGCGCTGTCGCGGTTCCTGCCGCGCGCCGACACGGTCAACCAGGCGGGTGGGTCCGCCTATGCCTATGGGCCCGAAGCCAAGCTGGCCCAGCTTGCCGCAACCGGCACGCTGTCCGACGGCTTCTACTCGAGCGCGGAGACCCAGCTCGCCGATGTCGTGTTGGCGGCCAAGGACGTCGATCCGGAATGGGTCGCCAAGTGCGCGGTCTATGCGCGTCAGTCCGGCGCCATGAAAGATATGCCCGCCTTGCTGGCGGCCTACCTGACAATGGCCGATCCCGACCTGTCGGTCTGCGTGTTCAAGCGCGTGATCGATAACGGTCGCATGCTGCGCACTTTCGTGCAGATCATGCGTTCAGGTCAGGTCGGCCGGACCTCGCTTGGCTCGCGGCCGAAGCGGCTGGTCCGCGAATGGCTGGAGCAGGCGTCGATCGCGCAGCTGATGCAGGCGGCCACGGGTAACAACCCGAGCCTGGCGGACATCGTCAAGATGGTCCACCCGGCTCCGGCCAATGCCGAGCGGCGCGCCTTCTATGGCTGGCTAATCGGCAAGCCCTACGATGTCGCGGCACTGCCCGCCGAGATCGCGGAATTCGAGGCCTGGAAGCGCTCGCCCTCGGGCGAATTGCCCCAGGTGCCGTTCGAATGGCTGACCGCTTTCCCGCTCTCGCCTGAGCAGTGGGGACAGCTTGCCACCCGCATGGGCTGGCAGGCGCTGCGGATGAACCTCAACACGCTGGCGCGCAATGGCGCGTTCGCGATTGCGGGGGTCACCGAAGCGGTCGCGGCTCGGCTTGCTGACCAGCAGACGATCGCCCGCGTTCGTCCGATGCCCTATCAGCTGATGGTGGCAATGGGCCAGGTGGGTGACGGTGTACCACTCGCGGTGCAGGCAGCGCTCGAAAGCGCGCTGGAGACATCGCTGGCCAGTGTGCCGAAGCTGGAAGGCCAGGTTGTGGTCTGCCCCGACGTCTCAGGCTCGATGAGCATGCCGGCGACGGGCTACCGCAAGGGCGCCAGCTCGAAGGTGCGCTGCATCGACATCGCTGCGCTGGTCGCCGCCGCCGTGCTGCGCCAGAACCGCGATGCCCGGGTGATCCCGTTCGAGGTGGACGTGGTCAAGCTCAAGCTCGACCCCAGCGCCCGTGTTGCCGTGAATGCGGCAAAGCTGGCCGGGGTCGGTGGCGGCGGGACCAATGTTTCGGCTCCGCTGGCGCTGCTCAACAAGGAGCGCGCGCGGGTCGATACGGTGGTGATCGTCTCGGACAACGAGTCCTGGGTCGATCCTTCGCGGCGCGGCGCCACGGCGACGATGAACGAGTGGAACAAGCTGAAGGCCCGCAACCCGGGTGCGAAGCTGATCTGCATCGACATCCAGCCCTATGGCTCCACGCAGGCCAAGGACCGGGCAGACATCATGAATGTCGGTGGCTTCACCGACGCGGTGTTCGACGCCATGGCGCGGTTTGCCTCCGGGCAGTCGCGCGACTGGGTCGAGATCGTTCAGAATACGGAGGTATGAAGGAAAAGGGCCACGGCGAATGCCGGAAGGACTACATCGGATTTGTGTGTCGCGGGTTCGAGTCCCGCCTGCCTTTCGGGGCAGTAGCTCAGTCGGTTAGAGCAACAAACGCCGCAAGGCGGTCGTCTTTCCAATCCTGGTCGCCGTGACCCTGCAACAGAATTCAGGAATTGCCGTGGCGAATGCCGACGGGACTACATTGGCTCCAAACCGAAAGGTAAGGTCCGACGAGTAAAGCGCCCCACCGGAGGCAATCCGCCTGGGGAGATGCGGGTTCGAATCCCGCCTTGCCATGTAGCTTAAGGACCGCGTCTCGCCATCACTTGTCGCCACGGCAACCCCAATTCACGGCGAATGCCGGGTAAGGACTACATCCTTGCACGATGCCGGTCGCGGGTTCGAATCCCGCCGGGTCCACCAGGTGCGGGCCCGTAGCTCAGCGGATAGAGCGGCGCCCCTTCGGGGGCATGTCTTTCCCACACCTCGTCGCCGTGAAGCCAATCAATGCTGGCGAATGCCGGCGGGACTACATCGGTAAAGGCCGAAAGGCCGAGCGGTTCGATTCCGCCCCCGAGCAATCCGGCCAGGGTTGCAAAGGGATGTCTCGTCAAACCTCGTCGCCAGTACCTGCAATTCGTCGGCGAATGCCGG
>CAYMUJ010000047.1:0-19534 GCA_964393565.1 uncultured Stakelama sp. | reverse complement strand
AGCCAGCTGGGCGCAGAACCGTCGCGCGGTGACCATCGTCATCAACTGATCGGTTTGACAAAGGACAGGAAGGGGTGCGGCGATGGTCGCGCCCCTTTAAGTCAAACTTGGTCTCAGGCCGCAATCAAGTTTCGACGCCGTTGTGCCAATTCGTCGATCCTAGCCGTCAGTTGCCTGATCCGAGGATTGGAGGGGTCAGCTTTCTTCAGCCGCACAATCTCTGCCATGTGGCGCTGAATCTCGATCGTGATCGCGGTGCTGGTAAGCGATTCCATGTGATCTCCTCAGACTGAAACTAATGCGCGAAGCTCAATTCGCAAGTTCGGCGTTATCGATACTAGCTTGCAGCGCGATATATCCGGCAACGAACTGCACCGTTCGGACTGCATCGCCGCCAGCAACGGTTTCAAGGTCAAAGCGACCCGGTCGATCGCTTGTAGCCGTAACGATGCCCCAGACGGCACCATTCACGATGATCGGATAGCTCGCGGCCGAACGATAGCGGAGTCGATCATGGTCGCGAAATTTTTCCTGCGGCACCGAATACGCATCCGCCATTCCCGGTTTGCTTGCATCTGGAACGACCACGGGACTTTCATTTCGCCACGCCACACCCGTGAATCCCTCCCCGCGACGCCAGCCGCGACTTTCACGTGCACTTGTAGTGGCGTCGTTCCAAAGGGCAGCGATCTTGACCATTTCCTCGCCCGTCTCATCCATTGTGAAGACGGTAACCGCCCAATATTCGGCGGCCTCGAAGTCAAAAGCCGCCACGAGCCGGAGCTTTGCCAGGTCCAGCATTGTATCGACCGCATCACCAAGATCGAGGTCGCCCGTCACGGCGGAGATGATCGCCTCGCGCATGAGTACGCCCGCTTCCAGCCGATCGTCTCGGGCGCGGCGATGCCGAATTTGCTCGTCCAGCGCGACGGCGTTAGCGGAGGCCTGCTCAAGTGCCGCATCAGCGACTGCCATCGCGTCGCGTGCTTCGCGCGACAGCTCCAACTTGCGATAGTCGGCCCAACCCACCAGCACACCGAACAGCGCGGCCAGAACGATACCCAGGATCGTGACAACCAACCCCACAGTGCCGTCTAGGAAGCGGCCAGCGGCCACCATCGCCGTGCCGACTACGCCACCGGCAATGAACCAAGGCCTCGCACGCTCTACAGCATCAATGCGCGCTGCGTATTTGTCGATCAGCGCGGTTTCACCGAGCCTAAGGCGCTGGCGAAGCGCAAAAACAGCGTCCTGAGCGGTGCGGTCCATCGATGATGCCTCCCTGACCGTAAGATGCAGCCAGAGCGGCGTAGACGCAACGCAGTACGCCAAACATGGACGTCCGATTTCACCTTGCACGCCACCTGTTTCGATATAAATATGATATCATATTTATGGAGGCAAACATGTCCGACTTCGATTCGCGCGCGCTTCGTTCCAGTGCGGAACGGCCCGCCAGCACCGCCAGCGGCTATGCCATGCTGCTGGTCGCACTTGCCGCATTGATCGGCATCATCGCGTCCGCGCCACAGATCGGCGAGGCGGCATGGGCGCCGTTCGGGCTGGTGCTGAGCGTGCTGATCCTGGCCTTTGTCGCGCCGGGATTTTATCTGCTGCAGCCCAATCAGGCCGCGGCGATCCTGTTGTTCGGTGATTACAAGGGCACTGATCGGACAACGGGCCTGCGCTGGACCTGGCCGTGGATGATCAAGAAGAAAATCTCGGTCCGCATCCACAACATCACGTCGGAGCGGCTGAAGGTGAACGACCTGCGCGGCAATCCGATCGAGATCGCGTCGAACGTGGTGTGGCGCGTCGCGGATACCGCGCAGGCGCTGTTCGACGTCGATGACTATCGCGAGTTCGTGCACATCCAGATCGAAAGCGCGGTGCGCGCGATCGGGTCGCGCTATCCCTATGACGACTTCAGCCATGAAGAGGTGACGCTGCGCGGCAATGCCGAGCATGTCAGCGAGGAGCTGCGCGTCGAGCTGCAGGAGCGGGTGCTGGCCGCGGGCGTGCATATCGACGAGTGCCGCCTGACCCACCTCGCCTATGCACAGGAGATCGCCCAGGCGATGTTGCGCCGGCAACAGGCCGAGGCGGTGGTCGCGGCGCGCAAGACATTGGTCGAGGGCGCAGTCGGCATGGTCGAGCTGGCGCTGGATCAGCTCAGCGACAAGAATGTCGTCGAGCTGGACGATGAGCGGCGCGCGGCGATGGTGTCGAACCTGATGGTCGTGCTCTGCTCCGAACGCGATACGCAGCCGGTGGTGAACGCCGGGTCGCTGTACCAGTAACCGGAGCGGAAGGCGCATGGCCGCCCCACCCAAGAAAGCGTTCCCGCTCCGCCTCGATCCCGCGCTTTATGCGGCGATCGAGCGGAGCGCGGCGAGCGACCTGCGCAGCGTCAACGCGCAGGTCGAATGCCTGCTGCGCGAGGCACTGGCCCGGCGCGGCGTCAAACTGGCGGATCCGGTGCGCGCCAAGCGCGGGCGGCCGCCAAAGGACGAAGGAGAAAGCTGATGTTGATCACCCTGTTCGCCCCGCATCGCCACCTGCCCTGGTTGGTCGCCGCGTCCGCACTCGCGCTGGGCATCGGCCTGTTGGTCCTGCTCGCATGAGCGCGCAACGCTATCGCGACGCGCTCAAGGTGCGCGAAGGCTATTGGTTCGCACCGAAGCTGTTCGGCTGGGGCGCGACGCCGGTGACGTGGCAGGGGTGGCTGACGACGCTGCTGTTCGCGCTCGCCTTTATCGGCGTGATCCGTTGGGCGCCGACCCTGTTTCTCCAGCTTGGCATTGGCATGCCGATGCTCGCGCTGTTCATCTGGTTCGTGTGGACCAAGACGGACGGCGGCTTTCGTTGGCGCTGGGGGCCAGAGCGGAACTGACGATCAGCGCTTCGGCTGAACCGGCGGCGGCGGGCCGAAGGCTTCGTCGAGCAGCCGGGCAAGGCGCAGGCCGCCGCGCTTGATCTGGGCCTGCATCATCGGGACCAGCTTTTCGATATCGGCATTGTCGAGCTTGCCGCGCGCGGGAACATCGGCGCGGCAGGGGTCGCCGTCGAACGCGGCTTCATAAGCCATGTGCGCGGCCTGCCAGTTTTCGCGGCTCCAATCCTCGACCGTGCCGGCGCTTTCCTTGGCGCGTTCCTCGGCCGAATAGACCTGCACCACCGGCGGGGGCGAGGTGATCGCGCGCTCGGCCAGCCAGCCATCGGTGATGCTGTGCAGGTTGAGCCGTTCCGGGCCATAGATGCCGTAATCGGTGCGCGCGCGATTGCCGCCCAGGTCGCCCTTGTCGCCCGCGTGCAGCGGCTGGTGCAGATCGCCGACGAAATGGGTGAGGAAGGCGAGCGCCATCACCTTTTCGCGGACCGGCACATCCTTGTCCTGCAACAGCTTCACGCCGCGTTCGATCTGCGCCGAGACGCAATTGCCGTCGGGGCAATTGCCCTTGAGCGTGAACGGCTTGCAGATGTTCACATTCTGATAGTGCCAGTTATAGGCATAGCTGAACCGCGCGCCGAGCGGCTTGATGCAGTCGGCCCAGACGCTGGCCTCTTCCAGCGTTTTGGCCGGGCAGGTCGGGGTTTCCAGCAGACCCTGCCGCGCCAGCAGGCGATCGATCGCGCGGCGCGTTTCGGGCTTCACATTCTTGTAGGCGATCGTCGCGACGGTCTGATGCCCGAACTCCCAATAAGCGAGCGCGGGGGTGGCGGCGAGGCTGGCGGCGAGCGCGAACAGCGCGATGAGGGAGCGAATCATGGCGCTGTCCTTACTGTTCGTCGCCATAGATCGCGACGGTCTTGGCGCCGCTGGCCGACACCTTGCCGCGATACATGCCGGGCGTGTTGAAGCTCCACGCCATTTCGCCGGTCGGGCCGGTGACGATCACCCCGCCAGTGCCGCCGAGTGCGCGGGTTTCGGCCATGACGGTGTCGGCTGCAGCCTGAAGGCTCTCGCCCTTGAAGCGGACGCGGGCGCAGATTTCGTGGGCGACGCCCTCGCGGATGAAGAACTCCCCAGCCCCGGTCGCCGAGACGGCGCAGGCGCGGTTGTCGGCATAGGTGCCCGCCCCGATCAGCGGCGAATCGCCGACGCGGCCCCAGCGCTTGCCGGTGACGCCGCCGGTCGAGGTCGCGGCGGCGACGTTCCCGGCCTTGTCCCGCGCCACTGCGCCGACCGTGCCATATTTCATGTCGACATCGAACCAGCTGGTCTTCTGCGCCTTCATCTTTTCAAGCTGCTGGCGGCGTTCGTCGGTGGCGAACCATTCGGGGCCGACCTGCTCCAGCCCCTTTTCGGCGCTGAAGATGTCCGCCCCCTTGCCCGCGAGCATCACGTGCGGGCTGTCCTCCATCACCTTGCGCGCGAGCGCGATCGGGCTTCTGGTCCGCGTGACACCAGCGACCGCGCCCGCGCGACGATCGGCGCCGTCCATGATCGCGGCGTCGAGTTCGTTGGTACCTTCATAAGTGAACACAGCGCCGCGCCCGGCGTTGAAGTGCGGATCGTCCTCCAGCACCTTCACCGCCGCCTCGACCGCGTCGAGCGCGCTGCCGCCGCCTGCGAGAACCTGTGCCCCCGCTTCCAGCGCGGCATCCAGACCGGCGCGGGCCGCAGCCTCACGCTCCGGCGTCATCTTGTCGCGTTCGAGCACGCCGGCGCCGCCATGGATGACGAGGGTCCAGTCGGGATGGCTTTGCGCAGTGGCGGGGGCGGACATCAGCAGGGCTCCGAGCAACGGGAAGAGGCGGTTCATACGGCCTCCCGGTTCATTTCAGGCGGCGGCGCAACGCGCCGGGCATAGCGCAGACCGATCAGCGGCCGCAGCCACGGCACTTCGCGGCCATAGCGGTAGAAGAGCCAGCAGCCCAGCATCGTCACCGGCACCAGTATGATGAACTCGACCGCGGCGGGCAGCGACAGTTTGAGCAGCCAGTACATTGCGACGACGATCACCGTCTGGTGGATCAGGTAGAAGGGGAACACCGCTTCGGTCAGCATCGGGCGCCAGCGATGGTCGCGGTTGAGATAGACCTCCGCAATCCCGATCAGCGCCGCGATCATCATCCACGCCTGAATATAGCGCGCAGCAAGCATGATCCGGCCGGGCAACCACGGCGTCGTGCCGACATAGGCGATGTCGATCGCGGCGGTGACGGCATATCCGGCCAGGCCGATCGCCAGTGCCGGTTTCCACAGTTGCGCGATCCACGCCATCACCGGCTTCGACCACGCCAGCGCGAAGCCGAACAGGAAGGCGGGGAAGTAAGCGAGATGCGCGACGCCGTCGTGGATCACGTCATGGCTGTCGCTCCAGCGTTGAAACACCACCACCTGCGTCATCAGCAGCCAGGCGGTGGGCAGCAGCAGAACGCGGGTGCCGGAAAACAGCCGGTCGAACACGCGCTGTGCCGTCGCGCCGCCGGGCAGGCTGGCGATCAATACCAGGCCGAGCGTGTAGAGATAGAGATAGCCGACGAACCACAAATGGTTCCAGTTCGGCAGGATGATCGGGCCGAAATCGCCGAAATACCAGTAATGCCGGGTCCAGAAGGTCCAGTAGTCGAACGGATAAGGCCATTGGGTACGCAGTTCGACCCAGCTTTGCGGAGGGACGATCACCGCGATCCCGAACAGCAACGGCAGGATCAGCCGCCAGCTGCGGTCGGCGACGAACCGGCCCGCTCCCTGCGACTTGAGCCACAAAGCGCGACTGGCATAGCCCGATACGACGAACAACAGGGTCAGCCGCCACGGGTTGGTGAACAGCATCGGCACGCTGACCCATGCGGCGGGCTCGGCGGTCTTTACATGATAACCCCATGGCACAAAGACCATGCCGATATGGTAGAGGATCAGCAGGCCGAACGCCCCGATCCGCAGCCAGTCCATGCCATAATGCCGTTCCACCCGCGCGCCTTAGCCGGGGAAAGCGTTGCTTGAAAGCGGCACCGAAGGACAGGGTGGTGCGCGATCAGGCAGCCAGCGGTGCCGCCGGTCGTGATGCGGCGGGCGCGCGCGGCCCAAGGCCGATCAACGGACGCAGCCAGCCAATTTCCCGCCCGATCAGATAGGTGAGCGTGCAGGCCAGCGCCGTACCCCCGAGCAGGACGAGGAACTGCAGCCCCGCCGACAGACGCAGCGGGAGCGTGTACCAGGCGATCAGCACGATCGCCGGCTGATGGACGAGGTAGAAGGGGAACACCGCCTCCGCCGCCGTCTTGCGCCAGCGATGGTCGCGGTTCCAGAAGCGGTCGGCGAACTGGATCAGCACCAGCGTCATTGTCCAGCCCATCGTCACCTGACCCGCGCGCGCAACCGCCATCACCCAGTGCGGCGGCACGGCATTTCCGGGGTAGCTGGTTTCGACCAGCAGCATGGCGACCCCGCTGACCGCCGCCAGCGCCAGCGCCCCGCCCCACAGCCGGCGCAAGGTCGGCCACAGGATCGGCGAACCGGCAAGCACGAAGCCGAACAGAAACAGCGGGAAATAATTGGCGTGGCCGGCCCAGTCGCGCAGCAGCCCCTGTTCGTCCGCGACGACGAACTGCAGGCCCAGCCGCGCGATCACCAGCAGTCCGGCGGGCAGCCAGATCAGCCGCCACCCCTGAGTCAACCACGGCACGAACCGCGCCACCAGCACGTCATAGTGACGCCGCCCGCGCCACAGGATCAGCGCAAGCACCGCCGTATAGGCCCAGAGATAGACGACGAACCACAGATGCTCCCAGCTCGGGAAGCTGCGGCCCCAATAGTCGCCGATGCGCCAGTAATCGCTGGTCCAGAATTGCAGATAACCGTGCGGATAGCCGGCCGCGACCACGCGCACCCACATTTCGATCGGGATCAGCACCGCCATGCCAAAAGCGAGCGGAACCAGCAGCCGCAGGTTGCGCGCGCGCAGGAACGCGCCTGCATCGCGCGACCGTGCGAACAAATGCCATGAGGCAAAGCCCGACACCGCGAACAGCAGCGGCAGCCGCCATGGCGTCAGCAACGCCATCGGCGCGATCAGCCATGTGAAATTATAATCGGTATGGATCACCCATGGCCAGGGCGAGAAGACCATGGCGATATGATAGACGATCAGCAGCGCGAACGCGGCAATGCGCAGCCAATCAAGGCCGTAATGCCGCCCGGTGCGGGTCAGTCCATGGTTCGCTTCACTCACCCGACGCGCTATAGACGTCGAGCCTCACCAATTGGTTAGCGGGAGCGGCGATGCTGCGAACGACCTTATTCGGCATGGCGCTGGCGATCGGCGCGACGCCGGCACCCGCCAGCGCGCAGCGGGCGATCACCGCCGATACGCCGCCCGCCGGGCGCTTCGATACGGCGAATGTGCCACCCGCGCCCGATTATGACGGCCCCGCCAACTGGGCATCGCTGCCGTGGATTCGCGACGATGGCGACATGACGCCGCAGGGTGTGGCGGAGACCCCGCAATTGCGGGCGCCGGTCGATGTGTTCTTCATCCATGCGTCCGTCCCGCTGCGCCATGCGGTGTGGAACGCCGACACGACCGATGTGTGGTTCAACGGCGATGTCGGGCAGACGACGATCCGTAACCATGCAAGCGCGTTCAACGGGTGCTGCGCCATCTACGCCCCGCGCTACCGCCAGGCGAACCCGGCAGGCGACGATCCCGCAGCGCGAGAGCTCGCCTATTCCGATGTTGCGCGCGCCTTTGCCGCCTTTCGCGCCCGTGTCGGCGACCGGCCCTTCATCCTTGCCGGGCATGGCGAAGGGGCGCGGATCGCGCAGCTGCTGATCGCGCGGGTGATCGATGGCCAGCCGGTCGCCGGGCGGATGGTCGCCGCCTATCTGGTCGGCACCCCGGTCACGCGCGACTGGCTGGCGGCGCGACGCGGCATTGCGGCGTGCAGCAGCGCGACCGACACTGGCTGCGTCGTCAGCTGGGTCAGTCGGGCAGAGACGGATCGGCGGCTGCGTCACCGCCCGCCGATCCTCTGCTCCAATCCGATCAGCTGGACGACCGGCCCTGAAGCGGCGCCCCGCAGCGCGCATCGCGGGGCGTGGATGCGCAACGGCACCGAGTTTCCCGAGGCGCCGCGCGCGCCCGATGCGGGGCTGGTCAGTGCACGGTGCGACCCGGATGGCGTATTGCGCGTGTCCGATCCGGGCGGGGTCTATGCCGCACTGGCGGGGCCGGAGGGCAGCTATGCCGCGCTCGACATCCCGCTATTCTGGATGGACCTGCGCCGGAATGCGGTTGAGCGCGGCGCCGCCTTTCTCACCGCCGGGCGATAGGCTATAGGCGCGGCGAACCCGAGAGGAACTTCCATGTCCGTGCGTCCCTGGCGCGATATCACGCGCCGCCACAGCCGTCAGATCATGGTCGGCAACGTCCCCGTCGGCGGCGATGCCCCGGTCACCGTGCAGACGATGACCAACACCCCGACGTCGGACCCCGTCGCGACGCTGAACCAGATCCGCCGGTGCGAGGATGCGGGCGCGGACATCATCCGCGTGTCCTGTCCCGATGTCGAAAGCACCGCCGCGCTGAAGCAGATCGTGCGCGCCGCGCGCGTGCCGATCGTCGCCGACATCCACTTCCACTACAAGCGCGCGCTCGAAGCGGCGGACGCGGGCGCAGCGTGCCTGCGCATCAACCCGGGCAACATCGGATCGGCGGATCGCGTCAACGAAGTGGTCAACGCGGCCAAGGCCAATGGCTGCGCGATCCGCATCGGCGTGAACGCGGGGTCGCTCGAGAAAGACCTGCTCGAGAAATATGGCGAGCCGTGCCCCGAGGCGCTGGTCGAAAGCGCGCTCGACCATATCAAGCTGTTGCAGGACCGCGATTTTCACGAGTTCAAGGTCGCGGTGAAGGCGAGCGACCTGTTCCTCGCCACCGCCGCCTATCAGCAACTCGCCGAAGCGGTCGATTGCCCTCTGCACCTTGGCATTACCGAGGCGGGCGGCTTCGTCGGCGGGACGGTGAAGAGCGCGATCGGCATCGGATCGTTGCTGTGGTTCGGGATCGGCGACACGATCCGCGTGTCGCTGTCGGCCGAGCCGGAAGAAGAAGTGCGCGTCGGGTTCGAGATCCTGAAGGCGCTCGGCATCCGCAACCGCGGCGTGCGCGTGGTCAGCTGCCCCAGCTGCGCGCGCCAGGGGTTCGACGTGATCCGCACCGTGCAGACGCTGGAGGAACGGCTCCAGCATATCCGCACCCCGCTGTCGCTCAGCGTCCTCGGCTGCGTCGTCAACGGCCCCGGTGAAGCGCGCGAAACCGATATCGGCCTGACCGGCGGCGGCAATGGCAAGCACATGGTCTATCTGGCCGGAGTCACCGACCATACGGTTGAGGACGCCGACATGCTCGACCATATCGTCAAGCTGGTCGAGGCCAAGGCGGCGGAGATCGAGGCGGCGAGCGAGGCGGCGGCGGTGGCGGCGGCATAGTCTCGCAAGGCCCGCCAAACCCTGCTATACCATCGGAATGAAACCCGAGCGCGCCTTGTACGAAGACCTCAACGCGCCTGACCGGGCGCGTCTTCGTGCGCTGGCGGACATCGAAGCTGGGCGGGTCGTGCCGCATGAGCAGGTTGCGGAGTGGCTGAAGACCTGGGGCACGCCTGACGAAAAGCCGATGCCGCCGGAATGGCTCAAATAATCTGGACGCGCGAGGCGCTTGCCGACCTCGCCGCCATCCGCGCCTATATCGCGCAGTTCGATCCCGACGCAGCTGCGCGGTTCGCCGCACGGCTGATTGAAGCTGGTGAGGGACTTGCGGATTTCCCGCGCAAAGGCCCAGAAATCGAGGATGGTCTGCGCCGCTGGTCGCTCGTTAGGCCCTATTCGATCCGATATCTGATCGACGGTGACTCGGTTTACATTCTCGACATCGTCCACGGCGCACGCGACGAGCACGCCTGACATCCATCTGATTCCGTTGCGCGCCTAAATCCGCTAGGGCACCAGTCATGCGCCCCGCCTCCCCCCTTTTCGCCTTTGCCGTCGCGTCGCTTGGCATTGCCATTTTTTCGTCGATGGATGCGGTGATGAAGGGGCTGGTGATCGCGCTGGGGGCATACAATGCGCTGACCTGGCGGATGGTGGCGGGGATCGTGGCGAGTGGGGTGCCCTATGCCCTGTCGCGCCCACCGCGCCCCAACAAGGCGGCGATGCGGCTGCATCTGCTGCGCGCGGCAGTGTCGGCGGTGATGACGTTCCTGTTCTTCTGGGGGCTGGGCCGGGTGCCGATGGCGCAGGCGATCGCGCTGGCGTTCATTGCGCCGATCATCGCGCTGTTCCTGGCCGCATGGCTGCTGAAAGAGCGCATCACCCGCGTCACGATCATCGCCACCGCGCTGGCCTTTGCCGGGGTCGTGCTGATCCTGTTCGGACAGGCGCAGGCGCAATTGGGGCGCGAGGCGTTCTGGGGGGCGATCGCGATTCTCGCCTCTGCCGTGGCCTATGCCTGGAACATCATCCTGATGCGGCAGCAGTCGCTCGTCGCCGGGGCGCTTGAGGTCGCCTTTTACCAGTCGCTGTTCATTTCCGTCGCATTCCTGTTTGCGGCGCCATGGCTGCTGACTCTGCCGGCGGTGGAGCATATCCCGGCGCTGGCGCTGTCGGCGGTGCTGGCGACGATGTCACTGTTCCTGCTGAGCTGGGCCTATGCCCGCGCCGAGGCCAATTATCTTGCGCCGACCGAATATACCGGCTTCCTGTGGGCGACCCTGTGGGGATGGGTAGTGTTCAACGAGGGCGTTTCGCTGTTCACCGTGGCCGGGGCGGCGTTGATCGTCGGGGGCTGCATCATCGCGGCGCGGCGGCGTGACCATGCGCCGGTCGCCGATTCCGAGGCACAGATTTGATCACGATCCGTCAGGCGGGCGCGCAGGATTTCGAGCTGGTCGCGGGGTTTATCCGCAAGCTCGCCGACTATGAGAAGCTGGCCCATGAAGTGCGCTTCGACGATGCGACGCTGCACCGCCATCTGTTCGGCCCGCGTCCGGCGGCGGAAGTGCTGATCGGCGAGATCGATGGTGTGGCACGCGGGTTCGCGCTGTTCTTCCAGACCTTTTCGACGTTCGAGGGCAAGCCCGGCATCTGGCTGGAGGATCTGTTCGTCGAGCCGGATGCGCGCGGCGCGGGGCTGGGCCGGGCGTTGCTGTCGCGGCTCGCGGCGCTGGTCATCGAGCGCGGTGGCGCGCGGCTGGAGTGGAACGTGCTCGACTGGAACGCGCTCGGCAAGGGCTTTTACCGCAGCATCGGCGCGGGCCATGTCGATGGCTGGGAGCGCTGGCGGATGCAGGACGACGCGCTGGCGACGCTGGCCACGGGGTAAGGAACAGGGGGCCGGGCGCGCGGCGCCGGCCCCCGTCCGGGTCAGGCCGCTTCGGCGGCAGCCTTGGCCTGCTTTGCCGCTTCGATCGCTTCGACGACGATGCGGCGTGCTTCCTCGGCATCGCCCCACTGGCCGATGCGGACCCATTTTTCGGACTCCAGGTCCTTATAGTGTTTGAAGAAATGCTCGATCTGCTGAAGCACGATCGAGGGCAGGTCCTGCCGCTCACCCACGTCCGAATAATAAGGGAAGGTGGTGTCGACGGGCACGCAGATCAGCTTTTCGTCGCCGCCGGCTTCGTCTTCCAGCTTGAGCACGCCGATCGGACGCGCACGCACGACGCAGCCCGGGATGAAGGGCGAGCGCGAGATCACCAGCGCGTCGAGCGGATCGCCATCGGGCGACAGCGTGTGCGGCACGAAGCCGTAATTCGCCGGATAGCGCATCGGCGTGTGCAGGATGCGGTCGACGAACAGCGCGCCCGATTCCTTGTCGAACTCATACTTCACCGGCTCACCGCCGGTCGGCACTTCAATGATGACGTTCAGGCTGTGCGGCGCATTGTCGCCGACAGGGATTTTGTCGATACGCATTGGTCTTCCTCTTTTTGATCGGGCGACGCCGGCCCGCTCCTCCACCCGGCCACCCCACACCAATTGCTGCGGGTGGCCGGGTGGAGGAGCGGGCTGATGCCGTAGCGCGCGTCAGCGAGCTGACAAAAGTCTGTCCAGGCCCCCCTCTCCGGTGCCGATTTTTTCGAGGCGCGGATAGCGCAGGCCGCCGGTATAGTCGATGGTCGTTTCGCGATAGCGCGTGCCGCTTTTCACGAGCAGCTTGATCGGGGCCTTGCTCGCCTTTGCCTCGACGATCGCGGCCTTGAGCCGGTCGTCGCTATACTCCCGGCCCGCGACCGCAACGATCGTGTCGCCAAGATCCAGCCCGGCGTTGAATGCGGGCGAATCCCAGATGACGCTGCCGATCGCCCCGCCCTTGCCCACGGCAAGGCCCAGCGAATAGCTGAAGTCCGCGCGGCTGGCGCGCTTCTCGGCATTCTTGAATGCTGCGGTCGGTTCGTCGGTGTAGATCAGGCGGTAGCCATTTTCGGTGAAGCCCGCGAGTGGTGCCTTGGGCGCGACATCATAGACGCGCGTCTTGAGAAACCCGGCCCAGTCATAGGGCTGGATGGTGTTCAACGTCGCCACGACATCATTGAGGTCATAGGTCAGCACGCCCCAGTCGCCGTCGCGCATCCCGAAAAAGGCGCGCGCGAAATCGTCCATCGACTTCTTGCCGCGCGACAATTCCCGCAGCTTGGCATCGGCCTCCAGCCAGATCAGCAGGCCTTCATTGTAATAATCCTCAGACCGCTGCCAGCTGACCCAACCTTTCGGACGACGCGCGGAGATGATCGGATCGTTGGTCGTGTCGATCAGCGGCCGCCAGGTCCGCGCCGGGCGGGTTTCGAGGCTGGCGGCGATGTTGGCGAGCATGTCGAGCGTATCCGCCTTCGACACGATGCCGGAGCGCGCCTGGAGGACATAGCCCCAGAATTGCGTTTGCCCCTCATACACCCATAACAAGGAGTCGCGCATCGGGGTGCGGAAATCGGGGGTCCAGCTGTCATTGCCGCGGCGGAACTTGCCGTTCCAGCTGTGCACGAATTCATGCGGCAACAGGTTGCGCGAACCCGGCCCCTCGCTCCACTTGGTGAAGTAACCCGGCGCAACGCCATTCTCCGAACTGCGATGATGCTCCAGGCCGATGCCGCCCATCTCGTCGCTGATCGCGAGCAGGAACTCATATTGGTCGTAATGCTGCGCGCCGAACAGCTTCACCGACTGTTCGACCAGCTTTCTGTGCGCCTCGATCTGCTCGGGCTTGGCGTCCAGCTCCTCCGGCTCGTCGGCGAAGACGTTGAGGTCGACGCGGTCGGACAGCTTGAACTCGCGATAATTGCGGCCAGCAAAGACCGGCGAGTCGATCAGCGTTTCATAGTCGGTCGTCTGATAGACATAGGCGTCGCCCTGTTTCGTCGCGGGCAGGCCCGACACCGCGGTCCAGCCCGCGGGATAGGTCACGGTCGCCGACACCGGGATGCGGCGCGTGAAATAGCCGGCGGGATAAAGGCTGACCTGTTCGAACTGCAGGTTGAGCATATTGGGCGCAATCGACACGCGGCCCTGATCCTTGTCGGTCGCGCCGACGAACTGGAATTCGATATCGAGCTGTTTCGCGCCAGCCGGCACATCGAGATGGAAGGCCCAGACATCGACCGTGTCGCGGGTCCAGGCGACCGGCTTGCCATTGGCGCTGATCTTGAGGCCCGCCAGCTTTTCGATTTCGCCGCGCGCCGCGTGCTTGCCGGGCAGCCAGGCGGGCATCATCAGCACCATCGGTCCGGCGTCGGCGACGGGGATCACCTGCTTCACGCGATAGATCGCCTGCTGAACATCGGTCGCGTCGACCGTGACCGTCATCGTGCCGGGATAGGCAACATCCCTGGCGACCGGGATGCGATTGTCGAACGGCAGCGGCTGGGGCGTGCTGTTCTGGGCGGTGGCAGCACCAAGGGACGTTGGGATGGCGAGCAACAAAGCGGTGAGCGCGAGGCCGCGACGCATGAACGGACCTTTCGGGAGGGGAAGGCGTGAGATGTTGTTACCCTAACCAGCAGAAATCGCGACGTCAAAATCCTCCCCCCTCCGGGGGAGGATTGGAAGAGCCGCCACGATCCTTCACGGCTTGCTTACCATTATCGCGCTACACCCTGCGCCATGTATCACGACCCAGCCCTTGCCCGCAGCACCAAGGCCGATCCGCGGCCCAAATCCGCCGTCAGCACCGGATGCGGCCTGGCCGGCCTGATCGGGATGGCGATCTGGCTGACCGTTGCGCGGACCTATGGTCTCGACGGCCCCTTCGCGGCGCTGGTGAACCTTGCCGCCGGTGGCATCCCGATGGTGGTGTGGGCGGTGTTCGTCGACAAGGTGCATCGCAATCCGACGACCGGGGTCAAGTGGAGCGATCCGCGCCCGCTCAAGGAAACGCTCGACATTTCGATCACCAAGCTGGCTGGTTTGTGGCTGACCTGGGGCGGGATTGCCGGCATCTATGCCGTGTGCCGTTTCTACTGGGAGGGCAATTTCGCCTTTGCCATGTGGTGTTTCCAGATGGCGGCGCCCGCCTTGTTCATCCTGTCGATCCCCTATGTGCTGTGGATCGACCGGCATCTGGAAAAGCCCAAGGACGGCGCCTTCATGCTGGGCGCGTGGCTGATCGGGTCGAAGGAGCCGGTGGACGAGGCCGCGATCCACAATCATCTGCGCAGCTGGGGGGTGAAGGCGTTCTTCCTCGCCTTCATGCTCGCGATCGTCCCGCCGGGGTTCGGCGCATTCGTGCGCGCCGACGCCAGCGGCATCCTGACCAACCCGATCGCGCTCGCCAACTGGCTGATCACCGGCATGTTCATGTTCGACGTGGCGTTTGCGACGGTCGGATATGTCCTCACCTTCCGCCCGCTCGACAGCCATATCCGCACCGCCAATCCCTATGCCGGGGCGTGGGCGGTGGCGCTGATCTGCTACCCGCCGTTCATCCTGATGGGCAATGGCGGGCCGCTCGACTATCATCCCGGCACGTCGGACTGGACCCACTGGCTGGCGGGGCATGACGTGTTGCTGTGGATCGTCGGTGCGGTGCTGGTGGCGCTCACCGCCATCTATGCGTGGGCGACGATGGCGTTCGGATTTCGCTTTTCGAACCTCACCCATCGCGGGATCATCACCCATGGGCCTTATGCCTGGACGCGGCACCCGGCCTATCTGTCGAAGAACCTGTTCTGGTGGATTTCCACCTGTCCACTGCTGGTCACTACCGGGAGCCTGGCGGATGCGGCGCGCGCGAGCCTGCTCCTCGGGCTGGTCAGCCTGATCTATTATGTCCGCGCCAAGACCGAGGAAAAGCACCTGAGCGAAGACCCCGAATACCGGGCCTATAGCGAATGGATGGAGCGCAATGCGCCGATTCCGCGGTTCTTTGCGTGGGTGATGGGGAAGACGGGGAAGGGTGAGGTGGCGTAGGCCTTGAGGTTGGACGCGGCCGCTTTTGGCAGAGTGCCGGAATGTCCGACTATGGGTGGAAAGGCGAATGGCGGGTTTCGTAAGTTGAATTGCAATCGAGGGCGCGCGGAACGTCCTTCAGATGCCCTAAAGCCGGCTAGACGCGCGGCCCCGGCCACTCCGGACGAGGATGGTCGCAGACCACGGTCATCCCGACGCCCTCAGTCGCACGCACGGGTAGCGAGGCAAGCTCGAAACCATCTATGCAGAAGATGTTGACGCCGAAGTGATCCGGTGCGGCGCGCTTCCGATGGAACACGTAGATGCCGCAGCGGCGACAGAAGTGGTGAACCGCCCGCATACTGTTCCATTGATACGTTGCGAGCAGTTCTTCGCCTTTATCAAGGTGCAACGCTGTCTCGGGCACCTTTGCCATCACTGCATTGCGTTTCACGCACAAAGAGCAATCACAAGTTGTCAGTTCAGAGATATCGCAGTCCAGCGTAAAGCGAATGCCCCCGCAGTGACAGGACCCGACGTGCTTGCTCACCATTCGACAATCCCCTCAAGGTAGAACACACAGGAGCCTTCAAGTTCCACACGGTCGCCGTTCAGGCGACAGCGCAGTTCGCCGCCCCTTGCAGATGCTTGGAAAGCGCGAAGCTCGCTTTTCCCGAAGCGCTCCGCCCAATATGGTGCCAAGGCGCAATGGGCGCCGCCAGTTACAGGATCTTCCGGAATGCCGTTCGCCGGCGCTCCAAAGCGTTGCTCAAGGTCACGAAGAACTGCTTCGAAGCGATCCAATGCTCTAGCGTGATCGGCGTCCTGCTGCCGACCGGGCGCACGCGCGCGAATGCAGTCAGTAAGCACTACGAAATCAGGGTCGGGACCAAATCTGCGAATGTGATATTCCTGCAGGGCGCGGACCCGCTCGCCATAGCGTCGGTTGAACTGCGCAGAATAGCGAGCGCTCCGCTCACGGTCGCAGAGTTTGGTCCCTGTTGCCGCTATGCTGGCATAATAGATGATCTCCGATAGATTCTCGCGCGACTGTTCTTCAGGCGGGGCGGCGATTTGAGCTGCGGCGAAGAATGTAAGGATCAGCATTCCACCTCCAGAGGAGATCGATACCAACGTGTAATCGATCCTGTGTCAATGACTGCAATGGGGTCGTTTCCCGACAGGCAGCTTTGTAGGTTCGCGGCCTAAAACAAGCTCGTCACCCCGGCCTTGTGCCGGGGTCCACGCATCCTCCCGCGTATCGCTTGAGCCGCATGCTTCGCGCCTGCCTCCCGGTGGACCCCGGAACGAGTTCGGGGTGACGATGGGACTTGGGGCGCCGACGGGCGATTAATCCTCCCCCGCAAGGGGAAGGTGGCGCCGAAGGCGACGGAGCGGGAGGAAGCGCCACGGCAAGAGGTTCACGGACACAGCCGCCCTCCCCCTCCGTCACGCTGCGCGTGCCACCTCCCCCTGGCGGGGGAGGATTGTGGGTTTAGCCCATCCACTCCACCCATGCGCCATGGGGATGCGCTGCCGCCAGCAGCTGCGACTCCCCGCTTCCCGGCCATAGGCGCACCGTCAGTTCGTGGCGGAAGGTCTGCCGGTTCGCCTCGACCGCGATCCAGGCCAGCGGGCGTTCTGGCGTCGCGTTCGCACCCGCTGCTTCCATCGCCGCAGTGATCGCCGCCTGTCGCTCGGCCCCCAAATACTGCCAGACGATCGAGTGCATCAGCACACGGGTCGTCCCCGCACCCTGTGGCCGGGCGAGCGCCGCGACTACGAACGCTGCCGCATCCGCCTCGACCAGATCGGGCGCGCGCCGGGCCGCTTCCGCCGCCGCGATCTCCAGCCGCTGTGCGCGCACGCGATGTTCGGGCCAGGCATAGGCGCGCAGGCGCAGCAGCGCCTTTGGGTCGGTCAGGTCGATCGGTGCGACGTCGCAGCCGCGTAGCGACGCGATCTCGACCGTAGCCGGTGGCCGCGGCGGGCCGCGCCAGTCGGGGGCGATGCGCATTACCGCATCCTCCGGCCCCACCGCGACCCCGCCAAGGTCGTAGCGATAGCGGTCCATCATCAGGTTGATCCCGGCGCTCGACCCGATCTCGATACACTCGAACCGTCCCGGAAGCCCCCGCGCCGCCAGCCACAGCATCGCGGCGGCATAGTTGCTCGACCGCGCCGCCTCATTGGTCTGCGGCGGGCCGTCGAGCCAGGGGAGCAGCGCCGCGTCGTGCGCGTCGATCGCGGCGTTGACCAGCGGCCCGGCATTCACCGCCTCCCCGGCATAAAGCGGTTTCAGCGACGGCGCCGCGCCAGTCAGATGCAGCGCATGCAGCCCGCCCGCCGCACGCAGCGGGAGCGCGTCGGCCATCGGCTTGCCCGGCCAGTCGCGCAGCCGAGCGCGGAACGCTCCCGGCCGGTCGATGCCGTCGAGGATCGCCTGCACCACGGTGGCGGTCAGGACCGCGTCATTCGCGCGGCAATAGTCCACCTGATTGGCGAACGCGGTTCGCACATCCTCCAGCGTCATCCAGTCGGCCATATGGTCCTCCGGCCCTCTTGTTGCGCCGCAACGCCCACCCAAGTAAAGGCGCGCAAGCCATGACCGACACCAGCACCGATCCGATCATCCTTGCCGTACCCAAGGGCCGCATCCTCGAAGAGGCGCTGCCGCTGTTGGCGCATGCCGGAATCGTGCCCGAAGCGGCGTTTTCCGATGAGAGCAGCCGCGCGCTGCGGTTCAAGACCAACCGCCCCGATATCGACCTGATCCGGGTGCGCGCATTCGATGTGGCGACCTTTGTCGCGCATGGCGCGGCGCAGCTGGGCATCGTGGGATCTGATGTGCTCGCCGAATTCGCCTATTCGGAGCTGTATGCCCCGGTGGACCTGGGCATCGGCCATTGCCGCCTGTCGGTGGCCGAGCCGGCCGCGCTCGCCGCGACCGACGATCCGCGCGGGTGGAGCCATGTCCGCGTCGCGACCAAATATCCGCATCTGACGCGCAAGCATTTCGAGGCGCGCGGCGTGCAGGCCGAGTGCATCAAGCTGAACGGCGCGATGGAGCTCGCCCCGCTGCTCGACCTGGCCCCGCGCATCGTCGATCTGGTGTCGTCGGGCCGCACGCTCAAGGAAAACGGGCTGGTCGAGGTCGAGACGATCATGGAAGTGTCGAGCCGCCTGATCGCCAACCGCGCCGCGTTCAAGACGCGGCCGGAGATCGTGCCGCTGGTCGACGCCTTCCGGCGCGCGGTGGAAAGCGAGGCTGCCGCATGATCCGCCTGTCCACGTCCGAGCCGGGCTTTGCCCAGGCGTTCCGCGCGCTGGTCGATGCGCGGCGTGAGGCCGACGCCGATGTCGCGCGCGATGTGCGGACCATCGTTGCATCGGTGCGCGACGAGGGCGACGCGGCGCTGCATGCCTTTACCCGCAAGTTCGACCGCCACGACCTCAACGAAACCGGCTGGCGGATCGAAAAGAGCGACTGCATCGCGGCGCTGGAGGCGCTGCCCGCCGATCTGCGCGCCGCGCTCGAACTCGCCGCCGCGCGGATCACCGCCTATCACGAAAAGCAGAAGCCGGCGGACAGCGACATCACCGACGCGGCTGGCGTACGTACCGGCGCGCGCTGGGGCGCGGTCGAGGCGGCGGGGGTCTATGTCCCCGGTGGGCGCGCGGCCTATCCGTCATCGGTGCTGATGAACGCGATTCCGGCGAAGGTCGCGGGAGTGGATCGCGTCGTGATGGTGACGCCGACCCCGGATGGTGAGATCAACCCGCTCGTCCTCGCCGCCGCGCATATCGCCGGGGTGGACGAGATCTGGCGCGTTGGCGGGGCGCAGGCGATTGCCGCGCTCGCCTATGGCACCAAGCGGATCGCCGCGGTCGACGTGATCACCGGCCCCGGCAATGCCTGGGTCGCGGAGGCCAAGCGCCAGCTGTACGGCGTGGTCGGCATCGACATGGTCGCGGGGCCGAGCGAGATCGTCGTCGTCGCGGACGGCAAGAACGACCCCGAATGGATCGCCGCCGACCTGCTCAGCCAGTCCGAGCATGACCCGACCAGCCAGTCGATCCTGCTGACCGATGACGCGATCCTCGCGGGCAAGGTGGCCGAGGCGGTGGACCGCCAGATCGGCGAGC
>CAYMUJ010000046.1:17872-19929 GCA_964393565.1 uncultured Stakelama sp. | reverse complement strand
AAGGGCAGGCGCACTTCGCGCGAATGCGCCATCGAATTGCGGTCGCCATAGCGCAGCAAGGTGGTGAGGAAGCCGCCGAAACTGTCTTCGGCCAGCGCGCTGGCGAGCGGATGGAATGCGTCCTGACGCACGCGATCGTTCTGCGCCATGATCCGCTGCGCCACGCCCGGCTCGATCGCGTAGAGCACGCTCGACCCCTTGCCCATGCGGTTGGCGAGCATGTGGCGCAGGCGGAAGGGCAGCCGGTCGCGCAGCGCGCGCGACGGCGGGGTCAGCACGCCGGGGTAGCGCGCCTCGATCTGCGGCATTTCCGCGTCCAGTCGCGCGCGGTCGCCGGTTTCGCGCAAACTGTCGAGATAGAGGGCGAAATAGGTTTCATACCCGCCGAGCAGCTCGTCCGAGCCCTGGCCGTCGAGCAGCACGGTGACATTGTGCTGCTTGGCGAGGTGGAACACGCACCATTGCGCGAACTGGCTCGACCCGCCGGTCGGCAGCTCATTGTGCCAGATGAAGTCGGGCAGATCGTCGATCAGCCGGTCGACCGTCGGTTCGACCAGATGGCTCTTCACCCTGGTCGCGTCGATCACGACCTTGGCAAAGTGATATTCGTCCGCCGGCGTGCCGGGGAAATGGCCGGTGAAGGTGTTGTATTCGGCGTCGTCGCCGACCAGCTGACGCGCGATGCACACGATCGCGCTCGAATCGAGCCCGCCCGACAGGCACGAGCCCACCGGTACGTCGCTGCGCAGGCGGATGCGGACCGAATCGGTCAGCAGCTCGCGGAATTCGGCGAAGACATCGGCGTCCTTCGCCTTGGCGCGGCTGGCGTCGTAGCGCGGCGCGTAATAGCGCCAGATTTCGGGCTCGAGCCGCTGGAGGTCGAACGCGATCGCCTCGCCCGGCAGCAATTGTTCGATCGCATCGAACGCCGTCTGGCGATCAGCGTCCAGCCCCTTGCTCGGGTTGACCGCCGCGCGCAGCACGCGGAAATCGTCATAGCCGCGCCCGATCCCGGGCAGGCTCAGCAACGCCTTATATTCCGATCCGAAGGCGATGAAGCCGTCGCCGCGCGCGAACAGCAGCGGCTTTTCGCCATAGCGGTCGCGCGCGCCGAACATGGTGCGCGCCTGACGGTCGAGGATCATGAAGGCGAACATGCCGTTCAGCCGGTCCACGACCTTGCGGCCCCAGACGCGATACCCCTCAATGATTACTTCGCTGTCGCTGTGCGAGGTGAAGCTGGCGCCGAGCGCGATCAGCTCCTGTCGCAGCTCGACATAATTGTAGATCTCGCCGTTGAAGATCATGACGTAGCGGCCGTCCGCCGAATGCATCGGCTGATCGCCGGCATGGCTCAGGTCGATGATCGACAGGCGGCGATGGCCGAACCACACGCCCGCCTCCGCATCGCTCCAGTCGCCCGATCCGTCAGGGCCGCGATGTGCGATTGTGTCGAGCGCGGCGCGATACCGCCCGACCTCCAGCGGCCGCTTGCCGACCCAACCCAGAATTCCGCACATGCTTCCCGTTCCTCAAAGGCGGCAAGGCGCTAGAGCTGCCTCAGACTGATGGTGTGCCCGGCGATTCAACCTGCGCATGCCGGTCGATTCGGACCCAGATCCCGATCGCGATGGCCGTTACCACCCAACCCACGAGTTGGATATAGGCCAGAATTTCGCCGGTCAGCGCGCCTGCATACCACAGGGTTCCGCCAACGACGACCAGGCCATAGGGCGCGAACAGCCATAGCTGGGTCCACATCGTCCCGCGCGCGACCAGCAATTGCTGATGCACGTTGCAATAGACGGTCGGGATCAGCGCGATGACGATCAGCGCGAAGAGATAGCTATTGCCCCGGAAGCTGTCGCCATAGAGCGCGAGGATCAGCGGCGAGGCCGCGATCACCACGCCGCTGAACAGCGTCGCAAGGCCGAGATTGACGATCATATTGTAGCGCTGGAGTCGTTGCACCTCGCCATGTTTCGCCTTGCCGATCGACGCGCCCAGCATCGGCAGGATCGCCGAGGCGAGCGACCCCATCACCATCAGCACGGGCA
>CAYMUJ010000046.1:1392-17772 GCA_964393565.1 uncultured Stakelama sp. | reverse complement strand
CCCAGCATCGGCAGGATCGCCGAGGCGAGCGACCCCATCACCATCAGCACGGGCAGGCGCCACTGCACCCCGGTATTGATGATCGCGAGATCGCTGAACCCGGCGGGCGAGCGCGACAGGACATAATTGCCAAGCCACGCCGCACCGCCCTGAACCACCGACAGCAGGCCGCTGGGGACGGAGAAGGCGAAGATGACGCTGGCATGGGCCAGGGCCGCGCGCATATGGACGCCGGTGCGCAGCGTTCGGCGGTGGCTGCGTGCGGGGATGGCGACGGCGAGCAGGCGCAGGACATTCGCTGCCGCGACCGCCGCCATCACATAGTTCAGGCTGGGTGCGAACAAAGCGACGGGGACGAGCAGCGCGAAGGCTGCCGCAGCGGTCCATGACCGGGCGAGCGCGAGCACGCGGAACTCCTGCTTTGCCTGCAGCAGCGCGTCGCTGAGCCCCGCCTGCACCGAAGTGAGCAGGATGATGCCGCTGAAGATCACCGCCCAGCCATGTTGGCTTTCACCGAGCAGCCAGCCCGACAGACCGGCGGGCCAGAACAGGCAGAGTGCCAGAAAAGCGAGGGTGAGGCCCCAGGTGAGCCGGTCGGCGAGCAGCATCACGGCCCCCGCGCGCTCGGGATCGCGCTCCGAAAAGCGCGAGACGATCGAGATGACCGAATAGGGCAATTGCAGCGAGGCGATCGGGGAGGCGAGCGCGATGGTGCTGAGCAGCAGCGCATAGCGGCCATAATCGTCGGCACCGATCGCGCGGGCGATCAGGATCGTCTGCACCAGCGCGGCGGCGCGCTCCACCATCGACGATCCGAAGATCCAGCCTGCGCCGCGCAGCCAGGTCGCGACCGGGCTGGCCCCGAGCAGATAGGAGGGCGTGAGCCGCGCGCGCAGCCACGCGATGCGGCTCATGGCGCGCCCCGCACGACGCCGCGCGCGGTCAGATGTGCGGCGAGTTCGGCGGCGCGCGCGTCGAGGCTGTAGGCCGGGACGCAGCGCGCGTGACCGGCCAAGGCGATCCGACGGCGATCGTCGTCGTGCGCCAGATGATGGCCGATGCGCTCGCACAGCGACGCGGCGTCGGCGAACACGTCAATCTCCGCGCCCGGCACGAACAGCGACCGCACCTCGTCATTGTCGATATGCAGCATGAAGCCGCCCGAGGCGGGGATTTCGAAGGTGCGGGTCGAGGTCACGTCCTGCCACCCGTCGGGCGGGACCGGGCCGTGATGCATCGCGACGTTGATGCGGCTTTCCTCGATCGCGCGGGCGAAATAGTCGCCGACCAGCGGGTAGCCGAGCACATGGCGTTCGAGCGCGGTCCCCTGTGCCGGGCCGGTCCAGCCATTGCCGATCACCGCAATGCTGCGATCGGGAAATGCCTGCGCGACGGCGAGCATGTAATCGAATTTGTAGGGCGAGAAATTGCCGATGTGCGAAATGTCCCAGCGATAGGGGACTTGGCCGTGATGCCGCCGGGCATGGACCAAAGGCGCATAGCCATGATGGACGAAGCCGGTCCGCTCCGCGCCATAGGTGTCGCGCAGATGGTCGAGATGGTAGCTTTTGGTCGTCACGATCTGGTCGTAGCGGGCATAGGCCGCGGGCGACGAGCCGTCGTGATTATAGGCGACATCGGGGTAGAAATTGACCGTCCGCACGCCGCGCGCCTGAAGCGTCGCGAGGGTATCGGCGCTGATGTAGCTGCCCTTGACCGTGACCAGCAGCTCGGCATCCACCCGCGCGGCGTGGTCGAGGATCTCGCGATTATACGCCGCGATGCCATGGCCGGTGAGCAGGCGGTTGGCGATGCGGTGGATCAGGCCGTGGGCGCGGCCGAGATAAGACCCCAGATCGACCTCGGCGACGTCCCAGCCCTGGCCGCGCAATCCCTGCGCCAGCGCGCGGCCGGTCGAGCCGTGCCAGAATTCCGTCGCCATGACGGCGCGGATCGGGCGGCAGGGATCAGCGGCGGACGGCATCAAGTGCGGCCATCACGCCGCCCACGCTGCGGCGCATGTCGAGTTCGTCGAAAATCTCGAGTGAGCGCTGCGCCATCGCCGCGCGCTTGTCCGGGTCGGCGGCGAGGATCGCCAGCGCCTCGGCCAGCGCGGCGGTGTCGCCGCACGGATAGACGATGACATTCTCGCCCTCCCGCGCAATGTCGGTCGGGCCGACCGCGCCGATCCGGTCGCTATAGATCATCGGCAGGCCCATGCACGCGCCTTCGGACGTGATCAGCGGGTGCGGGTCGGCTTGCGAGGGGTGCACCAGCACATCGGCGGCGGCATAGAGCGCGGGCAGGCGGTCGACATTGACGAAGCCGGCAAAGCGCGCGGGCAGATTCTCGGCGGCGGCGCGCGCCTTCAGTTCCTCGAACAGCTCGCCATTGCCGGCGAACAGCGCGCCGATGCCGTGCCCCGCATGGAAGCGGGCGAGCGCGTCGATCAGGTCCTGCGGCCGCTTGCGCGCGGAGAGCTTGCCGACGAACAGCGCCAGCATCTCGTCCTCCGGGATGCCGAATTCGGCGCGGACCTGTGCCCGCAGCGCAGCGCGGTTGGCGCGGGCGGCGCGATAGGTTTCCTCGTCGATCGTGAAGGGCGAGCGGAAGATGCGGTCGGCGGGGGCGCCGAAATGCCGGTAATAGTCCTCGTTGCGGTCGCCGACCGAGAGGAAGGCGGAGATGCGTGAATAGACGAGGCGGACGAGCAGCGCCTTGACCGCCTGCTTGATCCCGCCGCGCTCCTGCAGCAATTCGCTGTCGGAGATGATCATCGCCGGCACGCGGTTGCGCCCGCACCACCACAAGGCACGGCGGACATTGGCCTGGTTATAGCCATAGAGCAGCACCGCGTCGGGCCGGAATGCCGCCAGCCGCTCGCCGACTTTGGGGCTGCTCGGCCAGCCTGGGCTGGGCTGCTGGCCCGGGCGGGCGTCTTCCAGGAATTCGTGCGAATAGCCGCCGAGCATTTCCATGTTCCAGGAAATCTCGGCGTTCATTTCTTCGTCGAAATAGGCCTGAACCCCGACCGGCGCGCCGAAAATCAGATGCACGTCGAGATCGTCGCGCGCGGCGAGCGCGCGGTAGAAGGGGACGAAATGCTGGATCGGGTGCGTGACCACGATCGCCAGCCGCGCCTTAGCCATTGGCTGTCACCGGCTGCAGCGCGACGACAGGGCCGTGGCTGTCGAGCAGGCGGAAGCGACCGCTGTCGAGCAGGGTCGCGACCAGCTGTTCGTGCGTGCCATGCTCGCGGCTGTCATGGGTTTCCATGATGATGATCCGCGCGCGGGCGAGCGCGTCGAGGTCGTGGCGCAATATCTGCCACTCCACCCCCTCGATATCGCTGATCAGCGCGAAATCGGTGATGCCATGTTCGTCGAGCAGGCCCGACAGGGTACGCGCGGGAACCTGCACCGTCTGAAGGTCCGGCGCCTCGCTGGCGATCCGCCCCGAGACCGAGCTTTCGCCCATCGCGAAGGCGACGGTGTCCCCGCCGCCATAGCTGATCGCGACTTCGGCGACGGTGGTGTTGGTCTCGCACCCGTTGAGCGCGAGGTTGCGGCGGAGCGAGCGGGCAAGGCGCGGGTCGGCCTCGACGATCACCATGCGGCGTTCGGGCGCGATCGCGCGGCGGGTGGTGCAGCTGATCACGCCGAGGCTGCCGCCCAGTTCGACCACATCCACGTCGCGCGGCAAATGCCGCTGAACGAAGCGATACTCACCGCTTTCATAGCCGCCGAGCAGCAGTGCCGCCTTGATCTCGGGCGTCACCACCGGATCGCTGGTGTCGATGGTGAGCCCGCGATGCGGGATGCGGTCGCGCAGCAGCTTGGCGGCGATGATGCCGGTCATGCGGTTGGCGAGGATCGGGCCGACGATGCGGTTGATGCGGGTGCGTAAGGACGTCATGCGGGCTCCGGCACGATCACATAATCGCCGCCCATCAGCGCGTCGGGGGCGGCTTCGTGCAGCGCGATGCCATGGGTTGCGCCATGACGGACCCCGGCGATGCGGTAGAAGCGCGCGCGTTCGGGCACGAGGGCGACGATCTGCGCGGCTTCGTCGGGGGCGATGCGCGCGCCGCCGCCGAGTTCGATCCACAGCACCGGGCGGTCGCGGCGGATGGTTTCCTGCAAGCCCTGCAGCACCGAAATCTCGAAACCCTGCACATCGCACTTGATCGCATCGACCGGGCCGACATTCAGGCGGGCGAGCAAAGCGTCGCCCTGTTCGACCTGCACCGTCGCGACCGCTTCGAGCGGGGCGTCATATTGGTCGGTGGTGACGAGCGTGCCGAGGCCGCCATTGTCGCCGGCGGGCGAGTAAAGCTGAAAGCTGCCCGGCTCCGCGCCGAGGCCGAGCTGGTGCGGGGTGACGTTGGTCGCGGCGTTGAGCGCGAGGTTGCGCTGGAGCCGGCCGAACACCAGCGGGTTGGGTTCGAAGCTGTGGACCTTGGCAAAGGCGCGCGAAAACTGCAGCGCGTGCGTGCCGACATTCGCACCGATGTCGAGGATCGTGCGGCGACGGTTGGCTGGAATGCACGCGAGGAAAGCGGCGATCTCGTCGCGCTCATAGCCGCCGAACAGATAGGCCTGACGCTCGACAAAGGAGTTGAGCTCACCCTCGACCCAAACGCCGTCATTGGCGACGCGGAAGTTGCCCGTGGGACCGGCAAGGCGGTTGGCCAGCGAACCCCAGCCGCGCAGATGGCGCAGGCCACGGAGCGCGCGGACGGCGCGCGCGGCGACGCCCGGGTGCAGCTCGCCCTGGGGTGTCGTTCCGGTCAATGCTGGTCCCCCTGACCTTCGGCGCGGGCGTGCGGAAGGTCGCGCGGCGGATTGCAGACGGGTGTGCAAAGGTCAAGCATCACCAGCCGCCAGCTCCTGGAACAGCGCGGTCATCTCGGCCGTGGCCTCATTCCCGGCGAGGAATGTTTCGGCCCGTGCGCGTGCGCCCTGCCGCCATTGCGCCAGCGCGTCGGCGGGCAGTTGCGCCATCGTATCGATCGCCTCGGCCATCGCCGCGCGGTTGTCGAGCGGCAGGTCGAACCCGGCATGATCGGCGGCAAGGTTGCGCCACGGCGTTTCGGTGCCGATCAGCACCGGCGTGCCCGAGCACAGCGATTCGAAGATCGCGTGACCGAAATTCTCGCTGCGCGACGGCAGGAACATCAGATCCTGCCCGGCCATCGCCTCGGCGACATCGGCATTGGCGAGCTCGCCGTGATGTTCGGCGGTGATATGGCTCGGCAGCGCGGCGATCAGCTCGCGGCAGCGTGCCCAATGCGCGGGATCGCTGATCGGGCCATAGATTGAATAGGCGACCGGCGACCGGACCTGAGCCAGCGTTTCGAGCGCGACGTCGAGGCCCTTCACCGGCGAGATGCGGCCGAGGAACGCGGCGCGGAACGGTGCGCCCTCGCCACGCGGGCGGTGGGTCGGGAGCGGGAAGGCCGGGCGGGCATTGCCGATCAGTTCGATGCGGTGGCTAGGAAAGGCGGCGCGGACATCGGCGCGCTCCGCCTCGCTGGTGACGTGGAAGGTCACGCCGCGCATCAGTCCGGCGAGCGTGACGAGCTGGCGATAGGCCGCCTTGCGCCCGCCCTTCAGGCCCAGCGCGCCGCCCGAAAACTCGCCACGCGGCGACAGGATGACGCGCGCATTCGACCCTTGCCCGAACCGTCGCGCGATCAGCGCGGGAATGGTGAATTCGCGGTCGAAAAAGCCGTTGAGCAGCAATATGTCGTGCGGTGTGTCGCGCAGCAGCCTGGCCAGCCCCTGCGCCCCGGTGCGACCGACGGGAAGGTAGCGCGCCTTCGCATAGCCAAGGTCGTGCCACCGCCCGGCCTCGACCAGTGGCTCGGCGGCACCAAAGGCGCGATCGCGCGCGACGATGCGAAAGTCGAACCGGTCGCCCAAAGTCTCGCACAGCGCCTTGATGCTGAGGTTCGGGCCGGTCGCCTCATGCCCCGGCCAGAAGGCGCCGATCAGGATCAGGATCGTCGGGCGGGTGCTCATGGCGGGGGCAGCGCGAAGGTGATGCCGTAGCGGGACTTCAAATAGTCGGGAAAGCTGTCGATCCCGTGCGCGGCGATATGCATCCGCGCCTCATCGATCTTGGCGTCCATCAGCATGAAGAACCAGAAGCCGTGGAGCGAATGCCACACGAATCCGCGCCGCCCGTCGAGAAAGCCGAGCCGCAGGAAATAGCGCTGCACGAAATAGAGCACCGCGCGCAGATAAAGTGGTGCGCCGCCATAGACCGTGTGGCGCAGGAAGCGCTTGAACTTCGCCGCCGGGGTGACGGCGCCGGGTTCGTCATGGTCGCGCACCACGCCCTGCTCGCGCAGCACGAAATCGATCATCTGCAGCGTCGCGTAGCGGTTATGCTTGTCGGTCCACCAGCCGATGTCGCGCAGATTTTCGTCGACCAGATCGCCGCCGGTGACGCGCTCGACCCGGCCGCGCTCGATCAGCAATTTCTCGTCCATCCAGCGGCTTTCCATCCGCGCGCGGCCCGGTCGCCACATGCGCGTCAGCCAGGTGCGGTAATAGCCGCCCCAGCGGATGAACTTGCCGCGAAAGATCACCTTGAGCTTGAGGTCGAGCGCCGACACGTCATCGGGCAGTGTCGGTGTGCGGCTATGCAGCGCGTCGATCAGGCCGGGCTCCAGAACCTCGTCGCAATCCATGCGGAGGATCCAGTCGGTGTCGATCCCGGTGTGGTCCGCCCCCCATTGCACCTGCGCGCCATGGGTTGTGAACGGGTTCTGATAGACGTCCGCGCCCAGCGACCGGGCAATCTCGACCGTGCGGTCGGTCGAGAAGCTGTCGACCACGACGATGCGCCGCACCAGCGGACGTATCCGCTCGATGCACCGCGCGATATGCACTTCCTCGTTAAAGGAAATGATCAGCGCGGTGATCGAAGGCGCGGTTTCAGCCATCACACCCCGGCGATGTCGAGCGTCGCTTCGCTGACCGCGACCAGCTCATCGAGCGGAATCGGCGCGGCGGCGCCGTCGCGGGCAGCGGCGTAGAAGGCCTTGACCAGCCCCGCCTGCCCCTTGTCCTGTGCCGAGGCGGACTGGGTGGTCGTCTTGCCGCCGGTGGTGATGTGCAGCTTGCGGAAATCGTCGAGGCGGACGACCGTGCCACTCGCGAAAATCTCCAGATATTCCTTGGGCAGCGATGAGTCGCCGAGCGAGGAATAGAGGATCGTGCCGGTCGATCCGTCGGCAAAGCGCAGCACGGCGGAGACGGTGTCGTCGACCCCCTCGGGCCGGAAGGCGCTGACCGAGACCGGCGGGCCGCCGGCGAGGAAGGTGAGCGCGTCGACAAAGTGGCACGCCTCACCCACAATGCGTCCGCCGCCCTGGGCGCCGTGCAGCCAGCTATCGCCCGGCACATGCCCGGCATTGACGCGGTAGTGCATCGCGATCGGCCCGGCGCGCGCGGCGATCGCCGCCTTGGCCGCGATCATCATCGGGGCGAAGCGGCGGTTGAAGCCGACCGTCAGTACGCCGGGCGCGCCTTGGGCTGCTGCGACGACATCGGCGAGCTGTTCATGGTCGAGCGCCAGCGGCTTTTCGACGAAGACATGTTTGCCCGCGCGCAACGCGGCCGCGGCGAGGCTGGCGTGGCTGTCATGGCGGGTGGCGATGAACACGCAATCGGTGTCGGCATCGTCCAGCACCGCCTGCGGATCGGTGGCGGCGTTGGCGAACCCTTCGCGCTGCGCCGCGTCATGCGCCGACAGGCCGGTCGAGGTGACGACCGTGGTCAGCCGCTCCTTGCTCGCCTTTTTGAGCGCGGGGACCAGCACCGACTTGGCATAGTTGCCAAAGCCGATGAAGGCGGTGCCGCGCCCGGTTGCCGCCGTCGAGGCGTTGACGGGAATCGACCGCGCGATCGGCGCGGGGGTTTCGGGATAGGTCAGCAGGATCGCGAGGAACGGCTCGTCCGTGTCCATCAGCTTATACGCTGCTTCGGCTTCGGCGATCGGGAAGCGGTGGGTGACCAGCTTGAGCGGGGTCACGCAGCCTTCGGCGACCAGCTCCAGAAACGCCTGCATGTTGCGCTGTTCGGTCCAGCGAACATAGGCGAGGGGATAGTCATGCCCCTCCAGCTCATAGGCTGGATCGTGGCGGCCGGGGCCGTAGGACATCGACAGCCGCAGATCGAGTTCGCGCTTGTAGAAGGGCTCGCGGTCGATCTCCATGCCGGTCAGGCCGACCATGACGACGCGGCCCTTCATCCGGCTGATCTCGGCGGCCTGGTTGGGCGGGGTCGATGATTTGCTCGACGCGGTGACGATCACGGCGTCCGCGCCATAGCCCTCGGTAAAGCCGCGCACCGCCTCATCCAGCGCATCGCTGACCGCGACGTCCGCGCCCATCTCCAGCGCCAGCTTGGCGCGGCCGGGATTGGGATCGAAGCCGAGCACGCGGCAGCCATTGGCCTTGAGCAACTGCACCGTGAGCTGGCCGATCAGGCCGAGCCCCATGACGACGACGCGCTCGCCCAAAGTCGGGTTGGCGACGCGCACGCCCTGCAGCGCGATGGCGCCCAAAGTGACGAAGCTCGCCGCCTCGTCGCACACGCCCGCCGGGATGCGGACCGACAGGTTCTTGGGGACTGCGTTATACTCGGCGTGGTTCGCCACCGCCGCACCGGCACAGGCGATGCGGTCGCCGACCGCGTAGCCGCCCGCTTCGGCACCCGCCTCGACCACCGTGCCGGCGAGGCTGTAGCCGAGCGGGATCGGGGTATCGAGCTTGGCGAACACCTTTTGCACCGTGGGCAGCAGCCCTTCGTTGCGGACCTTTTGCAGCGTCTTGCGGACCAGATCAGGCCGCGCCATCGCCTTGCCCGCGAGCGAGCTGCGCGCGAGGTCGATGATCTGCTTTTCGGTGCCCGCGCTGATCAGCGAGACGCGCGTGGCAACCAGATTGCGGCCCCGGCCCGAGCGCGGCACCGGCGCTTCGATCAGGCGCAGCACGCCGCTGCGATAATTTTGTTCGACCTGTTTCACTGAAGCCCCGTTTCCCCGACCGACGCGGCCATGAACATGACCTCGCTCTCAAAACAACCGTCCGGGAGTGTCAAGCACAGACGTTGCGTGGATGATTCGTGGCCCATGTCGGGCCACCATGTTGCAGATTCGAGACGCAGCGGCTGCGATGCGTGGATGGTGAGCTGGGCACTGCCCCGGCGCAGCGTTGCGGTGGTGCCGTCGAGCGTCGTTTCGCAGTCGGGGTGGAGCAGCATCCGCCATGTGGCGGGGTGCCATGTCGCGCCCTCGATCCGGTCGTGGATGCGGATTGTGTCGCCCTGTGCTGCGATCCGGCGGGTGACGATCGGGCGGCCGGGGAGGTGGGCATAACCGTCATGCCCGCCCGCCAGAGTCAGCGCGTCTGGCTGAACTTCTGCCTCACTCACCCACACGCGCGGGCGGCGGCCGCAGCGGAACGCGCCGAAGAAATCGGCCGGTTCTGCTCCGTCGATGGCGAGGACATTGTGATGATGCGCGCTGCGGCTCTGGTCACGGCGCTTGCCCGGAACATATTCGAACACGCCCTGATCGACGATCATCCGCTGGCCCGCGACCGACAGCTCGATGCTGCCGATATCGCCATGGGCATGGGCGGGCAGGTCGTCGGGACCGATCCGGCCCTGGTCGGCAATCAGCGTGAGCAGCGGCGTGTGCAGCCCGAAATAGCCCGCAGTCGGGAGTGCGAAGCCGCCCTGAGGCTGGGGGACCGTGCGTCCGGCCGATGCGGTGTAGGCAGACAGACACTCGGCGGGCGGATAGGCCATGGTCAGGCCGGCATCGTTGAACAGCGCCGGGCCGCCATCGGGATGGGCGAGCAGCGCCGTCGCGCGCGCCATGCCGTCGAGCGCACGGTCGAGCGCGTGCGGTGCCGCCGTGCCGAGCGCGTCGCGCGTTTCGATCAGATCGGCGAACACCTGGGCGTGGTAGGAGGGCGAGCGTTCATAATGCACGCCATCGGTCAGTACCTGCCGCGCCAGTTCCGCGTCGAGCAACTCCAGCGACTGCGCGCGCCAGCGTTCGGCGGTTGCGCCGGAGAAGAACGCGGCGCCCCAGCTCAGCGCCTTGATATTCTTGAGGAGGTGGTTGCCGCCAATGTCGAGCTCGAGATTGCGTTCGAGGAACGCCAATTGCTGCGCCAGGCTGGCATGGATCGGCGCGAGCGCGGGATCGGCGGGGTCGAGGCGCCAGGCCGCGATGCGTTGCATCCAAACCACGACGCGGAGTGAGAGCGTGTAGCTGTTCCAGCTATCGTGCCAGTAACCCGGCTGCCACGGCGGGTTGGCGGCAATCCACTGGTGGATCAGCGCGAGGCCGACATCGGCGTTAAGCTCCTCCAGATATTCCATATAATGGAGGTTCATCCGCCACAGCTGATTGGCGACGCCGGGGCCGGGGGCGTCCCAGTCGATCGTCTCCCCCATTGCGACCGCGCGACCGAGGAAGGTGAAGCGCCAGCCATTGGCGGTATGTTCGACCTGTCCGGTGCGCGGCGGGAAGCGGGGGGCTGGCGGGGCGGGGGCGGGTTCGAGCTGGCCCGGTGCCAAGCCGTCGAGGCTGGGCGGGTTTTTCAGCGAACGGCGGCGCTGGAGTGTCAGCCGGCCGCGGGCGAGCAGCTGGCCGACCGGCACATGGCGGGCAAAGGCGATGCTGCGGCGCAGGCGGGTAAGGCGGCTCATCGTGCCGCCACCAGCGCCTGCATCTCGCCCAGCAGCCGTTCGGCGAGCAGGCGGCGGTCGAACTCGTGCGCGACGAAGCTGCGGCCGGATTCGCCGAGTTGCGCGGCAAATGCGGGATCGTCGGCCAGCCGCGTCACCGCCGCAGCCAGCTCTTCCGCCGACTCCGGCGTGATCGCGATCCCCGCGCCGCCTGCTTCCATCAGCGCCTTGGCCTCGCCCTCGACCCCCAGGATCATCGGGCAGGCCATCGCCATCGCCTCGAACATCTTCGACGGGATCACCGTCTTGAACGTATCGACGCGGCGCAGCAGCACCAATGCCGCGTCGCTCGCCGCCCAGATGCCGGGCATCGCCGACTTTGGCTGCTGGCCGAGCATCACGATGTTGGACAGGCCACGCGCGGCGACTTCGGCTACCAGCCGTTCGCGCTCCGCCCCGTCGCCGACCAGCAGAAAGGCGATGTCGCCGCGGTCGCGCAGCAATTCCGCCGCCTCCAGCACGGTGTCGAGCCGGTGCGCCATGCCATGCGTGCCGACATAGGCCGCGACGAACTTGCCGGTCAGGCCGTGCGTGGCGCGGAATTCCGCCTCTGCCGCCGCATCGGGGGTGGTGAAGGTGGTGAGATCGACGCCGTTCTTGATCACCGCAATCGGCCCCGCACCGCGGCGTTCGCGGATATGCGGCACGAAGCCGTCTGTGACCGACACGACCAGATCGGCCTGGCGATAGGCAAAGCGCTCGATTGCTTCGAGCAGCTTGATCGCTGCGCCGCGCTTCATCGCGCCGACGGTGACGATGCTCTCGGGCCACAGGTCGCGGATCTCCAGCACCCAGGGGCGCCGCTTGCGCTTGAGCAGCCAGCCCGCGAGCCCGCAGAAGAATTGCGGCGAGGTGGACAGGATGACATCCGCCTTGGGCAGCCGCCACATCCACAGGAATACCGAAAGCAGATAGGACACGTAATTGGAAATGCGCGGCAGAAAGCCCTCATTTGCCGCGAGCCAGGTCCACAGCCGGATCACGCGCACCCCGTCGCGCGCCTCCTCCTGCCACAGCCGGTTGCGATAGCCGGGATAGGCGCGGCCGGTCGGGTGGTTGGGGACGCAAGTGACCACCGTCACCTCATGCCCCGCCTGCGCCCAGACGCGGGCATGTTCGGACAGGCGCGACGCGGGGGCGTTCACCTCGGGCGGGTAATAGTGCGTGAGGACAAGGATCTTCATCGCGGCGGCGCGGTCAGGCGGCGAGGCGCGCGGGATCGCCGAAGTAACGCGCCAGCGCTTCGCCCGACCATTCGCGGCCCGATCGGCGGGTGCGGATGTCCTTGGTCGCGCCCTTCAGCCAGCCGGTGACGGGGATGCCGAACCCGGTCTTGGGCTTGTTGAGAATCGCGTCGGGCAGCGGCGTCGATGGCGCATTGCCCAGCATCGCCTTGCCCGCCCCCGGCGTCAGGCCCGGCAGGATCGGGGCGAGCGCCTGGAGTAGCGTGAAATCGACCAGCGGCACGCGGATCTCCAGCGAATGCGCCATACCGGCCCAGTCCGAATCGCGCAGCAGCTGATTGCGCATATAGTTGCACGATTCGAGCGCGGCGACGCGGCCATTGGCGCTGCCCGGATCGGGGGTCATGGTTGCCGCGATCAGACCCTCGGGATCGAGTTCGGCCAGCCCCTGTGCGGCCAGCCCGGCGTCCATCGCCCCGTCCAATTCGAACGGCAGCAGCACCGCGCGGCGCAGCAGATAGGTGCCGGCCCAGCTGCGCGGCAGATCGAGCAGCCCGGCGAGCTTGGGGTTGCGCGCGAGCAGGCCTGGCGCGAGCAGCTTGAGCAAGCTCCGGCTGGCGCTCCCCGCGCCTGGCACATGCGCTACGGGTCCGAACACCCGGCGCGTCTGCGGGATGGTGCGGAAGGTGGAATAGCCCGCGAGCAGCTCGTCCCCGCCCAGGCCCGACAGTGCGACCTTGAGCCCCAGCTCGCGGGTCGCCTTGCTCACGAACCAGCTGTTGATGCCGTCGATCGTCGGCTGGTCCATCGCCGCGAAGATCGCGGGCAGGTCGCCGCGAAACTCTTCGGCGCTGATCTGGCGGACATGATGCTCGACGCCATAGAGCGCCGCGACCGATGCCGCGCCGGGCACCTCGTCGGCGGGCGTCCCGGCAAATTCGGGGAAGGCGAGGGTGCAGGCGCGGATGCGTTGTGCGCCGCAGTCGCGCATCAGGCCGACCAGCGCACCCGAATCGACGCCGCTGGACAGGAACGCCCCGACCTCGACATCCGCGACCATGTGGTGGCGGACGCTGTCGCGCAGTGCTTCGGCGACATCGACTGCGCCGCCGTCACGCCCGTCCGCAATCGCCTGCGCGACAGAGGCGTAGCGGACCGGTTCGCCGACGCCGCGCGCATCGACGGTGATCCAGCTGCCCGCCGGAACCGCGCGGATCGCGCGATAGATGGTGAAAGGCTCGGGCACCGACCCCATCAGGTGGAAGCCGGTGAGGCCAGCAGGCGAGGGCTCGCGCGAGATCGACGGGTCTGCGATCAGCGCCTTGACCTGCGATGCAAAGGCGATCCGGCCCTGTGCATCGGCATAGTAAAGCGGCTTGATGCCATAGGGGTCGCGCGCCAGCGTCAGGCGGCGCTCAGCCGCGTCCCAGATGGCGAAGGCGAACATGCCGCGCAGTCGCGTCAGCATCGCCGGGCCGTGTGCGGCGAACAGCGCCAGCAGCACTTCGGTGTCCGACCCGCTGGCGAAGCGGTGGCCCTGTGCCTCCATCTCGGCCCGCAGCGCCTGATAGTTGTAGATTTCGCCGTTGAAGACGAGGCTGTAGCGCCCGGTGGCGTCGTGCATCGGCTGTGCGCCGCCGTCGCTGAGGTCGATGATCGACAGGCGGCGATGCGCCAGGCCGACCCGCGCATCGGCATCGATCCACAGGCCGACGCCATCCGGCCCGCGCGCCGCCATCGCATCGCGCACCACGATCAGCCGTTCGGGATCGACGGCGAGCGCAGTGTCGCGATGCGCGAACATGCCGGCGATACCGCACATCGGATCAGGCGTCCGTTCGCGGCGGCAGCAGCCGGTTGGCGAAATAGAGCAGGAAGTGCAGCACCACCGCCGCGCTGATCGGACCGATGATGTCGGGTACCAGCATTCCGTCGATGCGCGACCCCGTTCGCAGGCCGAGCGCGACGACCAGCAGCAGATGCCATGCCTCCCGTTGCAGCGCGACGACATTGTAGATCGACCACAAGGCCAGGATCGGCGCGGTCAGCGCGGCGAACAGCCCGACGCCCAGCCAGCCAAAGGTCCAATAGCCCTCTGCCGGGATGCTCGGGCTGGTCGAGGAATTATAGTTGCCGTTGGCGCGGAAGGTGAATTCGCGCCCGATATCGGTGATTACCGGCTTGTCCGGATAGACGATGCGTGGAATCCACACGATGAAGATGTCGCGCAGCGTGTCGCCGGGAATGCCCTGGTCATAGAGGCTGATCGCGAATGCCCCGGCGTTGACATAGCTGAGCCGCGCCCAGCCGATCTGGAGTTCCGGAACGTCCGTCCGCGCCTGATTGTCGCCCGCTGCCCGTGCGCCCAGCACCTGTGTGGTTTCCGACAGCACTGCGCGCCCCTCTTCGCTGCGCGAGACCAGCCCGCGCGCATCGGTGACGACATCGGCAATTACGAAATAAAAGGGGACCATGATCGCGATCACCAGCAGCAACCGGCGCATGGTCACGCGATGATAAAGATAGGCGATCGGCAGCATCATGGCCGGAAAGATCGCGGCATATTTGCTGAGCTGGATCAGGCCGACGATCGAGTCGATGATCGTCAGCGCCAGCACCAGCCATACCCAGCGCGGGCGATTGTTGCGCAGCGCCCAATAGCCGACCAGAAAATAGCCGACATAGGCGAACTGGCCGAGCTGATAGATGATGTTGGGCACGGTGAACGAGATGATTTCGACCGCGGCGGGATAGACGATCAGATAATTGACCGCCGTGCCGACGCCGAGAAAGGTAAAGCCGATCGTCTCGGTGGTCAGATTGCATGGCGAGATGAAGCGCAATGTCGTGCCCGACAGGCTGCGCGCGCGCAGCGGGCCGATGATACCGACCGTGAACAACAGGATTGTGGCATGGAACACCGCGACGACGATGTTGAACTTGAGCACGTCGCGCGGGAAAAAGTCGAAGAATGTCGCGAGCATGGCGCGCGTGTCGGCGTTCAGGAACAGCGTGACGAGCGATCCGACGCCAAGATAGCCGACCACCCCGACGCGATACCATAGCAGCGGCGACCACAAGGTGTAGCGATTGATCGTGACCATCCGGTAGATGGCGATGCCGACCACGATCGACAGGATCACCGGCCCGGCATAGTTGGCGAAATGGGCGCTCGTAGTGCCGTAAGAGATTGCGATACCATAGAAGATCAGCAGTGCGAAGGTGCCCGCTATTTCCCCGATGCCCGGCATCAGACCCAGCATCGGATCGCGGTCGGCAGCCGCTGTGACCGGCGCACGGCGATACCGGTCGAGCCAGTCGACGGCGATCGCGCCCATCAGTCGCGCACCGCCAGCGCGATGCAGTCGTCACCGTCCCAGATGACGGTTTCGAGGCGGAAGCCGCGCCGTTCCAGTTCGGTCAGAAACCCCTTCACATCGCCGCCAAAGGCGTGGATCTCGATCCCGACCCGGTCGCTGATGTCGAGCAGGCGGCTTTGCGGGTCGGTCAGGAAATATTCGCTGCCCTCGATATCGCATTTGAGGAAGGCGATGCGCTCGATCCCGTGCTGGGCAAGGAAATCGGCCTCGGACACGCGATCGGCATCGGTGTAATTGGGGTCGGTGGCGACGTCGCTGACCTGTTGCGGGCTGAAAATGCCGACAAAGGCGCGATGCAGCGTGGCGCGGTCCTGAAAGCCGTTGGCGCGCATCGTTTCGTGGAACTTGGCGACATTGTGCGCGCCTGGCTCCACCGCCACGACGCGCGCGGTGGTGTTGCTGGCCAGGGCGAGCGCGCTGAAATTGCCCATGTTCGCGCCCAGATCGACGACCACGCCATGATCGGGAATCTTCAGGAAATCGCCGCGCGAATAGACCTGCCGCACCCAGATTTCGCGCAGTCCGCTGAACGCATGGTCACCCACGAGTCGCGCTGTGGCGCGACCATGCCGTGCCAGGAACGGGCCGGTCCCCATCGCCGCATCGGCGGCGAGCAGGTTGCGCGTGCGCAGCGCGGCCGGCAGCGTTACGGCAACCGCGCCCGCCCATTGCAGGGCGCGCACCGGGCCGGCGACCTGCGCGATTCCGAAAAAGTCCCGAAGCAGCTTGCCAATCATCCAGTTTCTCGACGTGGGCAGCCGCAGGCGCGGCGGCAACAAGGCGTGACGCCTGCCCCGCCAATAGGGCCAAGCGTGCGCAGATGCACGTGCATTTTCCGCAGATGCGAGCGGATCGGGCTGGTATCAGGCACGGGCAGGCGCAGTTTTGCTGCGGCGCACGGCGATCCGGCCATTGATCCAGTGCAGCAGCGGCTTTTCTACGAACAGATAGACGAGCACGCCCAGCGCCACCCCGCTGACGATGATCAGCGCGGGCGGCGCATAGGCAAAGTCGAAGGGAATCAGCGTGAACGAGACAAGA
>CAYMUJ010000046.1:0-1292 GCA_964393565.1 uncultured Stakelama sp. | reverse complement strand
CAGCGCGGGCGGCGCATAGGCAAAGTCGAAGGGAATCAGCGTGAACGAGACAAGATATTCGATCGGCCGCAGCGGCATGCCCGCCGCGAAACTCAGCGCGGCCCAGGCGACCACGACCAGTGCCACCGGCGGGTAGATGCGGACCAGCCGCTTGCGGATATAGCCTGATACTTCGCCCGCCGCGCCGATCCGGTCATAATGGATCCAGCAGATGATGAAGCCGCTGAGCACGAAGAATAATTCGACCCCGGCATGGCCGAACAGCAGTCCGACTTCCCAGCTTTGCACCGGCTGATAACCGCCGGGTCCGAACACGCAGGCCGCGTGATAGGCGACGACGAGAATCGCGGCAGCGGCGCGGAAATATTGCAGCGCGGGCAGCGTCGCAGCGCGTCCGTGCGGTGCATCGGCGGCAGTTCCGGCTATCGTCATGCATCCCCCCGGCGCGGACCTTCTCCTTTTCCGCGAAGACGTCAAGCGGCGGCTCCGCGATTGCGGCACTGCGGCAATGCGCCTATCTCAGCGGCAAGAACGGGAAACGCACGTGGTTTTGTCGAAGCTGAAGAACTTGTTCGGGGCGTCTGCCGCGGCGCAGGCCGCGTCTGCGGTGCTGCCCGATGGCGAGCGGGTCTATGCGATCGGCGACATTCATGGTCGGCTGGACCTGCTCACCGACCTGCTTGCGCGGATCGACGCCGATGATGCGGCGCGGGGCGATGCGCGCACGCGGATCATCTTCCTCGGCGATCTGGTTGATCGCGGGCCCGATTCGGCGGGCGTCGTCGAATTGGCGGCGACGCGCGATTTTGGCGGGCGGCAGGTCGATTTCCTGCTCGGCAATCATGAGGAGGTGTTCCTCAAGGCGCTGGGCGGCAATCTGGAAACGATGCGCTTCTGGCTGCGGATCGGCGGCGAGGAGACGCTGCTGAGCTATGGCACGCCGATCGAACTGATCGACCGGGGGCTGGCGGACGAGCTGGTCGCCGATTTCCTGCCGCGCGTGCCGGCGCATCATGTCGCCTTCCTGCACAAGATGACCGACATGGTGCGGATCGGGGATTATTGCTTCGTGCATGCCGGCCTCAAGCCCCATGTCGCGCTCGACCGGCAAAAGCCGGAGGATCTGCGCTGGATCCGCGACCAGTTCCTGAGCTTTGAGGGCAGTTTCGGCGCGACCGTGGTGCATGGCCATTCGATCGCGGCTGAGGTCGAGGAACTGCCCAACCGGATCGGGATCGACACCGGGGCCTATGCGACCGGGCGGCTGACCGCGCTGGCGCTGGAGGGCGGCG
>CAYMUJ010000045.1:8991-19953 GCA_964393565.1 uncultured Stakelama sp. | reverse complement strand
CGACCGCGCCGGTATTGAGCGTGGCGGGATCGACATTCATGCCCGCGCCGGGCTGGACCGTATTGGCGACGACCAGACCGACGACCAGCGCCAGCGTCGAGAAGAACAGGAAATAGGCAAACGCCTTGCCCGCGACGCGCCCGACCGAGCGCAACTCGGTCATCCCGGCGATGCCGGTGACGAGGGTGAGGAAGATCACCGGGGCGATGATCATCTTGACCAGCTTGATAAAGGCGTCGCCCAACGGTTTGAGCGCTTCGCCCACGCCCGGCCAGAAATAGCCGACAGTCACGCCTGCGGCGATCGCGATCAGGACCTGGAGATAAAGCTGGGTCCACCAGCGCCCGGGTCTTGCCGGTTCCGCCGCGTAATCGAGTGCCACCGCCATCTGCTATCCCTGTCTGTGCCTTGCGCTATGTGCCCGGATATAATGGCCGATACCATGTCGATGACAGGGGTAACAGGCGAACGGATTCGTTGGCCGGTAACGGTGGATCGGCTATGTTGAAAACATGCGCGAACCCGTTGATGCGGCAACGAAGCGATCCATGGTCGCCCGCGCGCATGCAGCCGGGATCGCCGTCCTCGGGGGATGGGGCGCAAGGGAGGCGCGCGCCGCTACCCGACACGATATCGGTCCGGCGCCACTCAAGCGAAGCTGAGGCCGCGACTTCCCCTAGTTCGGGTTGGTCTTGGGCGGCTGTTGCTGCTGGAGCAGGTGGCGCACCTGATTTCCGATCGCGGTACCGATCCGGAGTGAGGTTTGTTTGAGTTGGTCGAGGTTGCGGGTTTGGTTGAATTCGTTTTCTGCAGTGTTGAACATGTCGTTTCTGATCGCTTCCGACAGCGCGACGCGGTCAAGCCATTTGCGTAGTGCATGTAGAAGCCGCCAACGCTGCCTTTCCAGGGCCCAGCGCTGCAATATCCGGTCAATCCGAAGCAGAGTCTTGGGAATGTCCGATGCGCTGTGCACGTCGGCAAACAGGGTTTGGGCACGCTCAAGCGCATCGAAGTAGAATTCGTCGTAGATCGGGTGATCCTCAAGTTTCTTATCCAGATCATCCAGTGCCTGTCTCTTTTGCTCGGAGAGGTCCAGGTGTTTATCAATGCCATTGAACTCGAACTTGAAGTTCTTGTCACCACTCCACCCATTAACGGTGCTGCGCATCAGGCTGGTGAGTACGCTGGAGTTCTCACCGGTTCCATTGCTCTCGAACGGTCCCAGATTATCGTTGCTGGAATCTTTCTTTGATGCGTGCAATCCTTCGGCCGGAACTTTCATGCCCGGTTCGCTAAATATCGTCCATATCTCGCTCTCACCCATGCCTTTAATGCTATGTGCGGCGACCATCTCGCACCTGAATATTGCATTGGCGTTTTCGGTCAGATTTTCCCCGTTTTCGGGAATGGCGGTCACTCGATAGTGAACAAATGGGGGCACTTCGTTCGATTCGTCGTTTGAATTTGTACTTCTTTTTCTTTTATTGCTTTGTTTGTCTTTTTCGGACAGCTCCACTCTTGTGTAGGCTTTCAGAATGCCTTCGGCAGTATTTTTGTGATAACCATTTGCTGAATATGTAATCGGGAACAGATTGTAGACTGCACCGACACCGCCCAGATTATCATTTAACAAATGGCCGCGTACGAATCCTTTTTTGTATGTTTTAACAAGGCAGCTATACATATCATGCTGCTGCCCTTTTGGAGCGGAACCTGTGATCGGGTCACGCATATCGATCCAGGCATCCGCTACTTTGCCGACCTGTTCCTTGCGCATCTTGCCTTTTTCATCCTTATAACCCACCGTCTGAGTGTCATATTTGACCTCCGACTTGAGCTGGATCACGGGCTGGCCGCTTCGGGGGATCTGGCTGGCGCCGCCATTCTGCAGGCGCGCATGACGCTGGATCAGCGCCTGTGTGCGGGGGCTGCGGCCAAGAGTGCTGGCAAGCTGCACCAGCTGAGGTCGAGAAATTGACGCGGGTCGCGTCTCAACCCTGGCGGGTGGAACGGGTGTTCGAGCAGGACGGGTGACGAATTGCGGCATCGATCGGCTCCCACAATATCGCGAAGATAGCGAGAGCGTTCCGGAACGGCAACGCGCGGTGTCCGGCCGGCGGGATGATGATGCGGTGCTGAGCCGATTGGTACGGGCGGGGGGACTTGAACCCCCACGGGCCTTGCGGCCCAACGGATTTTAAGTCCGGTGCGTCTACCATTCCGCCACGCCCGCATGTGCATGTGGCTGTATCTGCGTCGCTTTGCAGTGCCAAGCGAATTGGCGTGTGCCGCCGTCGTCAGACGTTCAGGCGCTGCCGCATTTCCTTGCCGGGCTTGAAATAGGGAACGCGCTTGGCCTCGACGTCCACCGTTTCGCCGGTACGCGGGTTGCGGCCCGTGCGGGCGTCGCGTGCGCGGGTGGAGAACGCTCCGAAACCGCGCAGTTCGACGCGGCCATCCGCGACAAGGCGCGCAGTGATTTCTTCGAAGAAAATGTCGACGATGCGTTCGATCTCGCGTGCCGAAAGGTCGGGATTGTCCGCCGCCAGCGTCTGTACGAGTTCAGAGCGGATCATGTGCGTCCCCAGTAGAGCGTGGCGTTGTGCCAGGTGGCTACAATAACATGGGTTTACGAAGACTTAGGCGGCGCGGCAACGGAATCTTGCTCAAAGCCGTCAATTTTTGAAATAATTGGCCGAAGCTCTTGAAATGGTTGGAGGCGGGCGAGCGCGAATGCGCCCGCCCGCCGACCAATCACTTCTTCTCTTCGCGTGCCTTGAGGGCTTCGCCGAGAATGTCGCCCAGCGACGCGCCCGAATCGGACGAGCCATATTGCGCAACTGCCTGCTTCTCTTCGGCGATCTGCATCGCCTTGACCGAGAAGGTCGGCTTCTTCGAACGGTCGAGGCCGGTGACCATCGCGTCGAACTTCTGGCCGACCTGGAAACGCTCCGGACGCTGCTCGTCGCGGTCGCGGCCAAGGTCGGTGCGCTTGATGAAGCCGGTGACGCCATCGTCGCCAACCTGCACTTCAAGACCTGCGTCGCGGACTTCGAGAACGGTGACCGTGACGATCTCGTTCTTGTTGACGCGGGCGCCGGCGCCAGCGGCCGGGCTCGGCACACCGCCGCGCTCAAGCTGCTTCATGCCAAGGCTGATGCGCTCCTTGTCCGGCTCGATCGCGAGCACGACGGCCTTGACCATCTCGCCCTTGCGATGCAGCGCCAGCGCGTCCTCGCCCGAGATGCCCCAGGCGATGTCCGACATGTGGACCATGCCGTCGACGTCGTTGTCCAGACCGATGAACAGGCCGAATTCGGTGGCGTTCTTGACTTCGCCCTCGACCTCGGTGCCGACCGGATGAGCAGCCGCAAAGGCTTCCCACGGATTCTGCTGAGCCTGCTTGAGGCCGAGCGAGATGCGGCGCTTTTCCTGATCGACCTCGAGCACGACGACATCGACTTCCTGCGAGGTCGAGACGATCTTGCCCGGATGGACGTTCTTCTTGGTCCAGCTCATTTCGGAGACGTGGACCAGACCCTCGATGCCGGCTTCCAGCTCGACGAAGGCACCATATTCGGTGATGTTGGTGACGCGGCCCGACAGCTTCGCACCGACCGGATACTTGCTGCCTGCGCCATCCCACGGATCGCTCTCAAGCTGCTTCATGCCGAGCGAGATGCGCTGGGTGTCGCGGTTGATGCGGATGATCTGAACCTTGACGGTGTCGCCGATGTTCAGGACTTCCGACGGGTGGTTGACGCGCTTGTAGCTGAGGTCGGTGACGTGCAGCAGGCCGTCGATGCCGCCCAGGTCGACGAACGCACCGTAATCGGTGATGTTCTTGACGACGCCGTCGATCACCTGACCTTCGGCCAGGCTCTGGATCAGGCCCGAACGCTGCTCGGCGCGGTTCTCTTCGAGGACGGCGCGGCGCGACACGACGATGTTGCCGCGCTTGCGGTCCATCTTCAGGATCTGGAACGGCTGCGGCAGGTCCATCAGCGGCTGGACGTCGCGGACCGGACGGATATCGACCTGCGACCCCGGCAGGAACGCCACGGCGCCCGACAGATCGACGGTGAAGCCGCCCTTGACGCGGCCGAAGATCACGCCCTCGACGCGGTTGCCCTGGCTGAATTCGAGTTCCAGCGTGTCCCATGCGGCTTCGCGGCGGGCGCGGTCGCGGCTGAGCATCGCTTCGCCGTTCGCATTTTCGACGCGGTCGACATAGACCTGGACTTCGTCGCCGACCTTCAGGTCAGCCTTCTGGCCCGGCGCCGCGAATTCGCGCAGCGGCACGCGGCCTTCGCTCTTGAGGCCCACGTCGATGACGGCGAGGTCGTTTTCGATGCCGGTGACGGTGCCGATGACGACGCGGCCTTCAAAACTTTCTGCGCCGCCGAGCGTCTGATCGAGAAGCGCGGCGAAATCGTCGCGCGTAGGGTTTGCCGTAGAGGCCATAAAGGGTTCAGTCCTAACTATCGTTTTTCCGGCCGGCTGGTTGGGTCCAGCGGTCTTTGTGGCCGAAACGCCGCGGCGGCCGAATGCCGGTCGCGGCATTCGTTGAACGGCCGGAGCGAAGGGGCTGACGCTCTTGTTTGAAAAGCGAAAACTGCGCCCGGACGTCATGCGCCCTGCGCTTCCCTCCGCAAGCACCGCTCGCAGAACGGGCGCGCCATAGACTGCGATGCCCGCAAAGGCAAGGAAATCCGCGCCGTAGCCCGGCGATGCGCCTTCATTCTTTGTTTACCAGCTACGGTCACACTGCAAACTAATAGCATTCTATCGGGAGGGGATAGATGGTAGCGGTATCATTGCCGGCCAGGGAAGGCCGCGGGCGCGTTGTCGCGTTCGAACCGGATCATTATGAAGTGGTGCGCGACGATAATCTGGGCGTCATCCGCATCCGTTGCGTTGGCCTGCGCCTTGGCGATGAGGTTGACCGTTACCTTGCCGTGTTAGAGCCGATTGTTGCCGACATGCGTGCCTGCCATGGCTGCGTCCGTGTGCTCGCGGACCTGCGTAACGCCCCGATCCGCACGCAGGAAGCGGCGGACAAGATGCGCGCGGGCAATCTGCGCCTGTATCGCACCGGCGACCGGGTCGCGCTGATCGTCGAGTCCAGCCTGCTCAAGATGCAGCTGCGCCGAACGCTGGTCGAATATCAGAACATCTTCGTCTCACCCAATGCCGCCGAAACCTGGGTGACCGCAGAAGTGTGACGGGTATCAGTCCCTCCCTGGAAGGGGAGGGGGCCGCGCCGAAGGCGTGGTGGAGGGGTGTCCCCGTTTATGCGGGCGCGTGACATCTCAACCGGCGATACCCCTCCGTCAGCGCTACGCGCTGCCACCTCCCCTTGCAGGGGAGGATTATCGAGATCCTCAGGCGCTCCACGCCTGGAACGGCAGGCCGAGATCGTCGGCCACGGCCTTGAACGCGATCTTGCCCTGATAGACGTTGAGGCCGTTGGCGAGATGCGGATCGGCGGCCATCGCCTGTTCCGCGCCCAGATTGGCGAGTTTCATCACGAACGGCAGCGTCGCATTGTTGAGCGCGAAGGTGCTGGTGCGTGCGACCGCGCCCGGCATGTTGGCGACGCAATAATGGATCACGCCATCGACTTCATAGACCGGGTCGGCATGCGTCGTGGCATGGCTGGTTTCGAAACAGCCGCCCTGATCGATCGCGATATCGACCAGCACGCTGCCGCGCTTCATCGTCCTGAGCATTTCGCGCGTGACCAGCTTCGGCGCAGCCGCGCCGGGCACCAGCACCGCGCCGATCACCAGATGCGCGTTCGCCACCGCCGCCGCGATCGCCGCCTTGCTGGCATAGGCGGTCTTGATCGTGCTGCCGAAATGCATGTCGAGTTCGGCAAGGCGGGCATTGTTGATGTCATAGATGGTGACATCGGCGCGCAGGCCGGTCGCCATCTGTGCCGCATTGATGCCGGACACGCCGCCGCCCAGAATCGCGACCCGCGCCGGCGCGACACCGGGGACACCGCCCAGCAGCACGCCGCGGCCACCCTGTTCCTTTTCCAGATAATGCGCGCCGACCTGCACCGACATGCGGCCGGCGACTTCGCTCATCGGTTTGAGCAGCGGGAGCGAGCGGTCGTTGGCGGTCACGGTTTCATAGGCGATGCAGGTCGCGCCCGACTGCATCAGCCCTTCGGCCTGCGGCTTGTCGGCGGCGAGGTGGAGATAGGTGAACAGCGTGTGGCGCGGTTCGAGCAGCGCGATCTCGCTCGGCTGCGGTTCCTTGACCTTCACGATCATGTCGCTCTGCGCGAACACTTCGGCGGGCGTGGCGACGATGCGCGCGCCGGCGGCCATATAATCCTGGTCGCTGAAATCGATGCCCATGCCGGCATTGGTCTGCACCACCACCTCATGCCCGGCGGCGGTCAGTTCGGCGACGAGCGGCGGGGTGAGGCCCACGCGATATTCGTGGTTCTTGATTTCCTTGGGGACACCGACGCGCATGGCCATTCTCCGAACGATCTGACGTGCTGCATCGTAACACGGGTTACCATCGCAAATCCCTGCAAAATCATGCGCTGTTCAGCCTGAATCTGCACTATTATGTGGTAATGGAGCATAATGCAGGAAATTCATGCGTCATGGATCGAATCGACGGAGCAATTCTGAAACTCCTGGCGAAGAATGCGCGCATGCCGGTGAATCAGATCGCGGCGGAGGTCGGGCTGTCGCCATCGGCCTGTACGCGGCGCATTCAGGCGCTGGAGGCATCGGGACATATTCAGGGCTATGCCGCGCGGCTCGGGCTGCGGCGGCTGGGTTACAGCGTCACGGCGTTCGTCGATATCACGCTGGGCACCGAAGTGGACGAGGATCTTGCGCGGTTCGAGGCGGCGGTCGGCCAGATCGACGGAATCGTCGAATGTGCGCTGGTATCGGGTGGCTATGACTATCGGCTGAAAGTGCTGTGCCGCGACCTGGACGATTATGAGCGGCTGCACCGCGAGAAAATGGGCCGCTTGCCCGGCGTGGTGAAGATCAGCTCCAGCTTCGTCCTGCGATCGGTGCCGACGCGGAGCGAGGCGGATGCGTTGTTTGTCGGGGTGGGATAGGCGGTTGCGGGCGGTGCAGTTGCAGCGCCATGCTGCACGTGCTAACCGCCCGCGCTGTTTCAACGGACAGGCACTGGTCTCATGACCCCTCGCTATCTCGCCACGGCACGTAAGTTCATCCCGTGAGCGAGTCCAACGGAAGCCCCGAGCCGGCTGCCGACTCGACCCCTGACGGACAGCATCACGGGCATGGCCGCGAGGCCGCGCTGTGGAAGCTGGCGGTCGGTGCGATCGGGATCGTGTTTGGCGATATCGGCACCAGTCCGCTCTATGCGTTCAAGGAAACATTCAGCGCAGTTCATCATCCCGAGCACCAGCTGCCGCTCGATGAGCTGCACATCCTTGGTGTCATCAGCCTGATGTTCTGGTCGATGATGGCGGTCGTGACGCTGAAATATGTCACCCTCATCATGCGCGCGGACAACAAGGGCGAGGGCGGGAGCCTTGCACTGCTTGCGCTGATCAACCGGTCGAGCGGGCAAAAGAGGTGGACCGCCGGCATCGTGCTGCTCGGCGTGTTCGCGACGGCGCTCTTCTATGGCGATTCGATGATCACCCCGGCCGTGTCGGTGCTGTCGGCGGTTGAGGGGATCGCGGTTGCCGCGCCGCAGTTTTCCGGCTGGATCATTCCGATCGCGGTGGCGATCCTGGTTGCGCTCTTCTCGATCCAGCGCACGGGCACCGCGCGGGTGGGGGCGATGTTCGGGCCGATCATGCTTGGCTATTTCGCGACGATTGCGACGCTGGGCGCGATCAGCGCGGCACAGACGCCGGGCGTGCTGTGGGCGTTCCTGCCGACCTATGCCGCCAATTTCTTTGTGGTCGATCCGGTGGCGGCCTTTCTGGCGCTCGGTTCGATCGTGCTGGCCGTGACGGGAGCGGAGGCGCTCTACGCCGATATGGGGCATTTCGGGCGCAGGCCGATCCGCGTGTCGTGGCTTTGGTTCGTTCTGCCCGCTCTGATGCTCAACTATCTGGGGCAGGGCGCGTTGCTGATGCGCGATGCGTCGGCGTTGCAGAATCCGTTCTACATGCTCGCGCCCGAATATCTGCGGCTCCCGCTGGTCGGCATCGCGACCATGGCGGCGATCATCGCGTCACAGGCAGTGATCACCGGCGCCTTCTCGGTCACGCAGCAGGGCATTCAGCTCGGCTTTATCCCGCGTCTGCGGATCAGCCATACCAGCGCCGATACGGCGGGGCAGATCTATATCCCGCTGATCAACTGGGCATTGATGATCGCGATCATCCTGCTCGTGATGACCTTCCGCACTTCGTCCAACCTCACCGCCGCTTATGGTATCGCGGTGACCGGGGCGATGCTGATCGACAATTTCCTGATCGCGGTCGTGCTGCTGACGCTGTGGAAGTGGAAGAAGCGCTATGCGTTGCCGCTGCTCGCACTCTTCTTCATCGTCGATCTGGCCTATTTCACCGCCAACCTGACCAAGGTGCCCTATGGCGGCTGGTTCCCGCTGCTAGCGGGTGTGGTGATCTTCACGCTGCTCACCACATGGTCAAAGGGCCGCCACCTGATGGTCGAGCGGATGCGTGAGGCGGCGATGCCGATCAAGGTGTTCATCCAGTCGGCGGCCACATCGGCGACGCGCGTCAAGGGCACGGCGGTGTTCATGACGTCCACCCGTGAAGGCGTTCCGCATGCGTTGCTGCACAATCTGAAGCACAACAAGGTACTGCACGAGCGTGTGGTGCTGCTGACGGTCAGGATTGCTGACCAGCCCTATGTCGATGACAAGGACCGGGTCGCGCTCGACGATCTGGGACAGGGGTTCCATCGCATGAAGATCCTGTACGGATTCATGCAGGAAGCGGACGTTCCGGCGGCGCTTAAGGCGTGCAGCACTTGTGGCGAAGCGTTCAACATGATGGACACCAGCTTCTTCCTCTCACGCCAGACGCTGTTGCCGTCCGAGCACCCGGGGATGCCGATCTGGCGCGAAAAGCTGTTCGCGTGGATGCTGCGAAATGCCGAAAGCGCGATGGAGTTCTTCCGCCTTCCCACCAACCGCGTGGTGGAGCTGGGGAGCCAGGTCGAGATTTGAGGGCGTTTGTTAGCGGGCCGGTGCCGCAGAAACACGTGACCCCGGCCCCGATCATCGTATCGGCGCTGTTCGGGCGGCAGGATCAGGCCCTGTTCGACGCATTGCGGCGGGAGCATTTTCCGCCAGAGCGCAATATTCTGTCCGCGCATCTGACCTTGTTCCACCATCTGCCGCCATCCGTGCTTGATGAGCTGAAACACCGCCTGAACGCCGCCACGCGCGGCGTGCGGGCGCCGACGGCGCGGGCTGTGGGGCTGATGTCGCTTGGGCGGGGTGTCGCGGTGCGGATCGAATCGCCCGGGCTGCATGCGATCCGGCGCGATCTGAGTGAGGCCTTTGCCCGCCTGCTCACACCACAGGACGCCGGCGGTTGGCGGCCGCATGTGACCATCCAGAACAAGGTCGCGCCGTCGCTGGCAAAATTGTTGCTCGGCGCGCTGGGCCAGGAGTTCCAGCCGCGCGACGTCGAGATCGCGGGGCTTGCCGCCTATTATTATCGCGGAGGGCCATGGGAGCTGATTTCCCGGCACATGTTCGCTTGACCGCGCCGGAATCGCTGCCTATGAGCGCCGCTCTCGCTCGCGCCCGAAGGGATGCGAGGCGCCTTGGTAGGGCGGAGTAGCTCAGTTGGTTAGAGCACGGGAATCATAATCCTGGGGTCGGGGGTTCAAGTCCCTCCTCCGCTACCATTCCCTTATCCGGAAGCTTCCGACAGCTTTCGGGTTTTCAGGAAATTGCAGAAACCCAGCGACTTGCGGTCTCCCTCCGCATGCGTGCATGCTTGATGTAGCTGGACTGGTTTGGGCGGATTTCAGGGCTGTCGCGCTTGAGCCGCGATAACTGCCGCATGTTCCAGGGCTGCCGGCCCGTTTTCCGAGAGGTCGTTCAACAGCCATTGCGCGGCGATGCCCAGCATCCGGCTGCGTAAGTGCATGACATGGAACGGTATTATATCGGGCAATGTTCCGGTTTCGACAGTGGTTAGGGCGACCAGTCGATTGGCAGCCAGATGATCGCTGACAAGATGTTCGGGCATTCTGCACCAGCCGAAGCCGGCCAGCAGGAATTCAAGCCGGCGACCAATGTCGACAAAGCGCCAGATGCGATTTGAAACCACGCTGAAGCTCGGCCCGGACGCATGCCAAGGGTCGGTCAGGACCAGTTGGACATGTTCAGCCAGAACCTCGTTCGTCAATGGCCGCGGTTCGCTGGCAAGTGGGTGATCGGGGGCGACGACAGGAATGAGTTTGATGGAGACGAATTTGCGCGTCTGAAGATCCTGCGCGTTGCTGGGTATCAGACCGCACAGCGCCAGGACGGCCGAGCCTTCGCGGACCCGACGCTCGGCTCCGGTGATCGATTCGGTAAACACCGTCACCCTCAGATCGGGATAGGTCGCCTGTAACCTTGCCAGGCTTTCGATCACCGGCTTGGTCGGAACCAGGCTGTCGATCGCGATTGTCAGCTCCGGTTCCATTCCGGCAGAGATGCCGGCCGCCGTGCGTTCAAATTGTGCAGCGTTGGCGAGGATCTGTCGTGCCTGCACGACCAGAATCCGACCGGCGTCGGTCAGCCTGGGCCTGTGGCCGGTGCGATCGAACAGCTGCACCTGCAGATGCGCCTCGAGCGACTGCACGATGCCGCTGATTGCAGACTGTACTTTGCCGAGCCGGCGCCCGGCAGCGGAGAAGCTGCCGGCTTCCTCGACCGTTACCAGCACAGTCAGTTGATCGAGTGTCAGGGAGCCAATCATATCCATCGCCTATGGTGATAGAGATCGTCGACGAGTGCCCGCTTTTT
>CAYMUJ010000045.1:0-8891 GCA_964393565.1 uncultured Stakelama sp. | reverse complement strand
CCAATCATATCCATCGCCTATGGTGATAGAGATCGTCGACGAGTGCCCGCTTTTTTCGCGATATTCTACCGCTAGATTTCATCTGTCCCGGGCGGCACGTGACTCCAGATGCGGGACGGCAATGCTGGCGGGGTCGTCAGCCATGACCATGCGCTGGGCGCCGCACTGAAGGCTTGTCGGGCGGGGAAGGGACGTGAACGGCGTTTTGCCACATGATTTGTGCCACATGATGGCCGGTTCGCCTCATGCGATCCGAAAGCGCGTCATAGGGCTCACGTCAGGGGAGGCGGCTGATCTGCCCGGGCAGGCGGCACGGTTATCCATCTCTAATCGAGATGGATTATATCTGCATTTGATCGGTATTTATGGCGCCCGGAACAGCCTAGGGTCGTCAGAATGGATGGGAGAAAATCGATGACTGATGCTCAAGCAAAACCGACCGGCGAAGCCGGCATCGCGATGAAGGCAGGCCTCTGGCTTGTTCAGCTGTATGTCGGCGGAATGTTTCTGTTTTCCGGCTATCTCAAACTTGCCGTGCCGCCGCAGGAACTTGCCAAGATGGGCATGGTCTGGCCGAGCGAAGTTGCGCCTGCATTCCTCATGTTTATCGGCATTGTCGATACCGCAGGCGGCCTTGGTCTGCTGCTGCCGGCACTGACCCGGATCCAGCCGCGCCTGACCGTGGTGGCGGCGCTCTGCGCTGTGGTGCTGCAGGTGCTGGCATTCGGATTCCACGCTTCCCGCGGGGAATACGAACCCTTGCCGTTCAACGTGACCCTGCTGCTGGGCGCGCTCTTCATCTGGTGGGGACGCAGCAAGCGCGCACCGATCCTGCCGCGCTGAACGCAGCCATCGGATAGCGCTCCTCCGGATCGGAGAGGGCCGCAAATCCGTTTTCCAATCACGGACCGGACCGCCCCCTGCCGACCAGGGGGCGGTTTCGTGTTCCGGGGTTCCTTTCAGAAAGGTTTCAGAGGTGAAGATCGCGATCCTAGGCGCGAGTGGCCGGACCGGTCGCCTGGTCATCGATCAGGGACTCGAACGCGGACATGCGATGACCGCACTTGTTCGCGATCCTGCCAGAATTGCTGCGCGACCCGGCGTCACCGTCATCTCCGGGGACCCGATGAACCCCGCTGACGTGGCTCGGACGATAAACGGTTCGGATGCGGTGATCGTCACGCTGAACAACGCGCGCGCTTCGGACGCGCCATGGGCAAAGCCGGTCAGCCCGCCAAACCTGCTTGAAACTGCGGTTCGAAATGCGGCGGCTGCGATGGAACCGGATGGTCCGGCAAGGCTGGTCATGTTGTCCGCAATCGGTGTTGGTGACAGCTTTCCCGACACGCAGTGGATCTTGCGCAAGCTGATCCAGCACACGAACCTGGGTGTTGCCTATGCCGACCACAACCGGGCCGATGCGTTCATCCGATCGACCGGGCTTGACTGGACGCTGGTGCGTGCTGTCGGTCTGTCAAATTCGGAAAGGTCCGGAAGGCTGATTGTCGGCACGGCGCGCGATCCGAAACCTGCCATGATGATTTCGCGTCGGACCGTTGCCGGGTTTCTGCTCCAGTGCGTCGAGAATGGCGAATATAGCCGGGCAACGCCGGTAATTTCCGAAAAATAGCCGGTCCGGCCGCGTCTGTCGGGCTGGCGTGCAGCATCTACGGCAGACTCGCAGTGCGGTCGGGCGGTCAGCGGTAGAGTGCGGCGGTGCCATGTCGCGCCGTCTTGCGCCATGGGCGTGAATCGGGAGAGCGCAGGTTTGATGCGGGAAATGCCGCAATATCGGATCGTCATCCCCGGAGGTACCTGGAGCCGTATACAGACAGATCGGCCTTGCCGGAGTCTGAGGGCCCTGACTGCGCACGATCAAATCAATAGGTGACCCGGTTCGACTGGCCGCCGTCGATAAGAAGGTTCGCCCCGGTCGTGAAGAAGGAGCGGGGGCTGCACAGAAACACGATTGCATCCGCAATATGTTTGGGTTCGCCGGGATGGCCAAGTCGAACGCTGTCACGCACGGTCTTGTAGAGATCGGGCGCGTGCTGCTTCGCGGCCTGCCACACCGCGCCCTCGAAATCGATCATACCCGGCGATACGACGTTGACGCGGATATGGTCCTTGGCATGGGCGATCGCCAGGCTCTTGCTCAGATGAGTTAACGCCGCCTTCATTGCGCCGTACGATCCGCCGACAGCGGATTCGGTTGATGCGATTGATCCGACCAGTACGACGGCAGCATCGCCATTGGCATCGGCCGCAATCTTGAGGAACGGCTGAGCTGCCTCGAATGCGTTCGATGCGGCGAGGACATCCACACGGAAGTTCATCTCCCAGGACTCAGTGCCGAAACCTTGCGCCATCGCGCCGGCATTGGAGACGAGGACATCGATCCCGCCCAGTTCCTCGGCAACCGATCGGATCCACGCCTGCAGGTTTGCGCCATCGGCCACGTCCACCGCTGCCCCCGTCGCGCGCGCACCCCTGGCGCGAAGCTCCGCCACCCGCTTTGCGACACTTTCAGCAGTGCGCGCGCAAACCGCCACATTTGCTCCCTCGTCGGCAAAGGCCTGCGCTGTTGCCAGCCCGATGCCGCGGGTTCCCCCGAGAACGATCACGTTCTTACCTTTCAGGTTCAGTTCCATGTCTCTTTCTCCAGGTTCAATGGTTGCGGTCCAACAATTGCTCCGTTGCACTAAGATCGGGCTTGGTTGCGTTTGTGCGGCCACTCTCGGGATGGTGGCCGACTGCGCTTTGCGTTGTGGACAGTGTTACCCATCCGGCACCTGTGTGCGACCGGGACTTCAAGGGCGGCGCCAGTGCAGCCTGGTATTATGCAACGCGCTCTGCGGCGATCCGCTGCTTCAGATATGTCCTCAGATCCATCGGCGGGCGGCCTGTCAGAAACTCGACATGGCCGGACAGGATATCCAGAAAGCCTTGTTCATGGGCGATCCACTGCTTGACCGTTTCATCCGCGCCGAAAACCAGCGGAACCGGTTTTGAAAGGTCGGTGCCGAAGCTGAAGCCCATCTTCTCGAAATCGGCATACTGCTCTTCTGTGGTCAGTGGGATGTATTCAATCATGCTCCCGAACACTTCCTCGCCGATCCGGCAGATCTGCGGAAAGGTCAGCAGTTCGGGACCGGTGATTTCATAAACAACCCGGTCGTGGCGTGCCGTATCCAGCAGGATCGCGGCGATAGACGCGGCCAGATCGGCCTCTGCGACGGGAGAGATCCTGCCATCGCGGCACAACGCCCTCCAGAACCCGGCCCTGGCACCCCGGGACAGCATGTTGTAGTAGAACATGAAGTAGGACTGCCCGCGCAGGGCAGCAAAGCTGAGGCCCGAATCCCACAGCATCATTTCGGTTGCAATGTGCTCCGCAGCCGAAGGTACCGGGCTGGCCTTGTGAGCGCCAGCAACCGATGTGTAGGTGATGTGGCCGATACCGGCATTCTTGGCAGCATTGATGACGTTTTCATGCTCGGCTGCACGTGAACCTATGTTCAGGCCGCTGACCAGCAGAACGCGCGCCTTCCCGGTGAAGGTCCTGGCAAGAAGTTCCGGGTCACTCGCCGCGCCTTCGACGATTGTAGCGCCGCGATCACCCCACGCAGCCAGCTTTGCCGGGTTGCGCGTGACGAGGGTGAACTCTCGCGGAGACACGTCTTGCGAGACTCTCTCCAGCGCTTTCTGTGCAAGGTTCGAGGATGCGCCAATTACTACAATGGACATATTGGTTCCCCTTTCGCTCCCCTCGCTTCCCGCATCGGCTGACGCAGCTAATCGCGTTCGATAATGATCCCACCGCGTGGATTGATCCGACCGGACACGGCATCCCGATAGGCTTCGAGCGCGCCCTGCCCACCGTGCCTGCGATCGATCTCGGTAAGTCTGGCTGCCGTGTCCATGAACGACAGCCAGGCCGCAGCGATGGTCTCGGCAAGCCGTGCGCCGCCCCATTCCGCCGCGCGCTTCATGCTGCGGCCCGGCGCAAAGAACTGCACCGGCTGTATCCCATCGATCATCGCGAATGGCTGGGATGCATCCCAATGCGAGAAACCGACCGCAATTGACGCACTCAACCGTGCGCCAAAATGAGCGTGGACACGGCCCACAAGCTTCCGGTCACCAGCTAGATCGATCAGTGCCGTACGGATCGAGGGATCCATGGTCTCGATTTCGTCATAGGTCACGACTTGATCATAAAAGCGAAGCGAGGTGACAAACGCCTTGTTGCGGGCCGAGGTGACGCCGATGAGGCGGGCTTTCGGTGCGGAACGCTGGGCGGTAAGATAGGCAAAGCTGATTGCGGTCTTGCATGATGCGCTGGTGACAAGAACTTGCTCCGCGCCGAAATCATGCTCGTCTTCTGCCTGATCCATCATCAACCAGGCGGTGAAGAACAGGCCGCGATAGATCGGCCACAGATCGTGGTCCTGCGTCCGGTAATCCGGCAGGCCCGACAAGGTCTTGTAACCATTATACAGGGCGGGAAGCCGCGTTCGCCGCGGCGTTACATCGATGAACCCCCTTTTCCCGACTGCCCCGACGGTGAGGATGGCGTCGCTCGACAGCGGAAAATATCCGTAGAGTCGGTCCCCGACCGCCACGCCGTCGGCAAGGCTTTCGGTCACGGTTGCAAAGCCCCACATGGGCAGTTGCCCCGGCTGATCGCGGTCCCCGAAATAATCGAAATAGCCCAGACCCTCGCCAAATTCCTCGGCATAATCACCAAGCATGGCATAGGTCACATTGTTTGCGGTCATGCCGACGCTATCGATACTGACTGCGACTTGCCCGGCTTCAAGCGGTGGCAGCACCAGCTCTTCCAGCGTGGCGCATGAAATATCCTTGCGGTCGATATTGACGGTCCACCCACCCATTACGGAGCCTCCCTTTCCGCGCGCCAGTCAGCGCGGGGTTGTTTCCAAAGACCTGCCGATGATCTCTTTCATGATTTCCGAAGTGCCGGCGTAGATGCGTTCGATGCGCGCATCGACATAGGCCTGCGCTACCGGATACTCGGCCATGTAGCCGTAACCGCCGTGCAGCTGGACGCATTCGTCGACGACCTTGCCCAGCAGTTCGGAATGGAACAGCTTTCCCGCCGCGGCCTGCACAGGATCGAGCGCGCCCTCGATCTTCTGCCGGATCAGCGCGTCGCAGAACGCGCGCCCGGCCAGAATCTGTGTCTTAAGCTCGGCCAGTTTGAACCGGGTGTTCTGAAAGTCGAACACGCGCTGACCAAAAGCGTTGCGCTCCTTGACGTATGCGAGCGTCCATTCGAGGACCGCTTCCGCGCGAGCCTGGGTATGGACCGAAAGGACAAGCCGTTCCTGCGCCAGCTTGTCCATCATGTAGAAGAAACCGTGCCCTTCCTGTCCAAGTAGGTTCTCTGCGGGCACAATGACATCTTCGAAGAACAGTTCTGCCGTGTCGTTGGCGTGCTGGCCGATCTTGCGCAGGTTGCGGCCCTTGGTGAAGCCGGGCATCCCCGCTTCGACCACCAGCATCGAAATGCCTTTTGCGCCCTTGTCCGGGTCGGTCACGCAGGCGACGACAACTACGTCGGCGTTCTGGCCGTTGGTGATGAAGGTCTTTTGCCCGTTGATCTTCCAGCCGTTGCCGTGCCGTACCGCGCGGGTCTTGATCCGGGCGAGGTCGCTGCCCGCGCCCGGCTCGGTAAATCCGATCGCACCGATATATTCGCCGGTCACCATTTTCGGCAGGATGCGGGCCTTCAGCTCCTCGCAGCCATGCTCGGCGATATAGGGAGTCGACATCAGCGAGTGGAGATAGAAGTTCGGTCCCGTAGTCCCGGCGCGGCCTAGCTCCTCGACCACCACAAGGTCGAAGAGGATACCTTGACCGATGCCGCCATAGGTTGCGGGAAGCCAGGCGTTGAGCAGCCCGAGCTCGCCCGCTTCACGCCATAGCGAGCGCGGTACGATATGCTCCTCGGCCCATTGGTCGTGAAACGGCTTGATCTTCTCGTCACAGAAACGGCGCACCATTTCGCGGAACTGTTCATGTTCTTCAGAGAAGATCGTGCGGGGCAGGGTGGTCATTTCAGGCGCTCCGGAGCTTCGCGTCAGACAATTTCGAAGAGGCCCGCAGCGCCCTGTCCGCCTCCGATGCACATGGTGACAACGGCAAGTTTTGCGCCACGGCGTTTGCCTTCGATAAGCGCATGTCCGGTCAGGCGTGCGCCGCTGACACCGTAAGGGTGGCCGACGGCAATCGCCCCGCCGTTTACGTTGAGACGATCGGCCGGGATGCCCAGCTTGTCGCGGCAGTAAAGGACCTGTACGGCGAAGGCCTCATTCAGCTCCCACAGATCGATGTCCTCGATCTTGAGGCCGGCATTGCGGAGCAGCTTGGGGATGGCGAACACCGGACCGATGCCCATCTCGTCAGGCTCGCACCCTGCGACCGCGAAGCCGCGGAACACGCCAAGCGGGGTCGCGCCGACCTGGGCCGCCCGGGCATCGCTCATCATCACCAGTGCGGCGGCGCCATCGGAAAACTGGCTGGCGTTGCCGGCTGTGATTGTCCCGCCGGGAAACACCGTGCGGATGCTGGAGACGCCTTCCAGCGTGGAGTCCGCGCGGATGCCTTCGTCCGACGCAATCGTGACTTCGCGGGTGGTAATACCCCCCTTGGGATCGGTCACTGCCATCGTCGTTGTCATCGGGACGATTTCGGCATCGAAACGGCCCTCGGCCGCCGCCTGTGCGGCAAGCAACTGACTGCGCAGGCCATATTCGTCCATCGCCTCGCGCGTGATGCCGTAACGCTTGGCCACCTGCTCGGCAGTCTGCAGCATGTTCCAGTAGATTTCAGGCTTGTTCTGCTTCAGCCAGACATCTTCCATCATGTGGGTGTTCATCTCGTTCTGGACGCACGAGATTGATTCCACGCCACCAGCTACGCCGATCTCCATCTCGCCTGCGCGGATGCTGTTGCCGACGGTGGCGATGGCCTGAAGGCCCGATGAGCAGAAACGATTGATGGTCTGGGCAGCAGGTTTCACCCCGAGGCCGGCGCGCAGTCCAGCCTGGCGCGCGATGTTCATCCCGGTTGCACCTTCGGGGTTGGCACAGCCCAGCACAATGTCCTCAACCTGTCCGCCTTCGATCCTGGCGCGTTCGACCGCGTGTCGGATCGCATGGCCGCCCATCGTGGCGCCATGGGTCATGTTGAAAGAACCCTTCCACGACTTGGCGAGTCCGGTGCGGGCAACGGAAACGATAACGGCGTCGGTCATGCTGCCACCTCATACTGGGAAATGTCCTGTCCGGCGTCGGACAGCGAGACGAGAAGCGGGTGGGGCGTCCAGAAGTCCGGATCACCATGTCCGGTTGCCGCGAACTTCTTCATCTGCCTGACGATCGCATAGAGACCAAAGCTGTCGGCAAAGAACAGCGGACCGCCACGGAAACGGGGGAAGCCGTACCCGAACAGATAGGCGATATCGATGTCCGAACCGCGTTGGGCGATGCCCTCGGCAAGGATTGCGGCGGCTTCGTTGACCAACGCGAAGATGCAGCGTTGGACGATTTCGTCATCGGTGATTTTGCGCCGGGTGATACCCAGGCGCGCCGATGTTTCCTCGATCACCGCCTGCAGGTCTGGATTGGGCTGCGGCTTGCGCTGACCGGGAACATATTTGTACCAGCCCAGCCCGGTCTTCTGACCGAACCAGCCGCGTTCGCAGATTTCGTCGGGGATCGTCGGGTATTTGAGGTGCGGGAACTGCACGCGGCTGTGCTTGCGACCATCCCATGGCACGTCGTTGCCGACCACGTCGTTCATGCGGAACGGGCCCATCGCCATACCCCAGCGCTCCAGCGCGGAATCGACCTGCTGCGGGGTTGCCCCTTCCTCGACGAGGTACATGGCTTGCGACACGTATCGGTCGATCATGCGGTTGCCGATGAAGCCATAGCATACGCCCGCAACGACCGGCACCTTGCGCATCTTCTTGGCCAGGGTCAGGGCGGTTGCCAGGACCTCGGGCGCGGTTTCCTTGCCGCGGACGATCTCCAGCAGTTGCATCACATTGGCCGGGCTGAAAAAGTGCAGACCGATAACGTCTTGAGGGCGCGCCGTGGCGGCAGCGATCTCGTCGAGGTTGAGGCCTGAGGTGTTGGTCGCCAGGATCGCACCGGGCTTCATCACCTTGTCGAGCGCGGCAAAGACGGCCTTCTTGACCGGCATCTGTTCGACCACGGCCTCGATCACCAGATCGCAGTCGGCAATCTGGTCATAAGCCTCGACACCCTGCACGCTGGCGACAAGGGCGTCGCGCTTGTCTGCCGAAAGCTGCTTCTTGTCGACCTTGCGGCCCCAGGTGCTGCGGCAATGAGCAAGGCCGCGCTGCAAGGCTTCGGGGTTCAGATCAAGGATCCGCACGGCAATGCCGGCTTCAGCGAGGCTGATCGCGATGCCCGAACCCATCGTGCCAGCACCGATGACTGCCACGCTGTTCACGGCCCGTGTGGATCGCGGGTCAACGCCGGCAATGGCCGCTGTCTTGCGCTCCGCAAGGAAGGCGTAGCGGAACGGCAGCGATTCATCGCCGCGCATCAGTTTCTTGAAGGTCTCGAATTCGAGGTCCACCGCCTTGGCTGGCGGGAGCTTGGTGGCGGCCTCGACCATGTCGATGATCGGGAGGAGGCCGGGCAATCGGCGCGGGTCGGCTTTGGCTGCACCTCGTGCGACCTGGAAGTATCCGTCACCGCCCGCCGCCTCTGCCCTTTTTGACATGAGCACGGGGATCGGACGGGCATTGGCGACTTCTGCAGCAAAGGCCAGGGCGCCTTGCAGAAGGTCTCCCTCGATAACGCGGTCGATCAGGCCCAATGGTGCCTTTG
>CAYMUJ010000044.1:0-20326 GCA_964393565.1 uncultured Stakelama sp. | reverse complement strand
CGCGCGTCGCGCTGTCGGGCCTGACCATCGCCGAATATTTCCGCGACGTCGAAGGTCAGGACGTGCTGTTCTTCGTCGACAATATCTTCCGCTTCACCCAGGCGGGCGCGGAAGTGTCGGCACTGCTCGGCCGCATCCCGTCGGCGGTGGGCTATCAGCCGACCCTGTCGACCGACATGGGCGCGCTGCAGGAGCGCATCACCTCGACCAACAAGGGTTCGATCACCTCGGTTCAGGCCGTGTACGTCCCCGCGGACGACCTTACCGACCCGGCACCGGCAACCTCGTTCGCCCACCTCGACGCGACCACGGTGCTCAACCGTGCGATCTCGGAACTCGGCATCTATCCGGCGGTCGATCCGCTGGACTCGACCAGCCGCGTGCTCGAACCGCGCGTCGTCGGCCAGGAGCATTACGAGACCGCCCGCGCCGTCCAGTCGATCCTGCAGAAGTACAAGTCGCTGCAGGACATCATCGCGATCCTCGGCATGGACGAGCTGAGCGAAGAGGATAAGCTGACCGTCGCCCGCGCGCGCAAGATCCAGCGCTTCCTGTCGCAGCCGTTCCACGTCGCCGAAGTCTTCACCGGCATCCCGGGCGCGTTCGTCCAGCTCGAAGACACGATCAAGTCGTTCAAGGCGGTCGTGAACGGCGAATATGACCATCTGCCCGAATCGGCCTTCTACATGGTCGGCGGCATCGACGACGTCGTTGCCAAGGCCGCCAAGATGGCCGCCGAGGCGTAAGCCCTCTTAAGCCCCTCTCCTTCAGGGGGAGGGGTTTGGGGTGGGGCAGTAATCACAGGGGCCGGGTGCGCGCTGATACGCCCCACCCCAACCCCTCCCCTGAAGGGGAGGGGCTAGGAAGAAGAACATGCTGCACTTCGAACTCGTGACCCCGGAAAAGCTGCTCCGCTCGGAGGACGTCCACATGGTGGTGGTCCCCGGCAGCGAGGGCGATTTCGGCGTGCTGGAGGGCCATGCGCCCTTCATGTCGACGATCCGCGACGGCAATATCGAAATCTACAAGACCGCGTCGAACCAGTCGCCGGAGATCATCCGCGTCGAGGGCGGCTTTGCCGAGGTCAATGAAAAGGGCCTGACGGTCCTCGCCGAAAAGGCCGACTGACCGTCATCCATTGCCGGACGCAAAAGGCCGCAGGGACAACCCTGCGGCCTTTTTGCTGTACCGCGCAGACCGTCGCAATGCCGCTGATGGTTAGGAACTTGTCAAACCTTGGCGGTTATCCCGGTGCGGACAGCGGATAGCGGGGAGCCGAGGTGAGCGCATTTGGACGTCGTAGCGGACCGGGAGCAGGGCCGGGGCGCCCTGCCTTTGGCGTTGCGCGCCCGATGCAGGGCGGTGGCCCTGCGCGACCGTCCGAACCGCTTGGCGGCGAACAATTCCCGCCGCTCCACGACGTCCCCCTTCCCGGTGCAGCCCAGAACCCGCCAGAGCCAGTCTCCGGCACCTCGATGGCCGCCCAGTCGACCAGCGAGGCGATGCAGCGGCTCGCCGACCGCCAGGCCGCGACCGGCGAAGCCGGCAACTCGCGCGTTGAGGGTTTCGAAGCCTCGATCCACCGCATCAAGGAACAGGTGCTGCCGCGCCTGCTCGAACGTGTCGATCCCGAAGCTGCAGCGACCCTCAGCAAGGACGAACTCGCCGAGGAATTCCGCCCGATCATCGGCGAAGTGCTGGCAGAGCTCAAACTCACCCTCAACCGCCGCGAACAATTCGCGCTGGAAAAGGTGCTGGTCGACGAACTGCTCGGCCTGGGTCCGCTCGAAGAATTGCTGTCCGACAGCTCGATCAGCGACATCATGGTCAACGGCCCCGAACAGACGTTCGTGGAACGCAAGGGCAAGCTCGAACTGGCGAACATCCAGTTCCGCGACGAAGAGCATCTGTTCCAGATCGCACAGCGCATCTGCAACTCGGTCGGCCGCCGCGTCGACCAGACCACACCGCTCGCCGACGCGCGCCTCAAGGACGGCAGCCGCGTCAACGTGATCGTGCCCCCGCTCAGTCTGCGCGGCACCGCCATCTCGATCCGTAAATTCTCCGACAAGCCGATCACGCTCGACATGATGGCAGGCTTCGGGTCGATGTCGACCAAGATGGCGACGATGCTGAAGATCGCCGGCGCCAGCCGCTTCAACATCGTCATCTCGGGCGGTACCGGTTCCGGTAAGACCACGATGCTCAACGCCCTGTCGAAGATGATCGACCCGGGCGAGCGCGTGCTGACGATCGAAGACGCGGCCGAACTGCGTCTGCAGCAGCCGCACTGGTTACCGCTCGAAACCCGCCCGCCGAACCTTGAGGGTCAGGGCGAGATCACGATCCGCGATCTGGTCAAGAACGCGCTGCGTATGCGCCCGGACCGCATCATCCTCGGCGAAATTCGCGGACCGGAATGTTTCGACCTCTTGTCCGCGATGAACACCGGTCATGACGGGTCGATGTGTACGCTCCACTCCAACTCCCCGCGCGAGTGCCTCGGGCGTATGGAGAACATGGTGCTGATGGGCGACATCAAGATCCCGAAGGAGGCGATCAGCCGCCAGATCGCCGATTCGGTCGACCTGATCGTTCAGGTGAAGCGCCTGCGCGACGGCAGCCGCCGCGTCACCAACATCACCGAAGTGATCGGCATGGAAGGCCCCGTCATCGTGACGCAGGAGCTGTTCAAGTTCGAATATCTCGACGAGAGCGCCGACGGCAAGATCATCGGCGAATATCGCTCGATGGGCCTGCGCCCCTACACGCTCGAAAAGGCGCGCTCATTCGGGTTCGACCAGGCGCTGCTGGAAGCGTGCCTCTGATCGCAGCCACGCTGCGGTTCGGCACCGGCCCGCTCCCCCACCCGGCCACCCATATGATGCTACCGCTGGGTGGCCGGGTGGGGGAGCGGGCCGGTGCCGCCAACAAACGACTCCCTCAACGGGACATTAACCACGACCGCAACTGCTGGCGCTCCGACACTCCGCCCCTAGCATGGGCGCGATGGAGTTTCGCGCGTCCATGATCCTGCTCGCCGCCCTGCTCGGCCTGGCCGCGCCGGTCGATCGGGTGGCCGCCGCACCTGCGGTGCTGCACCTTGCCCCCGACAGCGAGGCACGCTGGGTCAGTTTCGAACTGACGCCGGGCAACCAGATCCGTTTTCGCACCATGCTCAACGGCCGCTGGGTCGATGCACTGCTCGACACCGGCGTGACCGACAGCGCCGTGACGACCCGCTTCGCCCGCACCGCGGGGCTGAAGCCGCTGGTCGCGGGCCGCGCCGACGCGATCGGGGGCAGCGTCGTGCTGAACTGGACCGGAATCGACCGGATCGAGGTCGGGGGACTGGTCCGCACCGGCGGTCGCGTCGCGATCATCGACGCCGATCCGCGTGTAACCGGCGATGCACCCGTCGACCTGTTCGTCGGTGCCGATCTGCTCTCCGGGCACGCGCTCGAGATCGACTATGACGCACAGCGCTTTCGCCTGCTGCCCAGCGGACGTTTGCCATTCCGCGGAATCGCCCTGCCCCTGCGCCTGGCAGAGCGGTCGGGCCTGTACGTCACCGACATCGCCCTCAGCGGACGCAACGCACGACCGGTGATCGTCGATACCGGCGACGGCGGCATGGTCAGCCTGACCCGCAGCACCTGGCTGACGAACCCGTCCCGTGCAGCGCGCATGACCACCGCAATCACCTGGGGCATGGGCGGCACGGTGGAGAGCGAGGTCGTGATCCTGCCCGGCTTCCCCGCGACCGGCCACGCCGCCGAGGTCGAACTGCGCGTCGAACCCGATACCGGCTTTTCCGCGCGCAAGGGTGCGGCGGGGCGGATCGGCGGCGGATTGCTGCGCCGCCACCGCGTGCTGCTCGATCCGCGCGCGGGCCGGATGGTGCTGGCAGCAGGAAGCCGCGCCGACTGGCCGGTGACGCGGTCGACGAGTGGCCTGATAGTCGCGCCCGACGCCGACCGTCTGCGCGTGCTGCACGTGATGCGCGGCAGCCCGGCTGCGACCGCCGGATGGCGCGCGGGCACGCTGATCTGCACGATCGACGGCAAGGCGGCACCCGAAGCCGCGCGCGACTGGGCAACCGGCACGCCGGGCCGCCACGTGCGCCTGACCCTGTGCGACGGCACCGAACGCACGCTCACCCTCGCAAACTTCTACTGAATCAACCGCCCTTCAGCGCCAGCGCCGCCCCGACGATCGCGAGCAGCAACGCCATGATCTGGATGAAGGTCCACGGCACCCATCCGACGCGATCCAGATCAGCGCGCTTGCCCCGGCGCCATTCGGCAAGCCCGCTGACGCCGACCAGCGCGACCATCGCGCCCACTCCGATCCATAACGGCCCTTGCATCATACCCTGCCCCGCCTAACGTCGCGCCATCACCCGGAGGAGCCATCCATGCGTAACACCCTGTCGGCGATCGCGATTCCGGCGATCATACTGACCACTGCGGCCATCGCCGCCCCGCCCAAGGCCGAACGTCCCGGCCCCGCGCTCAAGGCGGCGGTGGCGGCACCGACCCGGACCCCGGCCAGTATCGCCCGCGACAAATATCGCAACCCGGCGGCAACGCTCGCCTTTTTCGGAGTGAAGCCGAACCACATTGTCGTCGAACTATGGCCGGGCGGTGGCTGGTACACCGAAATCCTTGCCCCCTATGTAAAGAAGGGTGGCGGGACACTCTATGCTGCGGCTCCCTGGCCCAATGGCCTCCGCGGGACCCAGGCACTGCAAGCCAGAGACGCCGCAACCTATGGATCGATCATGCTCGCATCCTTCCCGGCCGCCGACGGCGCACCGACCGTACCGGCAGCCAGCGCCGATGTCGTGCTCACCTTCCGCAACGTCCATAACTGGAAAATGGGCACCACCGATCGCAGCGCCGAAGCGTTTCGCCAGATCTTCGCCATGCTGAAGCCCGGCGGTGTGCTGGGGATCGAAGAGCATCGCCTGCCCGAATCCGCCGACGCTGCGCGCGAAAAGACCAGCGGCTATGTAAAGGTCTCAACCGTGCGCAAGCTGGCCGAGGACGCCGGGTTCAGATTCGCGGGCGCTTCGGAGGTCAACGCAAACCCGAAGGATACCGCCGACTGGCCGCAGGGCGTGTGGACGCTGCCGCCGACCTATCGCCTCAAAGAGGTCGATCGCGCCAAATATGAAGCGATCGGTGAAAGCGACCGCATGACGCTGAAATTCGTGAAGCCGAAATAAGATCCGGCGCGGTGCGAAGCATGATGCTGCACCGCGCCGATCCACCGTTCAGCCGAGCTTGTCGACCTGGTCCTTCAACGCGGACAACTGCGCCTTGAGCGCGGCAATCTCGTCATCCTTGCTCTTTTCCGGTGCGGCGCCAGCGGGGCTGGCGGCGCTCGCTGCGGCCGTGCCAGGCTTGAACGCTTCAGCCGCCGCTTCGAACATCTGCATGTTGCGCTTGGCGATCTCGGCAAAAGGCGAGTTGGCAAACGCGCCCTCGACCGCGCTCTTGAACTGCTCCTGATTGCGGCGGAAGCTCTCCATCGACGCCTCAAGATAGCCCGGCACCATCGCCTGCATCGAATCGCCATAGAGCGCGATCAGCTGGCGCAGGAAGCTGACCGGCAACAGCGTCTGGCCACGCGCCTCCTCTTCCATGATGATCTGGGTCAGAACATTATGGGTGATGTCTTCCTCGGTCTTCGCATCGACGACCTTGAAATCCCGCCCTTCGCGCGTCATCGCTGCGAGATGGTCGAGCGTGATGTAGGACGAGCTTTCGGTATTATAGAGGCGCCTGTTCGCATATTTCTTGATGATGACCGGGCCGTCTGTCTGCGCTGTCTTTTTCATGCTCGCCCCCAAGGCTATTTCACATGGCCCTAACATCTTTCAATGCCGCATCGCAACACGGGCCGCGCCCGTTGCCGCTGTTTCTCGATTTGCTGCGCGAACAAACCGCAGCATCGCCCGATCGCCGCGCCGCCGCGCTGGCCGGACTCGCCGCCTATCAGGGCGCGCATCGCCCCCGCCCGCGACGGCCGATGCCGGTCATCGCAACTGCGGGTCGCGCAACGCTACATGATTATGGCGGAACGGGGATTCCGACGGTGTTCGTGCCGTCGCTGATCAACCCGCCGATGATCCTCGACATGCGCTATCGCCGCTCGCTGCTGCGCTGGCTGTCGCGGCGCGGGGTGCGTCCGTTGCTGGTCGACTGGGGCGTGCCGACGCCGGCGGATCGCGCGTGCGACGTCACCCAGCATGTCGAATCGCTGCTCATCCCGCTGCTCCGCAGCATCGGCGAACCGGTGGCGCTGGCCGGCTATTGCCTCGGCGGCACCATCGCGGCAGCCGCGGCTCAGGCGGTGCCGGTTCGCGGGCTGGCGATGATAGCAACGCCATGGCGCTTCACGAACTTCGGCGCCGAAGCGCTGGAGCGGATCGATTCAATCTGGCAGGCCGCATACGGCACCTGCGACGCGCTCGGTCTGGTGCCGATGGAGGTGCTTCAGGCTGGCTTCTGGCAGCTTGATCCTGCGCGTACGATCGCCAAGTTCGAAAAGTTCGGCCGACTCGATCCGCGCAGCGCAGCCGCCAGGAATTTCGTTGTGCTGGAGGATTGGGCCAATGCCGGGGCGCCGCTGACCTTCGCGGCCGGGCGCCAGATGTTCGACGATTTCTTCACCGCCGACCTGCCCGGGCGTGGCCAGTGGCACGTCGCGGGGCAGATCGCTGACCCGCTCACCCTGTCCTGCCCGATGGTCGAATTCGTCTCGCTCACCGACCGCATCGTCCCCGCCGCCAGTGCAGTCGGGCTTTCCGACCAGCGCAGATTGCGCCTCGGCCATGTCGGAATGGTCGTCGGATCGTCCGCACGACAGTTTCTTTGGCAACCGCTTGCCGACTGGCTAACCGCCCTGCCCTCGCCTAGATAGCGTCCAACGTCCAATCAGGAGTCGCTCCACCATGACCGAAGCCGTGATCACCGCCGCCAAACGCACCCCCGTCGGCAGCTTCCTTGGCGCATTCGCCGCCACGCCCGCGCATGAGCTGGGCCGGATCGCGATCGAAGCCGCGCTGGCACAGGCCGGCGTGAAGGGTGAAGAGGTATCTGAGGTGATCCTGGGTCAGGTGCTGACCGCCGCCCATGGCCAGAACCCCGCGCGTCAGGCATCGATGGCGGCTGGCGTACCCAAAGAGGTCCCGGCATGGGGCCTCAACCAGGTCTGCGGATCGGGCCTGCGCGCGGTCGCGCTCGCGGCCCAGGCAGTGCAGACCGGCGACGCCACCATCGTCGTCGCTGGCGGCCAGGAATCGATGTCGCTCGCCGCGCACGCCCAGACGCTGCGCGCAGGTGCCAAGATGGGCGATGTCGCGCTGATCGACACGATGATCAAGGACGGCCTGACCGACGCATTCAACGGCTATCACATGGGAATCACGGCCGAAAACCTCGCCGAACAGTTCCAGATCGGCCGCGCTGAGCAGGACGAGTTCGCCGTCCGCTCGCAGAACCTCGCCGAAGCCGCCCGCGCCGAAGGCCGCTTCAAGGACGAAATCGCTCCGGTCACGATCAAGGGGCGCAAGGGCGACACGATCGTCGATCAGGACGAATATATCCGCGCCGGCGCGACGCTCGACTCGGTCGCGGGCCTGCGCCCGGCGTTCAAGAAGGACGGCACCGTCACCGCCGGCAACGCATCGGGCCTCAATGACGGCGCCGCGGCTTTGGTGGTCATGAGCCGCGAAGAGGCGGAACGGCGCGGCGCGCCGATCCTGGCCACGATCAAGAGCTGGGCGACCGCCGGTGTCGATCCGTCGATCATGGGCATCGGCCCGGTCCCCGCGTCGAAAAAGGCGCTGGAAAAGGCCGGCTGGACCGTCGCGGATCTCGACCTGATCGAAGCGAATGAAGCGTTCGCCGCACAGGCCTTGTCCGTCGGCAAGGAACTCGGCTTCGATCCGGCCAAGGTCAACGTCAATGGCGGAGCGATCGCGATCGGCCACCCGATCGGCGCCAGCGGTGCGCGCGTGCTGACGACGCTGATCTACGAAATGGCGCGCCGCGACGCCAAAAAGGGCCTTGCAACCCTGTGCATCGGCGGCGGCATGGGCATCGCCATGTGCGTTGAGCGGTAAGGCCTATTGCCTAAGGTTTGAATCAATCCGGACGCCCGGCAGTTTTTGATACTTTATGTCTTACGATTCGTGTTGCACCGGGTCGCTGTGGTAATGTTGCAACACGATGACGGAGAATTTGGAAGCACGCAGACGCTTTTGCTTGCTCTAGACTGAACAAAGCGGTTTCTTCTGTCACGAACCGGCATTCAGCCGGGTCAAAGGGGAATCATATGAATATCAGTCGTCTTCTGGCGGCGACCGCGCTCGCGAGCGCCGGCTTCGCCGTTCCGCAAGTCGCCCTTGCGCAGACCACCGGTGCACCGAGCGCGCAGACGCCGTCGACCGAAGAAAGCGAAGAAGAATCCACGACCGTCACGGTCACCGGCTCGCGCATCCGCAGTCCGAACCTGGAAGCGGCCGTCCCGGTCACCTCGATCACCGGCGAATCCGTTTTTAATCAGGGTCAGAGCAATATCGGCGACACGCTGAACGACCTGCCCCAGCTGCGTGGCACCTACGCCCAGCAGAACCCGGGTGCCGGCGTTGGCATCACCGGCCTCAACCTGCTCGACCTTCGCGGCCTCGGCACGATCCGCACCCTGGTGCTGGTCAACGGCCGCCGCCACGTCGCTTCGGACATCCTGAACAACGCGTCGTCGGTCGACGTCGCCACGATCCCGAACGATCTTCTCGAGCGCGTTGACGTCGTGACCGGCGGTAACTCGGCCGTTTACGGTTCGGACGCGATCGCGGGCGTCGTCAACTTCGTGCTGAAGCGCGACTATGACGGCATCCAGCTGCGCGGTTCGACCGCAATCGCCGAAGAGGGCTTTGGCGGTACCCAGTATCTGTCGGGTATGGTCGGCAAGAATTTCGCCGATGGCCGCGGCAACATCACCGTGCATGCCGAATACGCACGCGCAGACCGCGTCTATGCATCGGACATCCCGTGGTACCGCCGCGTGGACGGCTTCGGCGTCGTCGATTCGGACAGCCCGGGCCTGCCGAACGGTAGCGATGGCTTCCCGGACAGCATCTTCCTGACGGACATCCGCTCGAACAACAGCTTCACCGGCCTCGTCGTCGTTCCGCAGCCGCAGGGCGCGGGCGCGCGCTGCGGTGCGGGTACGCTGGCGAATAACGGTGCGCCCAACACGGCTGGCACCTCCTTCTCGTGCGCTTACATCTTCTCGGCCGACGGCGCTCTCACGCCCGTGACCGGAACGCGCGTCGGCGCCGGCCCGCTCGGCACGCTGATCGGCGGCAACGCCTTCACCGGTCGCGAGGGCACGAACCTCTCGATCCTGCCGTACAGCCAGCGCATCAACACGAACCTGCTGGCCCGGTTCGAAGTGAGCCCGGCGTTCGAAGCGTTCGTCGAAGCCAAATATGTCCGCACCAACGCGATCGGCAACCAGCTTGGCCCGACGTTCCTCAACGGCTCGTCGGCGTCGCTGAACGACGTGCGCATCAACCCGCGTCTCGACAACCCGTTCCTGAGTGCAACCGACCGCGCCACCATCGCCACCGCGATCACCCAGTCGGGCTGCGGTTTCGCATTTGGTACCGCAGTGACGGCGTCGACCTGTCAGGTCGGCACCCCGGCGCAGCAGGCAACGCGGGCAGCGCAGATCGCAGACGGAAGCTATCGTTTCCTCTTCGCCCGCACGCTTTCGGACTCGCCTGATCGTGACGAGTATTTCACCCGCAATACCTATCGTATCGTGGGCGGCTTCCGCGGCACCTTCAACGAAGACTGGAGCTACGAAGTCTCGGCCAACTATGGCCGGTTCGAAGAAACCACCGACATGCGCGGTTTCGTCGACAAGCAGCGCTTCTATCTCTCGCTCGACGCGGGCCGCAACCCGCTGACCGGCGCGATCCAGTGCCGTTCGCAGTTCGACGCGGCATCGGCCACCGGCCTTGCGGGCAATGCGACGGCAGCGGCGCGTCTTGCTGCGGACATCGCCGCATGCGTCCCCTACAACCCGTTCGGTCGCGGCAACAATGCTGCGGCGGTGAACTACTTCAAGGCGAACATCATCAACAAGGCATGGCTCGAGCAGACCGACTTGCTCGCATTCGTGTCCGGTGATCTCAGCCAGCTGTTCGAACTGCCCGGCGGTCCGATCAGCTTCGTGGTTGGCGGTGAATATCGTCGCGAGAAGGTGTTCAACGACAGCGACTCGGCGGCCGATACCGGCGTGACCAACTCCGTCTTCCTCGGCGATTTCGACCCGGAGGCGACGAAGGTCCAGGAAGCGTTCGGCGAAGTCGAAGTTCCGCTGGTCAAGGATGTGTTCCTGCTCAATGAGCTGACGCTCAAGGCAGCCGGACGCATCTCCGACTACAACAACTCGACCGGCACCACCTACACCTACAACCTGAGTGCTACCTACTCGCCGTTCGAGGGTCTGCGCTTCCGTGCCAACTATGGTCGTGCGGTGCGCGCACCGAACATCACGGAAACCGGCTCGCCGGCAGTGCCGAACTTTGCCAACGGTTTCATCGATCCGTGCAACGCGAACGCGATCGGTAACAACCCGGCACGTGCGGCCAACTGCGCCTCGCAGCTGTCGACGGCCCAGCTCGCCAACCTGGCACCGGCTGGCTATTCGCTCGGCATCATTTCGGGCAGCAACCCGAACCTGCAGGCGGAAGAATCGGACTCCTACACCTATGGTTTGGTGTTCCAGCCGACCTTCATCCCGGGCTTCTCGATCAGCGCCGACTATTACAACATCACCGTGAAGGACGTGATCGTGTCGCTGTCGGCACAGACCATCGTCAACTCGTGCTATGACTCGCCGAACCTGTCGAGCCCGTTGTGCGGGAACTTCCAGCGTCAGGGCGTCAACGGCGCCAGCGGGACGCAGGGTGAGTTGCCGGGTCAGATCATCAACAACAGCCTGGTTTCGGGTCCGCAGAACTTCGCGCGTCGCAAGCGCCGGGGTCTGGACGTCGAGGCGGCGTATCGCGGTAATCTGACCGACGACGTGAAGATCAACACCCGTTTGATCTACACCCACTCGTTCCAGATCAGCAACTTCGAGAACCCGACCTTCCCGACTCTGGAGAACTTCATTCTCCGCGAGCTGGGCGACCCGCAGGATGAGGCGCGGTTTGACCTCGACCTCAGCTTCGATCGTCTGACGGTTGGCTATCAGGCGCAGATCATCGGCCCGATGCTGGTTTCGACCTACGAAAACAGCTTCGTGTCGAACGTCGGGATCCCGAATAACGCGGGCCCGCTGAACGCCGACGTTGCCGATATCCTGGAGTATCCGGGCGTCGTCTATCACGACATTCGGTTCAACTACCGGATCGGTGAAAAGAGCTCGAGCGGTAAGGAGTTCAACTTCTACCTCGGCGTTGACAACGTGACGGGCGTCAAGCCGCCGCTCGGCACGACGGCAACCGGCGCTGGCTCGTCGATCTATCAGTTCCGTGGGCGCTACATGTACGCCGGCTTCCGCGCGAACTTCTGATCGAACAGCAGTTTGTTGAACTGGAGGGGGGCGGGGGCGATCTCCGCCCCCTTCTTTATGCGCGGCAACCGAATAACAGGACACGCCCGAACGGCAGCCGGGACGGCACAAAAAAGCCGGCGGGGCACCCGCCGGCTTTCTGGCGCGATAACGCGAAGTCGCGCTCACCGCGCGTCCTTGACCTTCGTATACGGCACGAAATCGCCCAGCACGACGAACCCGTTCCACATCTGCGAACCGCGATCGACCAGATCGATCTTGTCGATGTTGCACAACTGGCTGCCATAAAGCTGGGTGACCAGAATGTCGTCATCATCGAGCTGATCGGCGCCACCGCGCGGGCGGTTGACGTACAGCTTCGACCCGACGCGATAGACGATCGCGGTCTTGTCGATCACCGTGCTCTGTCCCAGCATCGAGGTCGACAGGCAACGCAGCGGCTGTCCGGCGACACGACCTTCCAGCATCTTGGCAAGCTCGGCCTCACCCTTCGCCTTGGGGTCAGGTTTCTCATCGGCCATTGCGGCACCGGGCAGGGCCAGGGCGGCAAGGGCGGCTGCAGCGGCAAATGCGAGTCGCATGGCGTTCCACTCCTCTGATGATCAGAATGATACCGCGCCGCGCCTTTCGCAACGCTGAACCGATATCGGGTTCAGCCCCAGATCCGGTCGTACCGCGCGCCCAGCCCGGTCAGCAGCTCATATTGCGACATCCCCGACAGCGCCGCCGTCGCGGGCAGGTCATAGTCGAACGCCAGCCAGTCGCCCTCGGCCAGTTCCGGCGCAACGCTCACATCCACCGCGGTCAGGTCCATCGACACCCGCCCGATCACCGGCATCTCGCGATCCCCCGCCCGCGTGCGCCCCTGGCCCGAAAAACAACGCAGATAGCCATCGGCATAGCCCAGGTTGACGATTGCCACCTCGGTATCGACCGCCGCGGTCCAGGTCGCATTATAGCCGACACTCTCCCCCGCCGGCACCAGCCGCCGTTGCAGGATCTGCGCCTCGGGCGTCACGACCTGACCGATGCGGCCGGCCAGCGCCGGCGAAGGGACACCGCCATACAGCGCGATCCCCGGCCGGGTCAGGTCTAACGCATAATCCGGCCCCAGCGCGATCCCCGCCGAATTGGCCAGGCTCATCCGCCGCGCCCCGCTCCGCCCCTTCAGCGCGGCAAAGGTGTCCCGCTGACGCGCGTTCAACGGCACATCCTCATCCGCGCTGGCCAGATGGCTCATCAGCGTCTCGATCTCCAGTCCGTCGAGCAGCCCCGCAGTCACATCCTCGGGCCGGATGCCCAGCCGGTTCATACCGGTATCGACCATCACGTCGCACACGCCGCCCCCCGCGTCGCGCCAGCGCCGTACCTGCTGCACGCTGTTCAGCACCGGCCGCGCATGCCTCGCCCCCGGCGCCACCGCCATGTCCTCCGCGCGCACGCCGTGCAGCACCGACACCTCCACGCCCGCATCGGCCAGCGCCAGCGCCTCGCCCCAGGTCGCGACAAAGAAATCGCGGCACCCCGCCTCCGCCAGATGCCGGACCACGTCGCGCGCGCCCAGCCCATAGCCATTGGCCTTCACCGCCGCCCCGCACGCCGCACGCCCGCTCAGCGCGGCAAGCGTGCGCCAATTGGCGACCAGCGCGTCCCGATCAAGACGCAGGCGAAGCGGAGAAGCGATCATCCCGCCCGGTTAGGCATCACGGCGTGCAACCGCAATCATTCGTGAACCAGGTCGCGGTCCTTGAGGAAGAACAATGTCACCAGCAACGCCATCGCCACCACCGCCCAGCTATACCACAGGCCGGTGTACGGATCGCCGTTCTTGGCGACCATATATTGGCTGATCAGCGGCAGGAATCCGCCGAAATAGCCCGTCCCGATATGATAGGGGATCGACATCGAGCTATAGCGGATGCGCGGCGGGAACAGCTCGGTCAGCAATGCCGCGACCGGGCCATAGGTCGCGCCCGACAGCGCCGCCAGCGCGACGATCGCAATCAGGATCATCACCAGATTGCCGGTCGACGGCGTCACCTTCTCCAGCGAATAGCCGGCGTCGGCCAGCGCGGTATCGATCGCGGCGGGGTCGGTCGACACCACCGGCTCGCTACCGATCGCCACCGACGCGGATGGGGTCGTCCGCTGCGTGTAGGGAATCCCCTTTTTCGACAGATAGTCCATCAATCGGCCGCATTCAGTCCCTTGCTGCGCCGCGAATGGATCATAGCTGCAATCCGGGCCGGACACGATCACGGGCGCGCGCTTCGCCGCCTCCGCCAACTCCGGATTGGCGGCCTGTCCCATCATCCAGAATAAGGGAAACAGCAGCACCAGCGTGAAGCCATAGCCGATGACGATGGGCGTCTTGCGGCCGATCCGGTCGGACAGCTTGCCGAACAGGATGAACCAGAACAGCCCCGCCGCCGCTCCCCCGGCGGCCAGCAGTTGTGCCACCACCGGCTCGACCCGCATCGGCCCCTGCAGGAACGACAGGACCGAGAAGGTCGCCGTGTACCAGATCACCGTCAGCCCCGCCGCGATCCCGAACAACGCGACCATCAGCCGCCGCCAGTTGCCGGGATAGGTAAAACTTTCCTTCAGCGGATTGCGCGCAATCTCGCCCGACGCCTTCATCGCCTTGAACACCGGACTTTCATTGAGCCTCGCCCGCATCCACAGCGAAATGGCGAGCAGCGCGATCGAGAAGATGAAGGGCAGGCGCCAGCCCCAATCGTCGAACGTCTCTGCCGACATGCCAAAGCGCGTGATCAGCACCACCGCCAGGCTCAGGATGAACCCTGCCGATACGCTCGCCTGGATGAAGCTGGTGTGATAGCCGGCCCGGCCCGGCGGCGAATGCTCCGCGACATAGATCGCCGCGCCGCCATATTCGCCCCCCAGCGCCAGCCCCTGCAGGATACGCAGTCCGATGACGATCATCGGCGCAGCCACCCCGATACTGGCATAGGATGGCACGAAACCGACCCCCGCCGTCGCCACGCCCATCAGCGTGATGGTGACGAGGAAGGTGTATTTGCGCCCGAGCTTGTCGCCCAGATAGCCGAACAGCACTGCGCCGAGCGGCCGGAACCCGAACCCGACCGCGAACCCGGCCCAGGCATAGAGCGCCTCCAGCACCGGATTGCCGGTCGCGAAAAAGGTGCGCCCGATGATCCCCGACGCGGCGAGCGTGCCGTAGATGAAGAAATCATACCATTCGAACACGGTGCCCAGCGACGACGCGGTCACGACCTGCCGCATCTCCGCCTTGCTCGGCTCGCGCTGTGCCAGCGCCTCGTCCCCGGTGCTCGCCATGGTCCAGATCCCCCAATTCCCGTGCGGCGCAGGTTTAACGGGAATGAGGGGGTCGGCAAGGGGCAAGCAACTCCTTCCACAGCTCGCCGGAGGAGGAATTGGATTGCGGCGCGCTTCGGCCTAAAGCCGCTCCATGCTCCGTCTCTCCGGCCTGAACCTCCCGCTCAACCACGCACCCGAAGCGATTCCCGCCGCCATCTGCGACCGCCTCGGCATCGCGCGCAACGATCTCAAAAGCTGGACGCTGTTCAAGCGCGGCAATGACGCCCGCCGCCGCAACGCGATCCAGCTGGTCTACACCTTCGACCTCGACCTGACCGACGAGACCGCGGTGCTCGCGCGCTTCCCGGATGACAAGGATGTCCGCCCTACCCCCGACATGGTCTACCGCCCGCCGGTCACCGCCCCCGCCGGCTGGTCCGGCAAGCGCCCGGTCGTCATCGGCGCAGGGCCGTGCGGCATCTTTGCCGGCCTGATCCTCGCGCAAATTGGCTTCCGCCCGATCATCCTCGATCGCGGCAAGGTGGTGCGGCAACGGACCAAGGACACCTGGGGCCTGTGGCGGCGCAGCGAGCTCAACCCCGACAGCAATGTCCAGTTCGGCGAGGGTGGCGCGGGTACCTTTTCCGACGGCAAGCTCTATTGCCGGGTCAAGGACCCCCGCTTCCTCGGCCGCAAGGTGCTGGAGGAGTTCGTCAAGGCCGGCGCGCCCGACGATATCCTCTGGGAAGCGCACCCGCATATCGGCACCTTCCGCCTCGTCACCATGGTCGAAAGCATGCGCGCGGCGATCGAGGAGCTGGGCGGCGAATATCGCTGGCAGACGCGCGTCGACGACATCGAACTCGATGCAAACCGCAATCTGCGCGGCCTGCACCTCCACGACGGCAGTTTCCTCGAAACCGACATGGTCGTGCTCGCGGTCGGCCACAGCGCGCGCCCGACCTTCGAAATGCTCCACCGTCGCGGCGTGCATGTCGAGGCGAAGCCGTTCGCGATCGGCGTGCGGATCGAACATCCCCAGGCATGGATCGACACCGCCCGCTTCGGCAATTGCGCGCGTCACCCCGATCTCGGCCCCGCCGCCTATTCGGTGGTGCATCACGCCTCGAACGGGCGCAGCGTCTACAGCTTCTGCATGTGCCCCGGCGGCCGCGTCGTCGCCGCGACCAGCGAGGAAGGCCGCGTCGTCACCAACGGCATGAGCCAATATTCGCGCGCCGAATTCAACGCCAATTCCGGCCTCGTCGTCGCGATCGATCCGGCACGCGACTATCCCGACGGTCCGCTGGCGGGCATCGCGCTGCAGCGCCAGTTCGAGGATCTGGCGTTCATCGCCGGCGGCTCCAATTACAACGCCCCGGTCCAGCGCGTCGGCGACCTGCTCGCCGGCCGCGCCTCGACCGCGATTGGGGAAGTGGTACCAAGCTACAAGCCCGGCGTCACCCCGACCGACCTGTCCGCCTGCCTTCCGCCCTTCGTGATCGAGGCGTTCCGCGAGGCGCTGCCGGTGTTCGGCCGCCGCATCGCCAACTACGCACACCCCGACGCGATCATGACCGGCGTCGAAACCCGCACCTCCAGCCCGGTCCGCATCACTCGCGGCGGCGATTTCCAAAGCCTCAACACCCCCGGCCTGTTCCCGGCGGGCGAAGGCGCGGGCTATGCCGGCGGCATCCTCTCTGCCGCGATCGACGGGATCAAGGTCGCAGAAGCCGTGGCGGCGCGGTTGATGGAGGAGCGAGTATAAGCTCACCCCTAGCCGTCACCCCCGCATTCGCGTGGGTCACGGTTAAGCGGCCCTGTCGAACTAGCAACAAATCGACGCTCCAGCCCTTTATTGCAACTAATTCGCACGAGCAAAGATTTCTTGACACAGGGCGATTCACCGGTTGCCCCGCCTCTATAAAGCGCCTAAGGCGCCCCCGTCCCTGCGGCCAATATGTAGGACCGGCCGCCCAACGCATGTTCAGGGAGGCTCATTTGGCCCGCAAGAAGATCGCCCTTATCGGCGCCGGCAATATCGGCGGAACGCTTGCCCACCTCGCCGCCCTTAAGGGGCTTGGCGACATCGTCCTGTTCGACGTGGTCGAGGGCGTTCCGCAGGGCAAGGCGCTCGACCTGTCGCAGTGCGGCCCGGTCGAAGGCTTCGACGCCACCATCACCGGCACCAACGACTATGCCGACATTGCGGGTGCGGACGTGATCATCGTCACCGCCGGCGTCGCCCGCAAGCCGGGCATGAGCCGCGACGACCTGCTCGGCATCAATTTGAAGGTCATGAAGGCCGTTGGCGAGGGCATCGCCGCCAACGCCCCCGACGCCTTCGTCATCTGCATCACCAACCCGCTCGACGCGATGGTGTGGGCGCTGCGCGAATTCTCCGGCCTGCCGCACAGCAAGGTCGTCGGCATGGCCGGCGTGCTCGACTCGGCGCGCTTCAGCCACTTCCTCGCCGATGAGTTCAAGGTGTCGGTCAAGGAAGTGAACAGCTTCGTGCTCGGCGGCCATGGCGACACGATGGTCCCGGTCGTCCAGTATTCGACCGTCGCGGGCATCCCCGTCCCCGACCTCATCAAGATGGGCCGCACCACGCAGGAGCGCATCGACGCGATCGTTGCACGCACCCGTTCGGGCGGCGGCGAGATTGTCGGCCTGCTCAAGACCGGCTCGGCCTTCTACGCCCCCGCCACCAGCGGCATCGCGATGGCCGAAGCCTATCTCTACGACCAGAAGCGCCTGCTCCCCTGCGCCGCGCACCTGACCGGCCAGTACGGCGTCGATGACCTTTATGTCGGCGTTCCGGTGATCATCGGCGCGAACGGCGTCGAGCAGATCGTCGAGATCGAACTGGACGACGAGGCCAAGGCCAACCTCCAGGTCTCGGTCGACGCGGTCAAGGAACTGCTGGTCGCCTGCAAGGGCATCGACAGCTCGCTGGCCTGATGTCGGCAACCGCCGCCTTACTCACGCTCGCAGCAGCGGCACAGGCTCCCACGCCTGCGCCGTTGTTTGCTGCGTTCAAGGCGGTGTGCGCCCATGTCGGCTCGCCCGACGGGCTCGACCAGCTCGCCCGCAATGCAGGCTGGAGCGCTGCCAACGAAGCGCAGGCCGACCCGCGCATTGCGGCGATCGTCGCCAAGGCGCGCGACGCCGCAAAGCGGGCGGAGCCGGGCGCGATCGTGCAGGGGTCTCTCTTCCGTCAGTCGGTCGACGGCCGCACTGCCTGGCTCGCCGTCAGCCGCGTCGCGTTCACCCGTGACGGGCGTAAGGTCGGCGCGACTGGCTGCCGCGCTTACGACCTCGACGCCCCCACCGCCCCGTCGCGACAGGCGATTGGCGCCTGGGTTGGTGCGGCGCCGACCACCGTCGCTGCCAACGGCACCGCGACCAAGCGTCTTTGGTCCCAGTGGCAAACCGGCGCCTCACTCGAAATTACCTATGTCCCGCGCGGTCATCCGCTCGGCACGTCTTACGGCATCCAGGGCCTGGTCCTGGTCTCGCAATCTATCGGAGGGTTCTGAATGTCCATTCTCATCGACCGGAATACCAAGGTCATCACTCAGGGTATGACCGGTGAGACCGGCACCTTCCACACCCAGCAGGCGCTGGCATATGGCACCCAGATGGTCGGCGGCGTGACGCCGGGCAAGGGCGGCACCACGCATATCGGCCTGCCGGTGTTCGACACCGTCGCCGAAGCCAAGAGCAAGACCGGCGCCGACGCATCGGTCATCTATGTTCCGCCGCCCTTCGCCGCGGACTCGATCCTTGAGGCGATCGACGCCGAAATCCCGCTGATCGTGTGCATCACCGAAGGCATTCCGGTGCTCGACATGGTCAAGGTGAAGCGGTCGCTGTCGGGCAGCAAGTCGCGCCTGATCGGCCCGAACTGCCCCGGCCTGCTGACGCCGGGCGAGTGCAAGATCGGCATCATGCCGGGCAACATCTTCTCGAAGGGCAGCGTCGGCGTCGTGTCGCGCTCGGGCACGCTGACCTATGAAGCGGTGTTCCAGACGACCAATGCAGGCCTCGGCCAGACCACCGCGGTCGGCATCGGCGGCGATCCGGTCAACGGCACCAACTTCATCGACGTGCTCGAACTGTTCCTGGCCGACGACGAGACCAAGTCGATCATCATGATCGGCGAAATCGGCGGCGATGCCGAAGAGCAGGCCGCCCAGTTCCTGATCGACGAGGCCAAGCGCGGCCGCAAGAAGCCGATGGCCGGCTTCATCGCGGGCCGCACCGCCCCTCCGGGCCGTCGCATGGGCCATGCCGGCGCGATCGTGTCGGGCGGCAAGGGCGATGCCGAGAGCAAGATCGCGGCGATGGAGGCAGCGGGCATCCGCGTGTCGCAGTCGCCCAGCCTGCTCGGCGAAACGCTGCTTGAGGCGCTGAAGGGCTGAAGTGGACGCCGTCGCCCCAGCGAAAGCTGGGGCCTCGTGCGGCAAGAGACCCCAGCTTTCGCTGGGGTGACGAAGGAACGTTGAAATGGGCGTTGATGGGTTGGATTTCGCGGAGATCGCAGGTGGCGTGAGCCCCGCCTTCGTCGAGACGTTGTACGCGAAGTTCAAGGCCGATCCCTCGGCTGTCGAAGCTGGCTGGCGTATCTGGTTCGAGGGGCTGGAAAGCTCCGCATCCGGCCCGAGCTGGGCCAATCCGCGCTGGCCGCTCAAGGACACCGACGCGCTGACCGCGGCGCTCGACCCGACCCAGATGGAGCCCGCGCCCAAGCCTGCACGCGGTGGCGCTCCGGCCCCGGCGGCTGCGCCCGCACCGGCGGCATCGAGCGCCGACATCGCGCGCGCCGCGAACGATTCGATCCGCGCGATGCTGCTGATCCGCACCTATCGCGTGCGCGGGCATCTCGCCGCCAATCTCGATCCGCTCGGCCTTTCCAAGCAGGAGCTGCCCGCCGATCTGACGCCCGAATATCACGGCTTCAGCGAAGCCGACATGGACCGCCCGATCTATCTCGGCGGCACGCTCGGCCTGGAAAAGGCGACGATGCGTGAAATCGTCGCGACGCTGCGCAAGAATTACTGCGGCAATGTCGGCCTCGAATATATGCACATCGCCGATGTGGAGGAGCGCCGCTTCCTGCAGGAGCGGATCGAGGGCCAGGACAAGGCGATCGAATTCTCGCCCAACGGCAAGAAGGCGATCCTGGCCAAGGTGATCGAAGCCGAGCAGTGGGAAAAATTCCTCGGCAAGAAATATGTCGGCACGAAGCGCTTCGGCCTCGACGGCGGTGAATCGATGATCCCCGCGATGGAAGCGATCATCAAGTACGGCGGCCAGTATGGCGTGCGCGAGATCGTGTACGGCATGGCGCATCGCGGCCGCCTCAACATGCTCGCCAATGTGATGGCCAAGCCCTATCGCGTGATCTTCCACG
>CAYMUJ010000043.1:16971-20608 GCA_964393565.1 uncultured Stakelama sp. | reverse complement strand
AGGATTATTCGCCGTCGCAGATCTCGGCCTTCATCCTGCAGAAGATGAAGGAAACTGCCGAGAGCTATCTGGGCGAGACCGTGACGCAGGCCGTCATCACCGTCCCGGCATATTTCAACGACGCACAGCGCCAGGCGACCAAGGACGCCGGCAAGATCGCGGGCCTTGAAGTGCTGCGCATCATCAACGAGCCGACTGCGGCGGCGCTGGCCTATGGCCTCGACAAGGACAACAACAAGACCATCGCGGTCTATGACCTTGGCGGCGGCACGTTCGACATCTCGATCCTCGAGATCGGCGATGGCGTGTTCGAAGTGAAGGCGACCAATGGCGACACCTTCCTGGGCGGCGAGGATTTCGATTCCAAGCTGGTTCAGTATTTCGCCGACGAGTTCAAGAAGGTCGAAGGCATCGACCTGACCAAGGACAAGCTGGCGCTGCAGCGTCTGAAGGAAGCCGCCGAAAAGGCGAAGATCGAGCTGTCGTCGGCGCAGACGACCGAAGTCAACCTGCCCTTCATCACCGCCGATCAGAACGGTCCCAAGCACCTCGTCAAGACGCTGTCGCGCGCGGAGCTGGAACGGCTGGTCGACGATCTGATCACCCGCACGCTCGACCCGTGCCGCAAGGCGATGGCGGATGCCGGCGTCAAGTCGGCGCAGATCGACGAAGTGGTTCTGGTCGGCGGCATGACCCGCATGCCCAAGGTGCGCCAGGTCGTGAAGGAGTTCTTCGGCAAGGAGCCACACACCGGCGTCAACCCCGATGAGGTGGTGGCGATCGGCGCGGCGATCCAGGCCGGCGTGCTGCAGGGCGACGTCAAGGACGTGCTGCTGCTCGACGTGACCCCGCTGTCGCTGGGCATCGAGACGCTGGGTGGCGTGTTCACCCGCATGATCGACCGCAACACCACGATCCCGACCAAGAAGTCGCAGGTTTATTCGACTGCCGATGACAATCAGCAGGCGGTGACGATCCGCGTCTTCCAGGGCGAGCGCGAAATGGCGGCGGACAACAAGATGCTGGGCCAGTTCGATCTGGTCGGCATTCCCCCTGCCCCGCGCGGCGTGCCGCAGATCGAGGTGACGTTCGACATCGACGCCAACGGCATCGTCAACGTGTCGGCCAAGGACAAGGGCACCGGCAAGGAGCAGCAGATCCGCATCCAGGCCAGCGGCGGCCTGTCGGACAGCGACATCGACCAGATGGTGCGCGACGCCGAGAAGTTCGCCGAGGAGGACAAGGCGCGCCGCGCCGCCGCCGAGGCGAAGAACAATGCGGAATCGCTGATCCACACCACCGAGCGCCAGCTCGCCGAAAATGGCGACAAGGTCGACGAAGCGCTGAAGGGCGAGATCCAGTCGGCGATCGACGCGGCCAAGGCGGCGGTCGAGAGCGGTGATGCCGATCAGATGAACGAAAAGAGCCAGGCCCTCGCGCAGGTCGCGATGAAGCTGGGCCAGGCGATCTACGAGAAGCAGCAGCAGTCCGAGGCGTCGCCTCAGGCAGATGCGGCTGCGGAGAAGCCGGCGGACGACGTGGTCGACGCCGAATTCTCCGAGGTGGACGACAACAAGGCGTAATCAGATGACCCGAAACCGTCACCCCAGCGCAAGCTGGGGTCTCCGGCCTCAGGCGAGCAGCCTGTGACGCGAGATGCCAGCTTTCGCTGGCATGACGGCTTTTGGGCGGGGGCCGAGTGAATGACCACCCAGGTAGATTATTACGAACTGCTCGGCGTTTCGCGCGATGCAGACGATGCGACGATCAAATCGGCGTTTCGCAAGCTGGCGATCCAGTGCCATCCCGACAAGCATGGCGGGTGCAAGGAGCAGGAAGCCAAGTTCAAGGCAATCAACGAAGCCTATGATTGCCTGAAGGACCCGCAGAAGCGCGCGGCCTATGACCGGTTCGGCCATGCCGGGCCACAGGGCATGGGCGGCGGCGGCGCGGGGCCGGGCTTCGACGCCTTTTCCGACATTTTCGAATCCATGTTCGGCGAGTTCATGGGCGGACGCGGCGGTGGCGGGCAGCGCCAGGCACGCGGCGCCGACCTGCGCTATGACATGGAAATCAGCCTGGAAGACGCCTTTCACGGCAAACAGGCGGACATCACCATCGACGTATCCGGTCCCTGCGAACCGTGCGGCGGCACCGGCGCTGCGCCGGGGACGATGGCGAAGCGCTGTGGCACCTGTGCCGGGCATGGCAAGGTGCGCGCGCAGCAGGGCTTTTTCGTGGTCGAGCGGACCTGTCCGTCATGCCATGGCGCGGGCCAGACCATTGCCGATCCGTGCCGCACCTGTCGCGGCGACGGCCGCGTCGACAAGACGGTGACGCTGGCGGTCAACATCCCGCCGGGCGTCGACGAGGGTACGCGCATCCGCATGGCCGGTCAGGGCGAAGCGGGCGCGCGCGGTGCCCCTCCGGGCGACCTCTATATCTTCCTGCACGTCAAGCCGCACGCGATCTTCGAGCGCGAGGGCACGACGCTGTTTGCGCGCGCGCCGATCAGCTTCACGACGGCGGCGCTGGGCGGGGAGATCGAGATTCCCGGCCCGGATGGCGAGGTGCACAAGATCCACCTACATCCCGGCACGCAGAGCGGGCGCGAGGTGCGCCAGCGCGGCGCGGGCATGCCCGTGCTGCAGGGTCGCGGTCGCGGCGACCTGGTCGTGCGGATCGAGGTCGAGATCCCGACCAAGCTGTCGGGCGAACAGCGCGCGCTGCTTGAACAGTTCCGCGCGCTTGAGACCGGCGAGGAATGCCCGGTGTCGACCGGGTTCTTCGACAAGCTGAAGAAGGCGGTGGGGGGCTGAGGCTTCCCATCGCCTGTCGACCGGTCTAGCCTTCTCGCAGGGGGACGATCATAGGCACGGTGACGCGCACGGGTGACAGCGGATGGTTCCGATGGTGGCCGGAGCATGTCGCCTTGTTCAAGCGTTCGATCATCGGGACGTTCGATTACACCGGGCGCTCCCGACGCACCGAGGTTGCGATATTGTGGATCGCTACGATGCTGACCACGAGTGTGGCATCGGGGTTTACCGATTTTCTGATTTTTCCCCAAGATCTTCTGGCCCAGGTCGTCCTGTCGGTCGGGTTGATGCTACCCAGCTTTGCCCTATTTGTTCGCAGGCTCCACGATCAGGACCGGTCGGGCTGGTGGGGATTGCTGCTCGTTCTATTCACGATGCTGAGCATCTATCAAACGCTTGAACGCACCCTGCTGACGCCGCCGCCGGAGCTGGCGCACCGTCTGCCCGCTTTGCCCGCGTGGGTCATGGTGATCGGATTTTCGATCTGGCTGCTGGTCATGACCTTCGTCATCGCGCCCGGCACCGAAGGCCCCAACCGCTTCGGCCCCGACCCGCGTCGCTCAATAAACCCCGAACAGCTTCGCGCTGGCGACCAGCAGGACGAGGCCGAGGGCGCGCAGGATCCACTTTTGCGGTAGCTTGATGCCGAGCGTGGTGCCGACCACAGCGCCCGCGAGCACCGCGACCGCGTAGAGCGGGAGTTCGGGGGGCAGGCTGCCGACCGAGGCGAGGTTTCCGGCGAGGCCGGCGGCGGAGTTGGCGAGGATGAACACCGCCACGACGCCCGACGCCGGCTTGGGCGCGGACCAGGCGAGGAA
>CAYMUJ010000043.1:12132-16871 GCA_964393565.1 uncultured Stakelama sp. | reverse complement strand
AAACCAAAAGAGGGCCGGCGTTTCCGCCAGCCCTCCGGTGTCGCCATCCGCTCGCTTGCCCATCCGGGAGACGGGCGCGCCGCGGCGGCGGCAGGCAGTGTTCCGCTTCCGGCAAGGGACTGCGGAACCCTGCGCTCCAGCGGTCACGATGCGCCCGCTGGCCGGTCACCGGGACGGGGGCGGTTCCGAAGAGCCGCGTTCCCGCCTCGATGTCCTTGCGATCCCTTCCCGCCTTGCGGCGTTCCGGCATCGCGGTCCGGTCATCAATTGATACGATCCCCAAGGGGTCGTTTCGTTCGATCACCTCGCGCCGGTTCCGTTGCCCGAAGGCTTCCGGTTCCGTCGCGGCTGTGGCTGCATCGTTCCGGCCTTGCCCGAAGGCGCCGCCCGTCCGCTGCAACCCGCTCCACCCGGTCCGAAGACGGGCTTTGCGTCCATGGCGTTCAGTCCGGCCCGCTGCCCAAAGGCATCGGCCCCTGCCATTCCGCCTGTCACCCCCGACACAAGGCCGGGAGGCGCCATTGGACGCCTGTCCGTTCCGTGCACGCCTGGTCGATGCGAACATCGCCCCTGCGGTTTCCCGGGGTGGCGTCCCCGTCCTGAACCATGCGGTTTCCCGAAGGCACCTGCACGGTTCAGACCGTGACAAACATCTGATTTCGCTTTGGTTTCCCGCTGCGGCCTCATCTGCCTGCCCCATGATGCTGTCATGGTTTCCGAGTCGGACGAAGCGGCGATCGACGGTTACCATCTGTGGATAACGTGAATCACGGGAAGCGATTCAGCGGATCGGGGACCAGTCGGGCGGGGCAAGTTCGAACCCGGCAAAGTCGAAGCCGGGCACGACGATGCAGCTGACCAGCGCCCAGCCGCGATGCGCATCCGCCGCCTGCCAGCGATTCGTCGGGACGCGCGCCTGCGGCTGGTAGCCGCCGAGCACGTCGCCGCCAAGCGCGATCGTCACCGGATTGGCGTCGGCCGCATCGGCAATCATCAGATCGAGCGGCGATCCGGCGTGCCACAGCCACAGTTCATCGGAATCGACGCGGTGCCAATGCGATTTCTGCCCCTGTTCGAGCAGGAATAGGATCGCGGTGCCGGGCGACCGTGTGCCGGGGTCAAGTGATTGGGAACGCCATGTTTCCTTGTACCATCCCCCCTCAGGATGGGGAGCGAGGTCGAGGCGTTCGATCAGGGCTTTGGCGTGCTGCATGCGGCATGAACTGCCCGAAATGCTGCGTTCATGAAACCCCGTCCAATGCTGCAGCGTTCGACCCGCGAGTTCAGGAAGATGGAGTGAGTGATATGCGTAATCTGATGCTGGCGCTGGGCGCAGCTTCGCTGGCCGTCCCCGCGACGGTGATGCTGCCGCTGACGTCGAGCGACGCGCAGGCGCATGTGAAGAAGAAGCACTACAGCTATCGCGAATGGAAGGGGCGTGACGGCCGCCGTTATTGCCGCAAGCCCGATGGCACGACCGGTCTGGTGATCGGTGGCGTTGTCGGAGCGCTGGCCGGTCGTAGCATCGATACGCGCGGCGACCGCACGGTCGGCACGGTGTTGGGGGCCGCAGCCGGCGCAGTTGCGGGGCGCGAAATCGAGCGCAGCGGCAAGCGCTGTCGCTGATCGCGGTTTCGTAACATTAACCGAATGGGTGTAGGGCACGGAGCCAATGCTTCGTGTGCTCACCCTTTCGTCGCTGTTCCCCGATGCCTCGCGGCCCAATTTCGGCGTGTTCGTCGAACGCCAGACCTTGGGGCTGGCCGCACATCCGGATGTCGAACTGAAGCTGGTCGCGCCCATTGGCGTGCCACCCTGGCCATTGTCGCAACTCGGCCGCTATGCAGCGCTCTCCGCCCTGCCCCGGCATGAGATGTGGAAGGGCGTGGAGACGTGGCGACCGCGCTTCGTCAACCTGCCGGGCACGGGCGGGCGGTTTCATGCGGCAATGCTGGCGGCGCGGCTGAAACCGTTGCTGCGCGCGATCCGGCGCGATTTCGCGTTCGATGTGATCGATGCGAGCTTTTTCTTCCCCGATGGCGTCGCGGCGGTCGATCTGGGCCGGACGTTCGGCGTGCCGGTGTCGATCAAGGCGCGGGGCGCGGATATTCACCATTGGGGACGCGCCCCGGCGACCGCCGAACAGGTTCTGCGCGCCGGGATGGAAGCGGACGGACTGCTCGCGGTGGCGGGATCGATGCGCGACGACATGGAGGCGCTGGGCATGGATGGCACGAAGATCCGCGTGCATCGCACCGGGGTCGACCTTGACCGCTTCGCGCCGCGCGATCGGGCGGCGGCGAAGGCTGCACTGGGGGTCGAGGGGCCGCTGGTCGCCAGCATCGGTGCGCTGATTCCGCGCAAGGGGCATGAAATCGCGATCGATGCAGTCGCTGCGCTGCCCGGCGTACGGCTGATGATCGCAGGCGAAGGGCCGGAGCGACCGAAGCTGGTGGCGCAGATCGCGCGGCTCGGCGTCGGCGACCGGGTGACGCTGCTGGGCAGCGTGGCGCATGGCGAGCTGCCGGGATTGCTGGCAGCGGCGGACGTGATGGCGCTGGCGTCGTCGTCGGAGGGTCTGGCCAATGCCTGGGTCGAGGCACTGGCGAGCGGGACGCCGGTGGTGATCCCCGATGCCGGCGGCGCGCGCGAGCTCGTGACCGCCCCGGAGCATGGGCGGATCGTGGCGCGGACTGCGTCGGCTTTTGCCGAAGCCATAAGCGCGCTGCTGGCCGCCCCTCCCCCGCCCGATACCGTACGCGCGGGCGCGGCGGGGTTCACCTGGGAGGCGAACCGCGACGCACTCTACGCGCATTTGGCGGGACTGGTCGGGCGTTAGAGCCTATTCGGTCGCGCGATGCCTCAGCCTAAAGGATAAAGCGCTGCGCCGATCCAGCGCAATTCCGCGCGCAGCACGCCCCAGGCACGCGCCGCGGCGCGGCTGTCCATGACCTCGATCCCGCACGGCAATGCCGCCTCCAGCGCTGGCGACGGGCGGCGCAGCGTGGCGCCGGTACCGAGCAGGATGAATTCGGGCGGAGGATCCATCGCGAACAACGGCGCCAGCGCGTCAGCGGTCAGCGCCTCGAACGGCGGCGGCGACCAGCCGTCGGCGCGCGTCGGAGTCAGCATCAGCCCGTCATACACGCCGTCATCGACGCGAAATCCGCGACCGCTGAACCCCGAGACGACCGGCCCCTCGATCCGGGTCCGGTCGACCTTCATCAGGGCATGTCCTTGAAGTTGACCGCCTCGGCACGCTCCGCACCCTTCGGCCCGGTCGCTTCCTTGGGCAGGAAGCTGTCGGGCTTCAGCCGCAGCCACAGCAGGATCGCCGCCGACACATAGACCGACGAGAAGGTACCGATGACGATGCCGAGCAGCATCGCCGCAGTGAAACCGAAGATGACATCCGGGCCGAGCACCAGCAGCACCGCGAGCACGAGGCCGATCGACAGCGAGGTCACGACGGTGCGCGACAGCGTTTCGTTGATCGACAGATCGAGCAGTTCACCCATCTCCATCTTGCGGTATTTGCGCATATTTTCGCGAATACGGTCATAGACGACGATGGTGTCGTTGAGCGAATAGCCGATGATCGTCAGGATCGCCGCGACGATGTTGAGGTCAAACTCCAACTGGGTCAGCGCGAAGAAGCCGAGCGTCAGCGCAACGTCGTGGAACAGCGCGAACAGCGCGCCGACGCCGAACTGCCATTCGAAGCGGAACCAGATGTAGAGCGCGATCGCCAGCATCGCGAGCGTCAGGCTGATCGCGCCGTTGCGGAACAGCTCTTCCGACACCTTGCCCGACACGCTCTGCGCGCCAGCGACCTGAACGCCCGGATAACCTTGCTGGATCGTCGCGCGGATCGCCGACGCGGCCTTGTTCGCCGCTTCCTCGCCGCCTTCGGGCAGCGGGGTGCGGACCGAATATTCGGTCGTCTCACCACTGCGCTGGATCGTCGCCTCACCATAGCCGAGCGCTTCGATCCGCTGGCGCAGCGTTTCGACATCGATCGGCTTGGTGAAGGTTACGCGGGTCTGCTGGCCGCCGACGAAATCGATGCCGAGGTTGAACCCCTTCACCACGCACAGCACGATCGAGCCGATGATGAGCAGCAGCGACAATGCCATCGCCACGTTGCGCCATTTCAGGAACGGGATGTTGGTGTTGTCGGGGACAAGTTTGAGCGGGCGCATATCTGGGCGGCCTTAAATATTGATCGTCTTGGGACGGTTGCGCTTCAGATAATCGGCAACGAGCAGACGGGTGAAGGTGACGCCGGTGAACACCGAGGTGATGATGCCGATCGCCAGTACGACCGCAAAGCCGCGGATCGGGCCGGTACCGAACAGGAACATGATCGCCGCCGAGATGACGTTGGTGATGTTCGCGTCAAAGATCGCGCGGCTCGCTTCCTTATAGCCGAACTCGACCGAGGCGATCGCGGCGCGGCCACGGATGCGCTGTTCCTCACGGATGCGTTCGTTGATCAGCACGTTGGCATCGACCGCCGCACCGATGGTGAGCACGAAACCGGCGATGCCGGGCAAGGTCAGCGTCGCCCCGAAGAACGCCATGATGCCAAGGATCATGATCGCGTTCACCAGCAGCGCTGCGGTCGTGTAGACGCCGAAACGCAGATAGGTGAACAGCATGAAGCCGATCAGCGCAAGCGTGCCGACAACGCCGGCGAGGATGCCCTTTTCGATCGATTCCTGACCGAGTTCGGCCGA
>CAYMUJ010000043.1:0-12032 GCA_964393565.1 uncultured Stakelama sp. | reverse complement strand
CGCTTCAGCGCTTCGGGATCCTTGACCCCCGGCACTTCGACGAGGATGCGGTTGCGCCCCTGAAGGATGATCGTCGGTTCGAGCGTGCCGAGCGCGTTGATGCGGCGGTCCACCACCTCACGCGCGTCGGACATTGCCTGAGTCACCGCCTGATCGAGGCCGGCGCCGGTCTGGCTGACGATGAAGCGGGTGCCGTCGCGCACCTCGATCGTCCATTCGCGCTGGCCGGACATGCCGACGCCGCTGCCGGTCAGCTGAAGCAGGCGTTCGCGCGCGGCATCGACCTGCGCCACGTCGCGCACCATGAAGGTGATGCGATTGTCCCGGGTGGAGATGTCACCGATGTCGATCCGCGGATCCTGACGGCGGAACTCGGTCTCGATCTCGTCGCGCTTGGCGGCGAGGCGCGTCCGCGCCAGATCGTCGACATCCGCTTCCAGCAGGATCGAGCTGCCGCCGGCCAGATCGAGGCCGAGGTTGATCGCCGGCTGCGGGATCCAGGACGGCCAGCGCTCACGCGCGCTTTCCGGCACGAAACTGGGGATCGCGAGCAACAGGCAGCCGGCGATCGTCAGCCAGACCGCCCACACCTTCCACTTGGGAAAATCGAGCATGGCGTCAGTCGTTCGCGGGTTTGCCGCCGAGCGGCTGAACCTCGACGATGGTCGACTTGACCACCTTGACCTTCACGGTCGGGGCGATTTCGACATTGGCGTAGACGTCGTCGACCGACACCACCTTGCCGACCAGACCGCCAGCGGTCACGACCGTGTCGTTCTTCTTCATCGATGCGATCGACGCCTGCAGCGTCTTCATCCGCTTTTGCTGCGGACGAATCATCAGGAAGTAGAAGGCGACGAAGATCAGGACGAGCGGGGCGATCGACAGGAACGATGCCGCGCCACTGGGCTGAGCCGCCGCGCTGCCTGCGGCCTGTGCAAATGCTGGGGTGATGATCATGAGGTTCCCGGGGCCAGAATGGTTGGGCCTGAATGGTGGGGAGCAAAGCCCCCCGGTTCAAGCGGCGCGGGCTACCACTTGTGTTAACGCCATGCAACTATTGGCGGCCCGGTGCTGCTCTGGCGCAGCCGGAATAGAGCGCACCAACCCCCTTGCATCCCCCGCGCCACACGCCTAGAGGGCCTGCCTTCGGTCGGGGCGTAGCGCAGCCTGGTAGCGCATCACACTGGGGGTGTGGGGGTCGCAGGTTCGAATCCTGTCGCCCCGACCAATGATTTTCGCGGAACGGCAGAGCGCAGCGCCGCCAACGCGCACGATTTTCCTTATTTCGGGCAACGCGGCGGATGCATCCGGCCGAACGGTTGCTATAGTTACCGTGTGGAGCCGGTCCGGGATACCCCTGTTGCTGACGACATCACCACCGGCACGCCGGGGGATCGCCCGATATTGTCGATTGCATCGCGGCTGCGGCTCAGTCTGATCCTGATCCTGGTGTTCGTGACCAGTGGCTGGATCGCCAGACAGCTCGCCATCCCGCCCGCCAATGTCGTCATGCTATGGCTGCCATCCGGCGTCGCTATCGGAGCCGTGCTGCTTTACGGGCGCTGGCTGCTGCCCGCCGTCTTCGTCGCATCGGTCATACTCAATGTTTCGATCGGCATCGCGATGGGATCGACGATCCTTCGCGCCGGCGAACTGGCGATCTGGACCGCCATGGGGGCAACGCTGCAGGCGCTGGTCGCGGATGTCCTGTTGCGTCGCCGCTTCGGTGCCAGCATCGAACTGACCCGTTTGGGCGAGGTCGCCACCGCGATCCTGCTAGGCGCGCTGATCCCGGCACTGGTTTCGGCGGCCATCGGGCACGTCGCCATGCTGGAATTGCGGAATTTTCCGGTTGGGCGGATGCCGACAAGCGTAACGCTGTGGGCCATTGGCAACATATTGGGCATCCTGACCATCGCCCCATTTGCGATGATCGGCAACCAGCGAAAGCTCCAGGCATTGTGGCGTGGAGCACCGATCAGCGGCCTGTTCGGCTATATTGCGCTTGGCTGCGGACTGGGCGTGGCGCTGACCCTGTTTGCCTGGATCAACGCGCGCGAACAGGTGATCGAGAACAGCCGGACCAGCTTTGCCAGTCTGACGAGCGAAAGCGAACAGGGCATCAGATCGCGACTGACCCGGGCGGCGCAAAGCCTGGATGCAGCATCGGCCCTGTTCACCGCCGGTGATCGGGTGACATGGGACGAATGGGTTACCTACGCCAAGGTGATCGATGTCGAGCGGAGCTATCCCGGCATCCGCGACATCGGGTTCATTCGCCGGGTGCCACGCGACGACGTCCCGGCCTTTCTGGCGGAATCGCGGCGTAACGGGCTGCCGATCAACGCGATTCAGCGTCCTTCGGCGACAGGCGACCATTATGTGATCACCTATCTATACCCGCTGGAACGCAACCGCTTTCTTGTCGGGCTGGATATCGGCTTCGACCCCCTGCGGCGCGGGGCAGCGGAGCAGGCACGCGACACCGGAGCGGCGATTGTCAGCCCGCCAGTCAGATTTCTGAGATATCGCGGCACCGGTTTCGGATTTACGATGTTGCGACCGGTCTATCGTATGGCCGAGCCACCCCGCAGTGTAGCCGAACGCCGACGCACGCTGATTGGATGGGTCTACCACCCCTTCCCCGCCAACCGCTTTTTCAGAGGCCTCAGCCCGAGCCCGGGCAAGGACTTCGAAATACGCATCCTGGCCCGGGACGCCGACAAGCGCTGGGCCCCGCTGTTCGACAGCGCGACCGCCGCCCCCACAACGGCCCGCCGCCCGGCCTTTGTCACCACCCGCCAGTTGAATGTGGCCGGTCGTGACTGGATGGTGGAATGGCGCAGCACCACCGGGTTCGAGACCCGCACGCGCAGTAGCGAGCCGCTGCTCATCCTGCTCACGGGACTGACGATCAACCTTGCGCTTGCCGCCATCCTGGCGATGGTCGCCCGACGCGAAGTCGTGGTTACGCGCGAGGTCGAACGCGCCACCGCCGAACTGTCGGAGGCGAACCGGCTGTTGCTGATGACCGAAGCGACCACGCATGTCGGGCACTGGCGTTATGACATTCCCAGCGGAGCGCTGTTCTGGTCCGATGAAATGTACCGCATCCATGGACGCGATCCGGCACATGCGATCACCCGCGACGACGCGCTCAACTATCTGCATCCGGAGGACAGGGACCGGACCTGGCAAGCAACGCTGCACGCCGTCAGGAACCAGAGTCCGTTCAGCCTGCGCATCCGGATACACCGTGACGGCGACGGCGAACTTCGCCACCTCGCCTATATCGGCCGTCCCGAAACCGGTGGCGACGGCACGCCGGTTGCGCTGTTCGGGGTGATGCAGGACATCACCAATGAAACCCGGGTGCGCGAACAACTGCTCGCCGCGCGCGACACGGCACAGCGCGAAGCACGCGCACGTGGCGCGTTTCTTGCCAATCTGAGTCACGAAATCCGCACGCCGATGAATGGCGTGATCGGCTTTGCCGAATTGTTGCTCGAATCGAAACTCGCCCCTGAACAGCGCAATTATGCCCAGATCATCATCGAATCCGGCAGCAACATGATGTCGTTGCTGAACGATGTGCTGGATCTGTCGAAGATCGAAGCAGGGCATATGAATCTGGCCGACGAGCCAGTCGTGATCGAGGATCTGGCCAACAGCACGATCCGGATGCTGATGCCCAGCGTGCGCCGCCGCGATGTATGGCTTGAAGTCCAGATCGATCCGGCGCTGCCGCCGATCGTGCGTGGCGACAAGCTGCGCCTGCGCCAGGTGCTGCTCAACCTGCTCGGCAATGCTGTCAAATTCACCGAACAGGGTTTCGTCCGCCTGGAAGTCACCCGCAATGGCGACATGATGCGGTTTGCGGTCGTCGATTCCGGCCCGGGAATTCCGCCCGAGCGGATCGCCGACATCTTCCAGTCCTTTGTGCAGCTTGCCCAGCTGGAGCGGCCCACCGCTCCCGGAACCGGGCTTGGGCTCACCATCTCCAGCTCGCTGGTCCGGGTGATGGGCGGCTCGCTGAAGGTGAACAGCCGCGTCGGCGAAGGCAGCAGCTTTCACTTCAGCCTGCCATGCATAGCGGCGTTGCTGGAAGAAGACTCGGCGCCTGCAAACGCGGAGCCCACAGCCGCGCAATCCGATCCGTTGGCCACAGCTGCGCTTCGCATTCTGCTGGCCGAGGACAATGAGATCAATCAGGCACTGATCCGTGCGACGGCTGCGCGGTTGGGAATCACGCTGGACATCGCCGGCAACGGGGCCGAAGCAGTCGCGCGAGTCGATTCGGCGGCGCTGGCGGGCGCTCCCTATGATCTGGTCCTGATGGACATCCAGATGCCAGTGCTCGACGGGATCGGCGCAACCCAACGATTGCGGGGCATGGGGTTCGGTGCGGACATTCTGCCGATCGTCGCCCTGTCGGCCAATGTCTATCAGAATGATATCGACGCCTGTTTTGCTGCCGGAATGCAGGCACATCTGGCTAAGCCGGTACGGCGGGAAGCACTAGAGGGGGCGATCGCGACATGGTCGCGGCGCCACGCTGCTTTGCCGCGTCCAGGCCGGAGCTCGACAAGTGAGCCGGACTCCGAAGCCATGCCCCCCGCACTCGTGGCGCGCTATGCCCAACGGCGCGCGGCAATGGCGGAATACCTGCGCGAATACGATCTGAATGCCGCTGCGGATCCCCAGAAAACCGCCGCCCTGCTTTCCGACATCCACAAGCTGGCAGGGACGGCCGGCCATTTTGCGGACACCATTATCGGCGATGCTGCGCGCGAAACCGAGCGCGCAATGATCGGTACCACGCCGGAAAATCGTATCATGCTTGCGCGGAAGTTGCTGAGTGTGATTGAATCGAGTTCCCAGACCGTCGCAAGTTGAGTAATAACGTCGCATGACCATATGGACTTGCTTGGGCTGGTAGCTATCGCTGCTGCTCGGCTGCCAAATTGTGAATGAAGATGCCCAGAACCGTTCATGTCGTTGATGACGATGATCTAGCCCGCGATGTGATTTCGAGCCTGGTTGCGACGCTTCCGGGCGTTACGGTCAGCGCGTGGGAATCAGCGGAAGCCTTTCTGAACGCTGCGCGGGACGGAGCCGCAGCGGGGGTTGTTCTGCTTGACCTCAACATGCCCGGACTGTCGGGGAATGATGCACTGCGGACCCTCGACCATCAGCGCTTTCCCGCGATCATCGTTTCAGGTCAGGGGCAGATCACCTCAGCGGTCGAATCTTTAAAGCGCGGTGCAATCGATTTCATCGAAAAGCCGTTCACGCTCGACAAGCTCCTCGGCCCGCTCCGGATCGCGTTCGAGCAGCTCGACCGCAATATTGCAGAGGACAGCCGGTCCGACCGGGACCGGGGACGGCTGGCGGCACTGAGCGAGCGTGAGCTCGAAATTCTGGCGCTGCTGGTCGACGGACTGACCAATCGCGAAGTCGCCGAGAAGCTGGGCCTCAGCGTACGCACCGTCGAATCACACCGCGCGCGGATCATGCTCAAGCTCGACGTGGCGAGCTTTGCCGAGGCGATTCGTCTGGCGGTCCTTGCAGGGATCGAGACGCCGGGCTGAACCGGCGGAGCGATGGCCGTTTCTCATCACTTCAACCGATTCGCCGCGATCGACTGGTCGGGCGCGAAGGGCGCGCGCCATCCCGGCATTGCGGTCGCCTGTTGCGAGAGAGGCGATGCCGCACCGCAGCTGCTGACGCCGCCCGGCCGGGCCTGGGCCCGGCAGGAGGTGCTCGACTGGGTGCTGGCGCAGCGCGACACGCCGGTCCTGATCGGGTTCGACTTCAGCTTCTCCGCGCCGTTCGTCGCGCGCGGCGCGCATCTGCCGGGCGAGACGCAGGGCGACACGGCACACAGTCTATGGGCGCATGTCGATGCGGGCAGCGACGACCCGGATCTGGGCGCGGCAGGGTTCATCGACGCGCGGCGCGGCACGCATTTCTATCTGGGCGCGGCGGACGGGACGAAGGCGAATTTCCTGCACTGGCGCGTGTGCGAAGTCGCGCATGATGGCTGCACCAAGCCGTCGACCGTGTTCGACGCGATCGGTGCGGCGCAGGTTGCCAAGGCGAGCTTTGCGGGCATGCGGCTGCTCCACCGGCTGAATGGCCGGGTGCCGATATGGCCGTTCGACCCCCTGCCCGATCGCGGCGCGTATGTGGTCGAAATCTACACCAGCATCGCCGCGCGCGCGGCGGGTGCGCGCAAGGGGCGGTCGAAGCTGCGCGACGGGGCATCGCTCGATGCGGCGCTGGCCGCGCTGGGATCACGCGCGCATCAGCCGCTGGACCGCTATACCGATCATGCAACCGATGCGCTGCTTACCGCCGCATGGCTGCGGCGTGCGGCGGACGATCCCGCGCTGTGGCGTCCGACAGCGATGACCGACGCAATTGCACGATCGGAGGGCTGGACGTTCGGCATCTCTTGACGCAAAGGGACTGCATCCAGATGCGGGTTGCTGTCATGGCCAGCCCGCCGCGCCGGTTTAGCTCAGCTGGTAGAGCAGCGGTTTTGTAAACCGAAGGTCGCGGGTTCGATTCCTGCAACCGGCACCATCCCCGCGACAGAGCCGTTTTCGGTCAGGCGGCGCGCAGTTCGATCATCCCTTGCGCTGCGAGATGGTCGAGAAAGGCGCGTGTATCGGCTTCGACCGTTTCCAGCGGTGCCTGATAGGCGGTCGCGAGATCGGCGCACAGATCACGCACCGACACGGGGTGCTCGATTCGCGACCAGATCGCGCGACTGGTTGCCTTCAGCGTCATATATTGGCCAGTCGAGATGCTCATCAGCACTGTTTCCGCATCGACACTGGCGTCGAGCACCGCCTCACTCCGCACGACCATCATCTCCAGCGACACCATGTTCCCCTACCCTTACGGCGCATGGGCACCCTATAGGGCTGCAAGCCGACGATGACTATCATGCACGGCGAGCGCGCCGGGAACGAAACAGTCCCTCACTGATTGCTGCGCTGGCTCCAGCGGATGAACCGCCCGACCTGTACCGCGCGCGACAGCATCTGGGCATAGTCAAAGCGGCGCGCTTCGGCAGCGGCAGCATCCTCGGGCCAGTCGTCAATCAACCGCTTCAGGCGCGGCAGATCGAGCATCTCAGCCGCGAGCGGAACATTGGCCAGCCGCTCGATCTCTGCCGCGAAGCGCTCGCGCTGGGCGGAGATACGGGTGAACCATTCGGGGTTCTGCCGCCCAAGCCGCCGTTCGGCCAGCAACGCATCGGGCAGACGATCGGCAAGCACCCGACGCGCCAGACTGCGCTGGACGCCGCCGAGCAGATAGTGTTCGCGCGGAATTGCCAGGCAGAATTCGACCAGGTCGGGGTCCGCCAGCGGATCGCGCAGCTCAATCCCGTAAACGGTCCGGATCGTGCGGACATTTTCGAGCAGATGCACCCGCAAAGGACCGAGATGCAGCGCGAGGAGCTTTCGGCTGTCGGGGCCGTAGAAGGAAAGTCCGTCATCACCCTGCGCCTGCAGCACGGCATCGAGCCCCACGGCGGCGGCGAAGTCGGACCGGATCGCGGCATATTTGGTGGACGGCGCGGCATCGCCATGACGCCAGCGCCATAATGCCGCGCGCAGTTTGGGCGGCAAGGCGGGGAGCAGCACCTGTCCCTTGAGCGTGCCCCAGATCGTGTTCTGCCGGTACCGCGCAGCGCCAGGCAGCAAGCGGACAAGCTGGTCGATGCGCCCGCTGCGCGCCAGATCGGCAAGGCCGCGCAATCCGTTATCGCTGAGCGTCAGATTGCCCGACTGGCCGGTCAACAGGACCGAATGGCCATCGCGTTGCGCGGCCCGATACGCTGAATCGAACCAGCCGACATGCGTGGCGTTGATCTGTGGGCGCCCACCGGCCACGAAAAAGGGGGTGGGATCGTCCTCCAGCGACGCAAGATCGGTGGAATGGCAGAATTGTGGACGAAGATTGGGATGCAGGGCCGCAAGCGCATCGACATGCGGGCGTTCGCGATCATACCAGCCGCCGCGCTCGGCAAGGTCGTGCCCCGGCGGGGGCTCGACCGTATAGCTGTCCAGCGGATCAGGAGCGACCATCCGCGCCGCCGACGCGGCGACGGCGGAGCTGTCCAGTCCGCCCGACAGCAACAGCCCGGGCGTATGCGCCGCCCGCAAGCTGCGCCGAACCGCCTGATCCAGCAAAGCGCGCGCAGCCTCAACCCCGGCCTCCGGGGATTTCAGCGCGATGCGGCGGCGCGGGTCGATCTGCCAGAACATCCGTTCCCGCACCCCGCCCGGACCCGCAACCAGGTGCGTGCCGGGGAGCAACAGCCGGATATCCTTGTACAGCGTGGCGGAAGGGTCGCCAACATTGACCGTAAAGTGAAGCGCCAGCTGAAGCGGGTCGATCTCGTTGGGGACGCCGGGAAACTGATGCAGCGCGCTCAGCGTGGTCGCGAACCAGAACCCACCCGCGCGCGCGTGCCAGTAGAGCGTCCGCATTGCCATCGGCGCCACGACAAGGTGCAACCGGCGGTCGCCCGGATCCCATAGCGCGCAGCAGAAATCACCCTTCAGCCGATGCAGCGCGTCGAAGCCATGGCGAGCGAGCCACGCGGCAACGATCTGGGAATCTGGCGTACGGGGGGGAAGGCCCAGCTCCGCACGCAACAGATCGGGATCGAAGAGATACCCGTCGAAGAGCACGACGCGTCCGCCCGCATCCGGGGCAGGCTGACGCTCAACACGATCTTCAGCGGTGACGAACCGCTGCGCATGCGCAAGTGCCGCGACATCGTCGCGCCATACCCGGGCTTTGGCAACGCCCGTGCTCAGAAAAGGAGTACTGGCCCGGTCCCAATCCTGCTTGTTCAGCGCGTTCGCGGCATGTGCCACATAACCGCGAAACTCGCTCATCGCGCTTGGTTCAAGTTAGCGCCAGACGTCAGGATCCCGTAAACGGGCCGTTGGTGTCGTCGCCCGGGTTAGAATGGAGCTGCGTGAAGTCGGCGACCGCAAAGGACTCGATCGACTGAAGCGGAGCAACCCACTGACCCGGCTGGATGTCTTCACGATCGAACTTCTGCGTTTCCATGGCGATTTCCCCCAATCGTGTCAGATATTAATCCCACCGCCCTGTCACAAAGGGCGATCGCTGGATATCGGGATGGTGATACCGGCGCCTGAAAAGGATAGCAACCCAAAGCGGTCACGATGATATCCGGATACGCCCCTGCGGGCGACGCTGTATCCACAATCAGCGCCGAACCCGGCGCCCGATGCATTCATATACTTTCACCCTCGCCTTTCCCGCACGCTCGGCTAAACATCCACCCGGATGACAACGCTATCAGGAGAGGCGCATTGGCCGCACCCGTCATGGATTTGAGACCGACCGACCCGATGCCGGACGATGCGGGGACGCAGGGGGTGAACGCCCCCGACCTACAGGTCTTCGTCTTCGCCCTGTTCTTCATCTTTGGTGGAATCACATCACTCAACGACGTCATCATCCCGAAGCTGAAGGAGCTGTTCACGCTCAACTTCACCCAGGCGATGCTGATTCAGACCTGCTTCTTTGCCGCCTATCTGGTGATCGGCATTCCCGGTGCGAAGCTGGTCAAGAAACTGGGTTACATGCGCGGCGCGGTGGCAGGCCTCGTCATCATGATGGTCGGCTGTCTGATCTTCATCCCGGCGGCCCAGACCGCGACCTATGGCCTGTTCCTCGGCGCGCTGTTCGTGCTGGCGAGCGGTGTGGTGATCGTCCAGGTCGTTGCCAATCCGCTGATCTCGCTGCTCGGCAAGCCGCAGACCGCGCATAGCCGCCTGACCTTTGCCCAGGCGTTCAATTCACTGGGCACGACCGTCTTCCCGATCGTCGGATCGATCCTGATCCTTGGCAGCCTTGCCAGCGTGACTGCGGACCAGCTTTCAGGCCCGGCGCTTGAAGCCTATCGCGTGGCGGAGAGCAAGGCGATCATGTATGGCTATCTTGGCATTGCTGCGGCGCTGGCAGTCGTCGCCAGCGTGGTCTGGCTGTTTCGCAATCGCCTCAAGGGGGAGCGTCATGAGGCGAGCGCGGGACTTGCCGGCCTGGACCTGCTCCGTCGCCCGCGCTTCGGCTATGGTGCGCTCTGCATCTTCCTCTATGTCGGAGCCGAGGTTGCGATCGGATCGCTGATCGTCAACTATCTGATGCAGCCACAGGTGATGGCGCTGCCCGAACAGGCGGCCGGCAAGCTGCTCGGCTTTTACTGGGGCGGCGCGATGGTCGGCCGGTTCATCGGATCGGGCGTGATGCGCGTGGTCAGTCCCGGCAAGCTGCTCGCATGCTGTGCGATCGGCGCTGTCGCACTGATCCTGATCTCGACCAGCACAACGGGCTATGTCGCGGGCTACAGCCTGCTCGCGATCGGGCTGATGAACGCGATCATGTTCCCGACGATCTTCGCACTGGCGTCGGAACGGCTGGGGAGCCGCGCTGCGGATGGATCCGGCATCATCAACATCGCGATCGTCGGCGGCGCCGTTGTACCCCCGGCTACCGGCGCATTGATCGATGCGACCGGCAGCATCGCGATTGCGCTGATTCTGCCCGCGCTATGCTACGCCATCATCGCCGGCTTCGGCTATTATGCCCGCCGCCCCTATGACGGACCGGTGGCGGGATAGCTCCAAAACGGTCGAAGGGGCCGGCGGGAGGGATGGCGCCGGCCCCTTCTTCGGGGGATATGATCGGGGCCGCCAGCGGCGCGTCCCCTTATTTCAGCTCAGGCCGCGATCGCGTCCTGGCTGGGCAGGCCGGGCATGGCATCGACCCAATAATCATCGACCGAGCAACCCGGCACCAGCGCCGGCGCGCACAGCAGCGCGACGCAATCGGCGAGCCGCGGTGCCTCCATCGGGCCGATCGTTTCTTCGACCAGCTCTTCACTCGCGCCAGGAGCGGCCAGCAGCCGATCGCGCGCGGCGCTCCACAGGCGGGTGGCATCGGTCAGGGTCAGCGTCACGTTCACGCGAAACTCGGGCTGAGGACCCATTCCCCACACGCGACGGTCGGGGTCATTCTTCAGCAAATGCGTTTCACGCGGATCCATCATGCGCCTTCCCTGTTTCCAAGCGCCAGAATATCATGACGAAATGGCGCTTTCTATCGTCAAACGAAATACTGCACGAATACCTATTGTAGTAGTACGGGACCCAATTCGGTCATCGCACAAGGCTATGCTGCATGACTGGTCGCGGCGGTGTAGCTGAGTGCACGGGCATGGGCACTGACTATGCACAGTTCAGCATAGAGCCGGTCCCACATAGTTGCCGGAATGGTCAACACCGCTTCCTCAAGCAGGTGACGGCGCAGTTCGACCCGGACGACGGGATCATGACACAGGCTGAAAGTCATGGGCAGCGGACCCAGCGAACTTTCGTCGGCGAGCTGCTCACGCCCTGCCAGTCGGGCAGCAACCAGATAGGCACAGAGAAGATCGGCACCATGCATGTCCAGGCGCACTTCGGACCCCAGGTCCCGGCGCGCAAGACGGATCGAAGGCCCGAGCCTGCCCGGCTCGATCGACACCCTTAAACGAATGCCGGTTGCGTCAATGATTTCACGGATGCGGGGGGCGCTGGTTACCATGAACCTGTTATAGATACGTCAACCTTGTCACGGGTGCGATTACGGAGAATTCTCGACATAGTTTCAACGGTTGCCGAACAGTCGGCGGGGCCCCGGCACCGATAAAAAAACGGGCCGGAACGCTTGCGCGTCCCGACCCGCCTTTGTCAGGGTAGTTTTTATTAACGGAACAGCGACGTGATCGTCTGCGGCGCCTGGTTTGCAATCGACAGCGCCTGAACGCCAAGCTGCTGCTTGACCTGCAGAGCCTGCAAGCGAGCCGATTCCTTCGCCAGGTCGGCGTCGACAAGGTTGCCGATGCCGCTCTCGATCACGTCCGACAGCTTGCTGACGAACGACTGCTGGCCCTCGATCTTACGCGAGGCAGCGCCCAGGGTGCTCATCTT
>CAYMUJ010000042.1:0-20668 GCA_964393565.1 uncultured Stakelama sp. | reverse complement strand
ATATCTACGACCAGGATTTCGACCGCGATTCGAACACGATCGAGGTGTTCGTGACCCGTATCCGCAAGAAGCTGGGCGCGGATGTCATCACCACCATCCGTGGCCTTGGCTACAGCCTCGAAGAACCGGTGGAGGCCGGTGCCTGAGCTTGCGTTCGGCCTGACGCTGTCGCGCTCCTTCCCGTTCGTGCGTCGCACGCCGGCTGAGGACGTGGCGGCGCCGGTGGAGACTCGCCCCGGCGACCCGGCTCCGCGCAGTTACACGCCCAGCACCGGGTCGCTCAGCCGTCGCATGATCCTGATCGCGGCGGCGTGGATCACGCTGCTGCTCGCGGGCGGCGGCTTTGCGCTCGACCGCGTGCTCACCAGCGCCGTTACGCGCAATTTCGACGAGGGGCTGGAATATATCCTGACTTCGCTGATCGTCTCGGCCGAAATCGACCCGGACGGCAATGTCGCGTTCAACCGCCAGCTTTCGGATCAGCGCTTCCTCGAACCCTATTCGGGCCTCTACTGGCAGGTTTCGGGGCCGGGGCATGAGCCGTTTCCGTCGCGTTCGCTGTGGGACCGCCGCCTCGACACCGGGATGACGCACAATGATCTCGAGCTGCACACCTATAACTCCGAACAGCTCGATCAGCGCCTGCGCGTGGTCGAACGCGATGTGAAGCTGCCCGGATCGCCGGTCCGCTGGCGCTTTCAGGTGGCCGAAACGCGCGAGGTACTCGACGCCCAGATCGCGGCGCTGCGCAAGACACTGGTGCGCAGCTTCCTGCTGCTCGCCGCCGGCCTGATCGCCATGGCCGCGCTGCAGACCTGGTACGGCCTGCTTCCGCTGCGCAAGCTGCGTCTTGCCATCCAGAAGCTGCGCACGGGTGAAACGCCGCGGATCGACGGCGCGATGCCCGCCGAAGTCGCGCCTTTGGTGGAGGAACTCAACGGCCTGGTCGCGCATAACGACCGCCAGGCCGAAGAGGCGCGGCGCCATGCCGGCAACCTTGCTCATGCGCTCAAGACGCCGCTTACCGTCATCATGAACGCAGCGACCGCGCAGTCGGATGATCTGCCGGCCACAGTGGTACGCGAAGCGCGCACGATGCGCCGTCAGGTCGATCACCACCTCGCCCGCGCCCGCGCGGTCGGCCGGCGCGGCAGCGCGCACAGCCGCGCGCCCGTCTGGCCCAGCGTCGAATCGGTCGAGCGTGCGGTCGCCCGCCTCTATCCGCATGTCCGCATCGATACCGACGGGCCGAAGGATCTGATCGCGCATATCGAGCGTCAGGACCTCGACGAGATCATGGGCAATCTGGTCGAAAACGCCGCCAAATATGGCGGGGGCAGCGTGTTCATCACCGTCCGGATCGAGGCGGGGTTCGTCGAAATCCTGGTCGAGGATGACGGCACGGGCATTCCCGAGGCCGATCGCATCCGCATCTTCGACCGTGGTGTGCGGCTGGACACCGGCAAGCCCGGCACCGGCCTTGGCCTCGCCATCGTTCGTGACGTCGCAGAGATTTACGACGGCACCGTCACGCTGGAGGAGAGCGAGGATCTCGGCGGACTGATGGTGCGCCTGCGACTGCCCGCAGCAACCGCCTAACCCATCACTCCTGAAAACCGCCACCGCCCGGTCACCGGGCTCAGCACCAGATCGCAGCCGCAATCGCGGCACTGGGTTTCGAACTCGCCCCGGCCGGGGCGGTCGCGACGGCGCGGGCGGTGGATGCCGAGATGGCATCTTATGGCTGGCTTGGATGCGGACACGTGCCGACAGCTCCCTCGTTCAGCCCCCTGAACAGCCCCCGAGCGCCCTGGTGGCGACCAATTCAGGCGGGATTCAGGCCGCCAGATGGCGCATCGCGGCGGCAGCGATCGACAGGCTCTGCTTGCGCGCGGCGGGGTCGAAGATCGAACTGGTCAGCATCACCTCATCCACCCCGGTGCGCGCGACAAAGCCCTTCAGCCCCGCCCGGATCACGTCAGGCCCGCCGATCGCGGTGCATTCCAGCACATGGTCGAGCATCGCCCGCGTCTGCGGCGGCAGGCTGTCGCGATAGCCCGGCACCGGCGGCGGCAAGGGCACCCCGGTCCCGGTGGTACGCAGCGCGACAAATGTCTGTTGCATCGAGCTGGCAAGCAGTTCGGCCTCGGCATCGTCATCGGCGGCAAACACGTTGAACCCGGCCATGGCATAGGGCCGGTCGAGCACCGCCGAGGGGCGGAACTGGCGCCGATACACCTCCAGCGCCTCGTCCAGCGCGGATGGCGCGAAGTGCGAGGCAAAGGCATAGGGCAGCCCCAGTGCGGCAGCGAGTTGCGCGCCGTACAGGCTGGATCCCAATATCCATAATTCCGGCTTTGCGCCGCCACCCGGCACGGCGCGGATGCCGGTCTGGCCATCATCGGCGAAATAGCTTTGCAGCTCCATCACATCGCGCGGAAATCCATCCGGACTGCTCTCCAGCGTCCGGCGCAGCGCCCGCGCGACGGTCATGTCGCTCCCCGGCGCACGCCCCAGCCCCAGATCGATCCGCCCCGGAAACAGCGCGTCGAGTGTCCCGAACTGTTCGGCGATCACCAGTGGCGCATGGTTGGGCAGCATGATCCCGCCCGCGCCGACGCGGATGGTCGAGGTTGTCGCGCCGACATGCGCGATCACCACCGCCGTCGCCGCACTCGCGATTCCGGCCATGCCGTGATGTTCGGCGACCCAGTAGCGTGAGAATCCCTCCGCCTCGGCATGGCGCGCGAGATCGGCGGCATGGCCAAGGGATTGGCTGGCGCTGCCACCCTGAAGGATCGGGACAAGGTCGAGCAGGGAATAGGCTGTCATCGCCTGGCAGATGGGAAGGCTGGCTGCGTTTTTCTACTCAGACAGCGCTCGCCCAAAAAGCCAGTCCTCCACGGAACGAAGAAAGAGACGCCGCCCGGGGCCATGGTGGAGAGTGGCCGAGGCATGTGCGTCAGCCGGGCTAACGCCTTTTCCCAAAGGGGGGCGTCTTCATTCAGGTCATCGGGATTCGGGAATGAACAAGACCGTAACGCCGTCGAGGGACCGCGCTTGCGAGACGGGCAGGGGCGTGACTGATTCTCCGCCGATCACGACATAGAGGCGACCGGGAACGAATTCTCCAGCGCGGAACCGATCGGTCTCCGCCTGTTGCCGTGTGGCGCTGGCATGTGAGACGCGAGCGACATAGACGTTGCGTACCGGTACCCCGGCCTTGGCCGCGCGCCATGCAATCTCCTGAAAATAGCCGAGTGCTCTGGTCACGTCGCCGGGGACGAAGGCGATATCATCGGCCTGAGCGATCAGCCGGTCCCAATCGGGGGAGGGGGTGTGGAGATAGCGCGTGGCGCTGCGTGCCTCGGCCGATTGCGCGCGAATCGCGACGGACATCGGGATAAGATCGGCGGCTTGAACGATGGCTGCTGCAATCAGTGCGAACCGGGCTGTGCGTTCTGGCAGGCGATAGATCACGCGCAGTGCGACGAACACCAGCACATAGGCGACCGGCCAGAACAGTCGGCCCGAGGCGCGTACGGCGTCGAGCGCATTGGCGATCTCGACCGGCAGATGCAGGCGCGGGAGCATATGGCCGGCGAAATCGGGATAGGTGCTGACCGCGAGCAGGGTGAGTACGACCAGCGCCGGGATCAGCCAGCGATAGCGCGACAGGCTGTCCGGCGCGTCTGGCGCGGGCCGGGGCAGGTGGCGGGCGAGGATCGCGGCGGCGGGGAGCAGGAGCAGCAGGCCGAGGCCGAGATACTGGAACCCTTCGAACCCGCGCCCGGGGCGTTGTTCGATCGCGGGGAGAAAGGTCGAATAGGTCCCGACGCCGGGGTTCCACAGCGCGTCGAGCGGCATGGCGAAGGCGCCGTAATTGCCCGATGACCGGAAGTCGCCGAACACGCCGAGGCTCCAGGCGATGGCGAGGACCATGGCGACCATCGCCGCGCCCTCACCGAACAGACGGGGCAGGGCGCTGCGGTCCTTGCCGATCCGTTCAAGCATCGCGCTTGCCCAGATCGCGCCGACCATCACCAGCAGGTACGAGTGCACCAGCGTCGTCAGCGCGATCAGTACCGCCCAGCCGCGGTTGGACGCCGAACGCTGTGGATCGTCGAACCGCCACAGCGCCCACAGGATCAGCCAGTGTGCCATCAGATTCACATGGACGACGCGGTTGAACAGGGTCGGCAGCGCGGCGAGCAGGATCACGCCGCACCACAGGGCGACCGGGCCGGTCGCATGGCGGCGCAGCAGCAGCCACGCGAACAGGACTTGCAGGAACAGACAGGCGAGCAGCCACCAGCCGATCAGCTGCGCGTCCGCAGGCAGCGCCCATTGCAGCAGGAAGCCGATCGCGGAGAGCAAAGGGTTGCTGTCGGTGAACAACAGCGGCGTGCCCTCCGGCGCGCTGAGCAGGCTGGTGTGCAGGAAGCCCGGCGCGGGATCGTGCAACCAGGCGTGCAGGCCCAGCGCATTCTCGCCATTGTCGGTGCCGCGCAGCAGCCAGCCGACATTGCCGACGTCAAGGATCTGCCAGTGGAAGAAGGCACCGAACAGTGCGATCGGCAACAGGATCAGGGGCAGGCGGTGACCGACGGCGCGCATGACGAGGCTATAGGTCGCGTGATCCCATGCGACCAGTGTCAGCGGACCAGACGACGCGCGAGTGCCTTTGCGGCGGTCGTGGCTCCTGCGATCAGCCCGCTCAGGCTATAGGGGTTGAACAGGCGCAGGCGGAGGCGCACGCGCCGTTCGTCCATCCACTCCGCCTTATACCCTTCGTCGCCATTGCCATAGTCGATCAGGTCGGGCCGATCATGGTCAAGCACGTGGCGAAACATTGCGTGCGATAGCAAAGTTCCGGGCGAATTGGCGCGCTCGCTCTCCAGATGGGCGAGCTTGTGGATCGTCGCGACGCCATGTTCGACGGTCCAGAATTGCGCGGCGACCGGGCGCCCGTCGCGCAGCGCGATACCAAGGCGCAGCGTGCCTGCCGCCCCTTCCTGTTCGGCAAAGGCGCGGACAAAGGCTGGCGAACCTTCATTGGGTTTCCAGCTGCCGGCATAGACCGCCTCATATGCAACCCAGGCGTCGGCATCGAAATGGTTGAAGATCCGGGTTTCGACCGGGCTGGCCTTGGCCCGGCGGCGCACCGTGTTACGCAGCTTCGATCCGCGTCGCGCCCAATAGGCGTCGAAGTCGAGCCCGGTGGTATGCGCGACCCAGTGCGCGGTTTCGACGCGCGTAATCGCGATCCAGCCCGCAGCGCGGAAGGCCGATTGCAGCTCCGCCGCAATGTCGGGTTCGAGTGGCCAGAGCCCGACTGCGCCAAAGCGGGAGCCGACCTGTCGGACCAGTGTGTCCAACAATGCGGACCGCACCTCCGCCGGACAGCCGGGGGTCAGGATCGGTGCGAAGACGAGCGTGTACCAGCGCGCAAAGCTGGACGCGCGACCACGGCCAATGTCGCGGAGCGGCAGCCACAGGCTGTGCGGACCCTGGCGTATGGCGGCGACGGCGATCGGCATGTCGGGCCAGAGATGTCGGGCCGTCAGGGTCAGCCATTCGAAGCGGTCATAGGGGCTGCGCTGGAACGGGCGACCGAGCATGCCTGCAGCGTCGCTGGCGAGCATGTCGAGCGAGTCGATCATGCGCGTTGCGACCGGCGGGGCCTGTGCCTCGATTCGCAGGAAATGTGCGGTCACTCCGCATGCCCCGTCATGCGCCGCGCCTTTTGGATACCGCGCCAGGCGATCGATTTGAGATGATTCTGCTGGGGGAAGCGCGCGGGCATGGCAGGGGCGAGCCCGGCCTTGCGCAACAGATGGTTGAGCGCGTGTGCATCGGCTTCGCGATAGCTCCATTCCGAGCGCCAGGTGACCGAGAGCGAGATCGACACGGCGTCGCCATTCTGCACCCAATGCGGTGCCTTGACCGGAACATAGAGTGCATCGCCCGGGGTCAATCGCAGCGGCGTGCCTTTGATGGCAAATCTGTCTTGAAAGGGCAGGTTGCGGTGCCCGCCCTGATGGAACGCTTCCTGCAATGCGCCGGGGACGAGTTCGGGGTCGGCGGCGGGGAAGACGGTCATCACCTTCTCACCACGCAATTGCATCAGGATGTTGTGTTCAGGGTCGATGTGGAAGGGGGTGACCGCACCGGGCGAGGAGACGAAGATGAATGCCTCACGCTTCAGCATCGCGCCGGTGCTGCGCGCGACAAGCGGTTCGATTTCGTCGAGTACGGTGTCGAGCAGGGCGCGGTAGAGTGGGTCCTGATCCACGAATTTCAGCACCATCCACGATCCGTTCTCCTCGATCGAACGGATCGATTCTTCGACCGACAGACCGTTGCTCTTCAGTTCAGACGGATCGATCCCGACCGGGATATGCGCCAGATTCTGTTCGACATCGACCGGCCGGATGCGCTGTGACAGCGCGACCAGCGCGTCGAGTTCGAACAGGGAATGGCCGTGCAGATGGTGGCTGAACACGCCGGGCCGTTCAGGATAGAGCGCGGAAAACTCGTCGCGTGCGCTGGTGTCGAAAATCGGGGTCATGCGTTGGTCTCCACGACGGAAACGGGGCGAGGTGCGCGCAGCGCCCGCAGGGCTGCAGCGCCCTGTTCGAGTGTGCGTGCTGCGGAAAACAGGATGCGGCGGCGCGTGCCGGCGAGCGGGACTGAAACGCGCACGATCGCGCGACGCTCGCCCCATAGACTGTTGATCATCGGATGATTCTCGACCGCACAGCTGTCCATCCAGGCGATGTCGCCGCGTGCGAGCAGCTGGAGATTGTCGATCTGCAGAAGCACACCGGGCGAGAAGCGTGCCAGCCGCTCATCGAACGCGGTCTTGAACGAAAAGGCGCCGGGCGGCGCGAGCAGGTTGACGAGCATCGCGATCGCGACGCCGTCAAGGTCAATGCGAATGATGTCGAGCTTGCCCGCTGCATGCGCGCCCGTGACGACATCGCGGAAAAAGGCGGCGGTTTCGGGGGTGCAGGCAAGCGCGGAGCCGGCTGCACCCTTCCAGCCGGCGCGTTCGAGTGCGAGGAAATCCTCGATCCAGTCGCCAATTGCATCATCGGGGCCAAGATGGCGGGTTTCGACCCGGCCCTGTTCGAGCAGACGGGTGCGCAGCCGGCCCAGTTCCTTGCGTTTCTTCTTGCGCACGGTCGCGGCATAATAATCGTCGGGCGACAACTGCGTCGCAAGCATGGCGCGCTCGATTCGATGGACCGTATCGCAAGGGCGGTCCAGGCTCCGGGCGGCGGCAATCAGTCCGCGATGGACCGGGCCGTGTTCGACCAGCCCGCTGACATGCAGCAATGTACCTGCTGCAGGATCGGCATCCAGTGCGGTCAGCAGCGCGCGCCATGCATCCGCTTCATGCCCGCGGCGCAGCAGGGGTGCCGCGAGGAAGCGGTGATAATGTGCCCAGTTTTCGGTGTGGCGCAGAGGGATTCGGCCATAGCGGCCGGCCCGGACGACGGGCATCAGTCCAATCAACTGTCCGCCGCGACGCACTTCCAACTGTTCTAGTCCAGGCGGGGCGAGATGGCGGCTTGCAACCGCGAACCAGTACTCGGCAAAGGCATCCGGCTCTGCAGCATCGGCGGCCAGCGCCTCCCATTCCGCCGCACGGGTGGGATCCGACGAGTCGAACGCTCCGGATTTGACCGCAACAACGGCCCCATCCGGACATGCGCGTACGGCTGCAGCCGGGCGTGCAAGGCTCTGCTCGATGGCCGTCAACGCATTCATCACCGTTCCCCGGGGACTGGATCTCTCGAACCGGGTAGCGGCGAAGCGTTAAATTTCCGCGAGCGTGCGGGCATCTTGCCGGATTGCGGAGTCGGCTATGGCATCGGGCGGGCGCGGTCCTGGTGTGACACCGAATACTTCGATCCAGGACCGCCTACAGACGGCGTTTTGCCCGTGCGGTATTCCGTATTTTTCCGGACTCGATCCGACACGACTCGCGGATTCCCGACAATCGGGCCATATGCTGATGGATAGTTGAGATTGATTCTCGACAGGCGTGTTCAAATCATATCAAAGTGAATTTTTACATTAACATCTGATGAAGAAGACGCGCGCATATACATTTAAATGTATATCGAATACGATGTAGTAAATACAACTATTCAATAGTGGTGAAGTATCAAAATTATATTGGCATTACGTTCGTTTGTCTTGCTGTATGTACGCATTTGTTAAATTGTAGATTCTCGGATCGTAGAATCCCGATATCGCTGATTAACCATGAATCGATGGAAACAGTGCTTATTGAAGGGGCGAGTCGATTACGGAGATAGGTTATGCGTAGTGTTGCGTCGGAAGGCACTCAGACTGGTCACGAAACCGGGGGCGCGTCCCCGTGGCCGGCTACGAGTGCGACCGCCGGTCGCAGCCTCTTTGCGCCCAGCGACGGTCGGTTCGCGCCTCCCCCGGCTGCTCGGCCGGCGCGCGCGCGGATGTTCGGCGGGTTCGTTCCCTATGCCGGACATTGTATCGTCCCGGTCAAGACCAATGGTCTTGTCCGCCTTCCTTCCTTTGTCCGCCGCAATGTGAACAGTGAGGGGCCGAGCATCTTTCTGGGCCTGCATGGGACGCAGAATTGCCTGATCGGATCGAGCGTGCAGTGGTGGCAGCAGCTGACGGCGCGCTGCGACACCCATCGATTCGACGGTGCGGAAACAAGTTCGCGCCGCGACATTCCGCCGCCGCCGGCGCCCTCACGCCGCCTGTTCGGATTTTGCGAGGAATTCTGGCGGCCGAACGAGTTCGTCAAGCTGCCAAGCTGGGCGCGGGCCGTGGCGGGGATCGCCAATGCGGCGCTGTTCGTCGGTGCGGGCGAGACGTTCGAAATCTGGTCGATCGAAGACGCGATGAAGTCGGACGATGCCGATCTGGTCGCGCTGGTCCACTCGGCAACGAAGCTCCAGTGAGCGGGGGCGGACTATGGGGCGCTGTCACCTGACCGGGCATCAGCCGGGCGACGAGATCTGGAACGAGGGCTATTTCTTCACCCGCTGCACCCGCTGTGGCCGCGATATGATGCGCGCCGACGGGCCGTGGCGGACGGTGCCGAGCAAATATCGCGTGGTGTGGCGCAGCGGTTATCACCGCCATGCCGTGCCGAGCGACTTCGGGCGGCGGCTGCCGGTGGCGGCAAACATGCCGCGCGAGCAGCGGGCGAAGCTGCCGCGGGCGAGTGTCGGGAGCATCATGCTCGGCCCGCCAGTGTGCCCGGACGCGAATCCCGGCGAGCGGGAGGCGATGGATCAGGCGATTGCCGCATTCCGGTTACTCGGCATGCGGTGAGTGTAAGTGTGGCGTTGCGTATGGAAAAAGGGCCGGGGAGGCGACTCCCCGGCCCTTTTTTTGTTCGCCGGTTGGCTGGAAGGTTCGGATCCGGACCTGAGGAGTCCTGAGTTAGCGTGGCTAGCTCAGGCACCTCTAGATCAGAAATCCATACCGCCCATGCCGCCCATGCCGCCGCCCATTGCGGGCATTGCGGGCTTGTCGTCCGGCAGCTCGCTCACCGCCGCTTCGGTGGTGATGAGCAGGCCGGCGACCGAGGCCGCGTTCTGCAGTGCAGTGCGGACGACCTTGGTCGGGTCGATCACGCCGGCGGCGACCAGGTTCTCATAGGTGTCGGTCGCGGCGTTGAAGCCGAACGACGTGTCGGTCTGATCGAGCAGCTTGCCCGACACGACCGCGCCGTCGTGACCCGCATTGGCCGCGATCTGGCGGACAAGGGCGGTCAGCGCCTTGCGGACGATGTCCACGCCGCGGGTCTGGTCCTCGTTCGCGCCGGTCAGGCCTTCGATCGCCTTGGTCGAGTAGAGCAGGGCGGTGCCGCCACCGGGGACGATGCCTTCTTCAACGGCTGCGCGGGTTGCGTGCAGCGCGTCGTCGACGCGGTCCTTGCGCTCCTTCACTTCGACTTCCGAAGCGCCACCGACCTTGATGACGGCAACGCCGCCGGCCAGCTTTGCGAGACGCTCCTGCAGCTTTTCGCGGTCATAGTCCGAAGTCGTGACTTCGATCTGCTGACGGATCGCATCGGTGCGGCCCTTGATCGCATCGGCTTCACCCGCACCGTCGACGATGGTGGTGTTGTCCTTGTCGATCGACACGCGCTTGGCGGTGCCGAGCATGTTCAGCGTGACCGATTCGAGCTTGATGCCCAGGTCTTCGCTGATCACTTCGCCCTTGGTCAGGATCGCGATGTCTTCCAGCATCGCCTTGCGACGATCGCCGAAGCCCGGAGCCTTGACCGCCGCGACCTTCAGGCCGCCGCGCAGCTTGTTGACGACCAGCGTGGCCAGCGCCTCACCCTCGATGTCCTCGGCGATGATCAGCAGCGGGCGACCCGACTGCACGACCGCCTCGAGGATCGGCAGCATCGCCTGGAGCGACGACAGCTTCTTCTCGTGGATCAGGATGTACGGGTCGTTGAGCTCGACCGCCATCTTTTCGGGGTTGGTGATGAAGTAGGGCGACAGGTAGCCGCGGTCGAACTGCATGCCTTCGACGACGTCCAGCTCGAACTCGAGACCCTTGGCCTCTTCGACCGTGATCACGCCTTCCTTGCCGACCTTTTCCATGGCTTCGGCGATCTTTTCGCCGACTTCACGGTCGCCATTGGCCGAGATGATGCCGACCTGGGCGATCTCGCTCGAGCCCGAAACAGGCTTCGAACGCGACTGCAGGTCCGCGACGACCTTGGTCACCGCGAGGTCGATGCCGCGCTTCAGGTCCATCGGGTTCATGCCGGCCGCAACCGACTTCATGCCTTCACGCACGATCGCCTGGGCGAGCACGGTGGCGGTGGTGGTGCCGTCGCCGGCGACGTCATTGGTCTTCGAGGCGACCTCGCGGACCATCTGCGCGCCCATATTCTCGAACTTGTCCTTCAGTTCGATTTCCTTGGCGACGCTGACGCCGTCCTTGGTGATGCGCGGGGCGCCGAAGCTCTTGTCGATCACGACGTTGCGGCCCTTCGGCCCCAGCGTGACCTTCACCGCGTCGGCGAGGATGTCGACGCCGCGCAGGATGCGCTCACGCGCGTCGCGGCTGAATTTTACGTCCTTGGCTGCCATGGTGGAAACCCTTTCAAAATGTGGAAGTTTACGCGAAGTTGACACTGTCGGCGATGCGCCTTGCGTCAACTAAGTCATTGAAATTAGCCGACAATCCCGAGGATGTCGCTTTCCTTCATGATCAGCAGGTCTTCGCCGTTCACCTTGACCTCGGTGCCCGACCACTTGCCGAACAGGATGCGGTCGCCGGCCTTGACGTCGAGCGGGGTGACCTCGCCCTTGTCGTTCTTGGCGCCCGAACCGGCGGCGACGACTTCGCCTTCCTGCGGCTTTTCCTGGGCGGTGTCGGGGATGATGATGCCACCGGCGGTCTTGGCCTCGGCCTCGACGCGGCGGACCAGCACGCGATCGTGCAGCGGACGGAAGTTCATGGAGCTCTCCTGAACGTGGTTGAATAGATTGTTGGCACTCACCCAAGGCGAGTGCCAGCAGCGGGCATATGGGCACGCCGACCGGGAGCGTCAACCGGCCCGGCGCGCGTTAACGCAATTTGTCGCCGCCAGCCCTTCCGCCGCCGTGCATCTGTATTGCGATATTAATACAGCACCATTATCGCTTGCCCCGATGGCATTGCTGTGCGTCAATCGGCGCGGGGCATTTCGGAGATTGCAGACGTGAAACTGGTACGCGGCGCATGGAAGCTGCTGGTCGGCATCAAGGACGCTCTGGTCCTGTTGTTCATGCTGTTGTTCTTTGGAGCACTGTTTGCGCTGCTGTCGGCACGGCCCAATCCGGGCGCGGTGACGGACGGCGCGCTGTTGCTGGCGATCGATGGCACGATTGTCGAGCAGCCGGCCGAGGCCGATCCGTTCGCCGGCTTTGGCGGCGGCGAAGCGCCGCGCGAATATCGCATGCGCGATCTGGTCCGCGCGCTCGATGCGGCGAAGGACGATGCGCGCGTCAAAGTGGTGGTGCTCGACCTCGACCGGTTCGGCGGCGGTTATCCTGCTGCGGTCGCCGAGGTGGGCGAAGCGATCCGGCGGGTGCGCGACGCGAAGAAGCCGGTGCTCGCTTATGCCACCGGCTATAGCGATGCCAGCTATCTGCTCGCCGCCAATGCCAGCGAGATCTGGGTCGATCCGATGGGCGGCACCTTGTTTACCGGGCCGGGCGGGTCGCGGCTTTATTACAAGGGGCTGATCGACAAATTGGGCGTCACCACGCACGTCTATAAGGTCGGCAAGTTCAAGTCGGCGGTCGAACCCTATATCCTGACCGCCCAGTCGCCCGAGGCAAAGCAGGCCAACGAGGCGCTGTATGGCGCGATCTTCAGCCAGTGGCGCGAGGCGGTGACGAAGGCGCGGCCCAAGGCACGGATCGAACCGCTGCTGACCAGCCCGGCCGACGCGGTCGTTGCCGCGAATGGCGATTTTGCCAAGATGAACCAGCAGCTTGGCATGGTCGACAAGCTGGGCGACCGGCTGGCATTCGGCAAGCGCGTGGCGGAAATCGCCGGCGTCGATGCGAACAAGCCGGCGGGCAGCTACAAGACGATCAAGCTCGCCAACTGGCTGGAGGCCAATCCCGCGCCCAAGACCGGCGATGCGATCGGCGTGATCACCGTTGCGGGCGAAATTGTCGACGGCAAGGCCGGGCCGGGCGTGGCGGCGGGCGACACCATCGCCAATTTGCTGCTGAAAGGTCTGGCCGAAAAGAAGCTGAAGGCGCTGGTCGTGCGCGTCGATTCGCCGGGCGGATCGGCGCTGGCGTCCGAACGCATCCGGCAGGCGATCCTGCAGGCCAAGGCACAGGGCCTGCCGGTCGTGGTGTCGATGGGCAGCCTGGCGGCGAGCGGCGGTTACTGGGTCTCGACCCCGGGCGACGTGATCTTTGCCGAGCCGAACACGATCACCGGGTCGATCGGCATTTTCGGCATCCTGCCGACGTTCGAGAACAGCCTCGCCAAGATCGGCGTGACGTCGGATGGCGTGAAGACCACGCCGCTGACCGGCCAGCCCGACATCTATGCCGGCACCAATGCCGAAGTGGACCGGGTTCTGCAGTCGGGGATCGAGCAGGGCTATCGCCGCTTCATCGGTCTGGTCGCCGGATCGCGCAAGATGACGACGGCGCGGGTCGACGAGATCGGTCAGGGCCGCGTGTGGGACGGCGGAACCGCGCGCCAGCTGGGGCTGGTCGACCGGTTCGGCAATCTGGACGATGCCGTCGCCGAAGCGGCCAAGCGCGCCAAGCTGGACCCCGCGCAGACCCATGCCGTGTTCCTGGAGAAGGAGCCGGACTGGTTCAGCGCATTGATCGCGGGACTGATGTCGGGTGGCGATGAGGAGGAAGAAGAGGCCGCACCTGAAAGTGGTGGCGACCTGTATGCCCGACTGGCCCAGCAGCGCCGGGCGGTGCTCGCTCAGGCGCTGGGGGATGCCAAGAGGCTGGCCGGTGCTTCGTCGATGCAGGCGCGCTGTCTGGAGTGTCTGGCCTATGGTCCGGCGACCGGTGGCACGGCGCGGGCCGACGCCCGACTGATCGATCTGGTCATTGCGAAACTGGGCTGGTGAGAGGACGCGATCGATGATCCAGATTCAGTTGCGTGCGGCGGAACCCGGTGACGCGGCGGCCATCGCCGCCATCTATGCGCCCTATGTGCTGACCGGCACGGTGAGTTTCGAGTTCGAACCGCCGGACGCACGCGCGATGCGCGGCCGCATGGAGGCTTCGGGCGGGCTTTATCCGTGGATCGTCGCGACCAATGGTGAGGGACAGGGCGTGCTGGGCTATGCCTATGCCACCAAATTCCGCGAGCGTGCGGCGTATCGCTATGTCGTCGAAACCTCGGTCTATGTCGCCGGCGCGGTGCAGGGGCAGGGGGTCGGGCGACTGCTGTACGAAGCGCTGATCGACACGCTGCGCGCGCAGGGTTTTACCCAGGCGATCAGCGTCATTTCGCTGCCCAACGACCAGTCGATCAAGACGCATGAGCAGGTCGGTTTCCGCCGCGCCGGGCAATTGCGCGAGATCGGGTTCAAGCAAGGCCGCTGGATCGATATCGGCATCTGGCAGTGCGAGCTGAACGACAGCGCGACGCCGCCGGTGGAACCGCGCCCGTTCAACGAGGTCGGGGTAGTGCGCGGATGAGTCGTAACGGTTTTGACGATATCTGAGGTTCTTGGCGCCGGTTTCTGCTATGATGGCAGCATGGACGAAGCGCCAAGCTACCGGATCGAAGTTGATCGCCCGCGCAAGCTGCTGATCCTCACCGCATTGACGATGCACGCGCCCGAGGAGTCGGCATGGGCGGGCGAAGAGTTGCGCGCGGCGATCCAGAGTTTCGGGCCGGATATCGGGCAGCATGTGACGTTGTACGATGGCAGCTTGATCCCGAGCCTGCCGACCGCAACGGTCGATCAGATGCAGAAGGCGTTCGACCATCCCGCCGTGCGCGCAATCTGGGCGCGCAAGGTCGCCTTTGTCGCGACCACGGCTACGGCGCGGATGCAGATCAAGCGGTTGCAGCAGGTGCGCCCGGACATCGCGATTTTCGACACGCGCGATGCGGCGATCGCCTGGCTGATGGAGGTGTAGAGTTTGTTTCAGCAGAGCTGAAACAGTGGCGGCGCCGTTCAGCGAAGCTGAAAGCGACTCTAAACCCCGCCGCGATAGGCGGGGAGGGCGAGTTTCCAGCGGATCGCGGCGGCGCGGAGCGCGAAGCCCGCGCTCGCGGCGAGCAGCCCGGCGGCGTAGAGCGGCAGCCCCGCCAGCGTCAGCGTGACATGCAGGCCCGAGGCGAGGGCGGCGGCGGTGACGTACAGTTCAGGACGCATCAGGATCGACGGCTCCCCCGCCAGTACGTCACGGATGATGCCGCCCGCGCATGCCGTCAGCACGCCCATCAGCATCGCCGGGACCGGCGGGATGCCGAAGCTCAACGCCTTGGCCGCGCCGAATACGGCATAGGCGGCGAGGCCGAGGGCATCGAGCCAGTCGAACCCCTGCCCCTGCCACCAGCGTTGCGGCGTCACCCAGATGATGGCCGCAACGCCCAGGCACAGGGCGGCGACGAACGGGTGATGCACCCACCAGACCGGAGCGCCGATCAGCAGATCGCGGATCGTGCCGCCGCCGACGCCCGTGATGAGGGCGAAGAAGGCGGCGGTGACAAAGGTCTGCCCGCGCCCCGCCGCCGCCAGCGCGCCGGTCGCCGCGAACACGGCGATGCCGAACAGATCGAGCCAGGGCAGGACGGTGCCGAGCGGGAGCGGAGTGGGGGACATGGTGCCGATGTCCCACTCCGCGTGCCTCGGGTCAACGCGGGCTTGGCGCGCGCGGCCAAAGCTGGGAAAAGGCGGGAATGAAGGACTATCCGCCCAGCCTGATCGGACTGGCCGTCGCGCTGGCTGCGCTCGCCGGGTTCGTCGATGCGATCGCCTTTACCCGGCTGGGTGGCTATTTCGTGTCGTTCATGAGCGGCAATTCGACGCGGTTGGGGGTCGGGATCGGGCTGGCGGACGGGACGGCAGCGCTGGCGGCGGGGCTGATCCTGGCGTTCATTGCCGGGGTGATGGGGGCGACGATCGTCGCGCGGCGCTTTGCCGAGCGGCGCAAGGTGGCGGTGCTGAGCGCGGTGACGGCGACGCTGGCGCTCGCGGCGCTGCTGTGGATGGTGGTGCCGGGGCCGTTCCCGCTGCTGCTGGTCGCGGCGGCGATGGGGATGGAAAATGGCGTGTTCGCTCGCGATGGCGAGGTGGCGATCGGCGTATCCTATATGACCGGATCGCTGGTGCGGATGGCGCAGCGGTTGGCCGGGGCGCTGATGGGCGACCCTGATCGCTGGGCGTTCGTGCCGCACCTTGCGCTGTGGCTGGGCTTTGCGGTCGGCGTGGTGCTGGGGGCGAAGGTCGGCGTGGCGGCGATGGACGCGGCGCTGTGGATCGCAGCGATTGCCGCAGGCGGGCTGACGCTGGTCGCGGCGGGCCTGACGCGCGGACGCGGGGCGTCCGCCGTTTGAACCATCTGCGCGGGGCGGGCATCAGGATCGGGGCGGTCAGCTCGTCTGTGCGGCAAGCCTGTGTCGGCGACCGCCGGGGCGGTGCCACGCGGCGCGATCGCGCCCACCGCGCTTTGCCTCCTGCAGGGCGGCATCGGCGCGGACGAGCATGGCTTCGAACCGGTCGCCGGCAACCGCACCGGTCACGCCCGCGCTGACCGTCACGCGGATCATTTCGCCATAGCGGCCCGGCGTTTCGAGGCCGTAGAGACCGGTGCGGACGCGCTCGGCGACGTTCATCGCCTCGGCCTGGCTGTCCGCGCGGACGAAGGCGGCGAATTCGGCGCCGCCGATGCGGCCGCACAGATCGCCTTCCCGCAGCAAGGCGGCGATGCCGTTGGCGACGTTGATCAGCGCGCGGTCGCCGGTTTCGTCGCCATGGACGGCGTTGATCCGCTGCAGATGATCGACATCGAACACGAGCAGATAATGACCCTCGCCCCCCAGGACCGAGAGGCGGGCGTCGATCTCGCTGGCCAGATGGCGGCGGCCGGGAATGCCGGTCAGCGGGTCGCGGGTGGCGATCAGCTTGAGCTCCATATTCGCCCGTCGGAGCGCCTTGGTGCGGTCCGCGACCTTGCGTTCCAGCGCGCTTTGCGCCGATCCGATCCGGTCGGCCATCAGGTCGAAATCATGCGTCAGCTGCGCCACCTCGTCCCGCCTTGCGACGCGATCGACATCGACAAAGCGCGCATTGGGCACGCGGCGGGTGAGCGCGCGGGTGCGTTCGATCAGGCGCGCGAGCGGTTGTCCCACCCGGTGACGCAGCAACAAGGTGATCGCCAGCGCCTGAAGCACCATGCAGACTGCGGCGGTAATGGCGATCCGCTGGATCTGGCGATAGGATTCGGCCTGCATGACGGACGCATCCTGCACCACGATAGCGTACCAGCCCGGCGTGTTGATCCGGCGCATCGCGACGAAGCTGTCGAGCGCTTCGCCCAGATAGCTGCCGTCGCGCTGCTGCTTCACAAAGGCCCATAGGGCCGCCAATTGCGGGTCGTGCGTCTTGGTCAGGTCCAGTATCGATTCCGGGCCGGACCGCTTCTGGTGCGTGTAGCGGGGATGGTGGATCAGCCGCCCTTCGCGCGAGATCAGGATGACGCCGGTGCCGGGAACGTCGTTGAGGCCGTCTGTCGGCATCAGATCGTCGAGCGGGACGCTGGTGCCCCAGCTACCGACATGCCGGCCGCCCATATCGACCGGCGTCATGCAGCCGGTGGTCCAGGTTCCGCCGGTGCGATCATACATGATGTGGCGTAGCGCGGTGCAGCGCATCGTGCGCGCCGGATTGGCGCTTCGCGTGGTGATCGTTGCGAATTCCAGTTGCTGGAAGTCGAGCGTGCTCGGTGCATCCTTGCGGTAGAAGTTGAGCCGATCGGGGCGGTCGGCCGCGAAGATGAGCAGGGCATTATCCGGGGTGAAATAATAGAGACTCTCCAGCTCCGGACGGATGCCTTCGCCAAGGCGGCTGACGACGCCGGTCGCCGCCATCAGGCGTCTGCGCGCCGCAGCATCGGGTTCGCGCGGGATGAACCCGCCAACGGTGCGGATATGACCGAAGGGCGTCGTGGTGCCGGTGTAGAGCGCGTCGGCGCTGCGCCGGCCGCCGCGCGGGTCGGCGGGGAACATCGCGGCAAAGGCGGCGCTGTCGTCGAGCGCGGGATTGCCGGAGAGTTCCGCCTGAAGCAGCGCCGTCGCGCGCTGATGCGTCGCGCGGATGCGAGCGAAGCGCGCCTCCTGTTCCTGCGCAATCTCGCGCGCATAATGGTCGAGCGTCGCGAGCCCACTTTCCCGCGTGCGGCGCGCGCTGTCCTGATAGGACACGATTCCGGCAAGGATGAAGATCAACCCGATCAGCGCCGACAGCACGATCGCGGTCCGCGTCGCGATCGACATGTCCCGAAGGAACGAGGGCAGGCGGGCGACCATCCTGTCACCCTAAGCGGGGACCGGTTAAGTGGCGGCTAATGGCCGGAATGGGAAGCGCCAGCTGGCGTGTCGGCGTATTAGTTCCAGCCCATCGCGGCGCGGACGCCTGCCGCCTGCGCCGGGTCGAGATGGTCGAGAAGGACGCGGGTCGTGTAATGGCCCTGCATCACGGTCCCGCGCACATAGGCCCAGTCGATCACGTCAGCGTCGCGGATCTCGACCCGCTGGCCGAGCTTGAAGCGCGGGTCGTGCGGATTGTTGGCGAGGCGCGCGACGGTGACGCCATCGCGCCGCGACTCGATCGCCGCCCAGATGAATTCGGGCTCGCCATCGGGGCTGAGATTATATTTGATCGAGAAGTTGCGCTCGTCGTCGCCCGGCCTGGCGAGGCGTTGGAAAAAGCCGGGGAGTTCGGCGCGTGCCCGCGTGATCGCCGCATTCATCGCGGCATCGGAGCCTTCGACGAAGACGAGCGGATCGCCGCCCTGATCCTGCGCCGCCGCCATGCCCGGAGACAGGCACAGCGCCGACGCGAGGAGCAGGAGCGCGCGCATCAGATGTGGATCGGCTTGCCGGTCACCGCCATCGCCGCTTCCTTGATCGCTTCGCTGTGCGTCGGGTGGGCGTGGCAGGTATAGGCGATGTCTTCGCTGGTCGCGCCGAATTCCATCGCCTGAGTCGCCTGGGCGATCATCGTGCCGGCGAGGCTGGTGATGATCCACACGCCGAGCACGCGATCGGTCTTGGCGTCCGAGATGACCTTCACGAAGCCGTCGGGTTCGTGGTTGGTCTTGGCGCGGCTGTTGCCGGCCATCGGGAATTTGCCGACCTTGATCTCGCCTTTTTCCTTCGCCGCTTCCTCGGTGAGGCCGACGCCGGCGATTTCGGGCATGGTGTAGACGACCGACGGGATCAGGTCGTGGTTCACGATGCCGGTGAGGCCAGCGATATTCTCCGCGACCGCGATCCCCTCATCCTCGGCCTTGTGCGCGAGCATCGGGCCGGGGACGACGTCGCCGATCGCCCAGATGCCGTCGACCGCGGTTTCGAACTCGTGCCCGATTTCGATCTGGCCGCGTGCGTTGACGGTCAGGCCGGCGGCTTCGAGGTTGAGGCCTTCGGTGTTGGGACGACGGCCGATCGCGACGAGGACGTTGTCCGCCTCGATCGTCTCGGCTTCTCCGCCCTTGGCCGGTTCGACGGTGATCGTCGCCTTGCCGCCGTTGACGGCGACGCCGGTGACCTTGGTCCCGGTCTTGAACTCGATGCCCTGCTTCTTGAACAGCTTTTGCGCTTCCTTGCGCACGTCGCCGTCGAAGCCGGGGAGGATCTGGTCGAGATATTCGACCACGGTCACCTTCGCGCCGACGCGGCGCCACACGCTGCCCAGCTCAAGCCCGATCACACCGCCGCCGATGACGACGAGATGCTCGGGGACCTTCGCGAGTTCGAGCGCACCGGTCGAGTCGACCACGACCTGCTGGTCGACGGTGACGCCGGGGAGCGGGGTGACGCTGGAGCCCGTGGCGATGACGATGTTCTTGGCGCGGACGGTGCGGTCGCCGACCTGGACCGAATCCTTGCCGGTGAAGGACGCATAGCCCTTGAGCCATTCGACCTTGTTCTTCTTGAACAGATATTCGATGCCGCCGGTCAGGCCCTTGACCGCGTCCTTGCGCTGCGCGTGCATCGCGTCGAGGTCGAGCTCGACGCTGCCGAGCTTGACGCCGAGCTTGGCGAGCGCGCCGCTGGCGGCTTCGTTGTACAGCTCGGACGCGTGCAGCAGCGCCTTGGACGGGATGCAGCCGACATTGAGGCAGGTGCCGCCCAGCGTCTCACGCCCCTCGGCGCACGCGGTCTTGAGCCCGAGCTGCGCCGCGCGGATCGCGGCGACATAGCCGCCGGGCCCGGCACCGATCACGAGGACGTCGAAGTCGTATTCAGCCATTTCAAACTCCGTCGGCGACAGCGCCGATCACTCCACCAGGGAAAATTCTTGCCCGGAATGGGCCTCCCACGCCTCGCGGTACCGATAGGGCGAAGGAGCATTCGTCAACTGCCAAAATAGGAACTTGGCGGCGTCGTGGCAAAGCGGGAATCGCGCCAGCTCGCGCCATTGACCCCGCTCGGTATAGCTGACCATCCACGCCTCTCCCTCGCGGTAGAGACACAGACAGTCATCGACCGGGGGCAAGTCGCCGCGCGAGGCGGCGGCGGCCCACGCGTCGCGGGATACGCCACTCTCACCGAGCGCGAACGCCAGCAGGTGGAGAGTCTTGGCTTCCTCCCGCACTCGCACGCGTTCGCTGATAAAGCCCATGCCGCGCGCCTCAGAGGTCGATCAGCAGGCGGGTCGGGTCTTCGATCGCGTTCTTGAGCGCGACGAGGAAGGTGACGGCCTCACGCCCGTCGATCAGACGGTGGTCGTAGCTGAGCGCGAGATACATCATCGGGCGGATGACGATCTGGCCGTCGCGGACCACGGGGCGGTCCTCGATGCGGTGGAGGCCGAGCACTGCCGACTGCGGCGGGTTGATGATCGGGGTCGACATCAGCGATCCGAACACGCCGCCGTTGGAGATGGTGAAGGTGCCGCCCTTCATCTCTTCCATCT
>CAYMUJ010000041.1:0-21872 GCA_964393565.1 uncultured Stakelama sp. | reverse complement strand
AGGACGCCATCCGCAACGTCAATCAGCCCGTCGGGCAGGGGGTGGAGCTGTGATCCACAACAGCCGTCACCCCAGCGAAAGCTGGGGTCTCCAGATGTCGAAGGCTGCGCCTGCCGCACAAGACCCCGGCGTTCGCTGGGGTGACGAACTTGTTCGGAGTGTTGCGCTGTGATCGGCCTCACGCATTACCTCGTCGTCAGCGCGATCCTGTTCACCATGGGCGTGCTCGGCATCTTCATGAACCGCAAGAACCTCATCGTCATCCTGATGGCGATCGAGCTGATCCTGCTGAGCGTGAACCTCAACCTCGTCGCCTTCTCGTCCTATCTCGGCGATCTGGTGGGGCAGGTGTTCGCGATGTTCGTGCTGACCGTTGCGGCGGGTGAGGCCGCGATTGGCCTTGCCATCCTTGTCATCTACTTCCGCGGCCGCGGCACGATCTCGGTCGACGACGTCAATCGGATGAAGGGCTGATGTCTTTGTTGAGCACCACGCTCCCCTTTGCGGCGACCGCTGTCTCGCTGGGCGCTTCCACTGGCCCGGCTTTGCCTGCGATGCACTTTGATTGTGCCATCGCGACCATGGGAATAACCGAAGGTGAGGAGCGGCCTACGCCGTTCACGCTCGAACTCGTGCCGGGCAAGCGTCCGACTTTGGTCAAGCGCAGCGAGCGCCCGGTTTCGATCAACATGGCATCGCTCCTGCTGGACCAGCCTTGGCAGGTTGCGGGAGATGCGGCGCATTTCTCGGCCGCGCCGGTGGGCGGCGGTGCCGGAATCGAGTTCGATCAGACCGCGCCGGACCGCTATGAGGTTTACTGGTTTCGATGCGAGCCATCGACGCGCCGCAGCGACGGTCGTCATGTGTGGTCGCATTGCGGGATGTACGCGGGCGGCACCGGGACTTGTACCGTAATCGCCGACGGCCGGCCGACGGAGCGTCTGCAATGACCGCGATCCATTTCATCGTATTCCTGCCGCTGCTGGCAGCGATCGTCGCGGGGTTCAGTAACCGCGCGTTCGGCACCGCATTCCCGAAGATCGTCACCACCGGCGGCCTGTTCGTCGCGGCGATCCTCAGCTGGATGACCTTCATCCCGTTCCTGAACGGCACGGCCGAGCCGCAGGTCATCAAGGTGCTGACCTGGATGAACTCGGGCGACCTGATGGTCGACTGGGCGCTGCGCGTCGATAGCCTGACCGCCGTCATGCTGGTGGTGGTGACGAGCGTTTCGGCGCTGGTCCACCTCTATAGCTGGTCGTACATGGAAGAGGACCCGGATCAGCCGCGCTTCTTCGCGTATCTCTCGCTGTTCACCTTCGCCATGCTGATGCTGGTGACCGCCGATAACCTGCTGCAGATGTTCTTCGGCTGGGAAGGCGTGGGCCTCGCAAGCTACCTGCTGATCGGTTTCTGGTTCAAGAAGCCGTCGGCCAATGCCGCCGCGATCAAGGCGTTTGTCGTTAACCGCGTCGGCGATCTTGGCTTCATGCTCGGCATTTTCGGCGTGTTTCTGGTGTTCGGTACCATCTCGATCCCCGAGATCCTGGAAGCCGCGCCCGGCATGGCCGGCAGCACGATCGGCTTCCTCGGCTATCGCGTCGATACGCTGACCGTCCTCTGCCTGCTGCTGTTCGTCGGTGCGATGGGCAAGTCGGCGCAGCTTGGCCTGCACACCTGGTTGCCTGACGCGATGGAGGGCCCGACCCCGGTGTCGGCGCTGATCCACGCGGCAACGATGGTCACCGCGGGCGTGTTCATGGTGTGCCGCCTGTCGCCGCTGTTCGAACAGGCGCCGATCGCACTCGGCTTCGTCACCTTCATCGGTGCCGCGACCTGTCTGTTCGCCGCGACCGTCGGCACGACGCAGACCGATATCAAGCGCGTCATCGCCTATTCGACCTGTTCGCAGCTCGGCTACATGTTCTTTGCCGCCGGCGTCGGCATGTATGGCGCGGCGATGTTCCACCTGTTCACCCACGCCTTCTTCAAGGCTCTGCTGTTCCTGGGTGCCGGCTCGGTGATCCACGCGATGCACCATGAGCAGGACATGCGTTACTATGGCGGCCTGCGGAAGCACATCCCGGTCACCTATTGGACGATGATGGCGGGCACGCTCGCGATCACCGGCGTCGGTGTCTACTGGTTCCATGCCGGGTTCGCGGGATTCCACTCCAAGGACGCGATCCTTGAGGCAGCGTATGCAGCCGGGGGTGGCGGTCAGGGCGCGTTCTGGGTCGGCGTGTTCGCCGCGCTGCTGACGAGTTTCTACAGCTGGCGCCTGATGTTCCTCACCTTCTTCGGCAAACCGCGCTGGACGCAGTCGGAGCATATCCAGCACGCGCTGCATGACTCGCACGGCCATGATCATGACGATCATGCGCACGACGCGCATGGCCATGACGATCATCACGCGCATGATGCCAAGGGCGACGGAACCGGCGGATATCATCCGCACGAAAGCCCGTTGCCGATGATGATCCCGTTGCTGGTGCTTAGCCTGGGTGCGGTGTTCGCCGGCTTCGTCTTCAACAAGTTCTTCATCCAGCCCGAGGCGGGTGAGATCTTCTGGAAGGGCGCGGTCGCGTTCGACGAGCACCTTGCGCACGCGATGCATGAAGTGCCGCTGTGGGTGAAGCTGTCGGCCAGCATCGTGATGCTGCTCGGCCTGTTCGGGGCGTGGGTCGCGTACATCAAGTCGCCGACGATTCCCGCGCGCTTCACGTCTACCTTCGTGCTTCTCTACAAGTTCCTGCTGAACAAGTGGTATTTCGACGAGCTGTACAATGTGCTGTTCGTGAAGCCCGCCTTCTGGTTCGGCCGCATGTTCTGGAAGCAGGGTGACGAGGGGACGATCGACCGCTTCGGTCCGAACGGCTCCGCTGCCCTGGTCCGCTTTGCGGGCGTGTGGAGCGGGCGCCTCCAGTCCGGATATGTCTATAGCTATGCGTTCGTCATGCTGATCGGCCTGACCGCAGCCGTTACCTGGGTGATCACGCGATGAGCGGCATTCTCTCCATCATGCTGATCGTGCCGCTTGTCGCGGCGGTCGCATGCCTGTTCACCAGCGCGAACAATGCGCGCTGGATCGCGCTGATCGCGACGCTGATCGACCTTGTGCTCGGCGGCGTGCTGTGGGCGAATTTCGAGATTGGCGGGCCGCAGTGGCAGTTCGTCGAATACACGCCCGTGTTCGGCCGCTTCGCCTGGGCACTGGGCATCGACGGCTTCGCGCTGCTGCTGATTATGCTGTCCGTGTTCCTGATGCCGATCTGCATCGGGGCCAGCTGGACCGCGATCGAAAAGCGCGTCCAGGAATATATGGCGGCGTTCCTGATCACCGAAGTGCTGATGATCGGCACCTTCGCGGCGCAGGACATCTTCCTGTTCTACATGTTCTTCGAAGCCGGCCTGATCCCGATGTTCCTGATCATCGGCATCTGGGGCGGGGCGAACCGCATCTACGCATCGTATAAGTTCTTCCTCTACACGCTGCTCGGCTCGCTGCTGATGCTGATCGCGATGATGTATATGAGCATCACCGCCGGCACGACGTCGATCCCCGAGCTGATGGCGTATGACTTCCCGGCGCATGTCCAGACCTGGCTGTGGCTGGCGTTCTTCGCGTCCTTCGCGGTCAAGATGCCGATGTGGCCGGTCCATACCTGGCTGCCCGACGCGCACGTTCAGGCGCCGACCGCAGGGTCGGTGATCCTGGCGGGCGTGCTGCTGAAGCTTGGCGGCTATGGCTTCCTGCGCTTCAGCCTGCCGATGTTCCCGGAGGCGTCGGCGCAGCTGATCTGGCTGGTGTTCGGCCTGTCGTGCATCGCGGTGGTGGTCACGTCGCTGATCGCGCTGGTGCAGAACGACATGAAGAAGCTGATCGCCTATTCGTCGGTTGCGCACATGGCGATCGTGACGCTGGGTCTGTTCACCTTCAACCGGCAGGGCATTGAGGGCGCGATGATGGTGATGCTGGGCCACGGCCTGGTGTCGGGCGCGCTGTTCCTGTGCGTCGGCGTGATCTACGATCGTCTCCATACCCGTGAGATCGACCGGTACGGCGGCCTTGCGATCAACATGCCGAAATACGCAATCCTGTTCATGCTGTTCACGATGGCTTCGGTCGGCCTGCCGGGGACGAGCAACTTCGTCGGCGAGCTGCTGGCGCTGATGGGCACGTATCAGGTGTCGACGCTGGCGACGCTGATCGCGACCACCGGCATCATCCTCGGCGCAGGCTATATGCTCTACCTCTATCGCCGCGTGGTGTTCGGGGACCTGACCAAGGACGACGTCAAGGCGATGCCGGACCTTAACAAGCGCGAACTGGCGCTGCTCGCCCCGATCGCGGCGGCGGTGCTGTGGATGGGCGTGTACCCTGAGACCTTCCTCGCCCCGATGCGCGCCGACGTTGCGACATTGCTGGCGCGGATCGAGCGCGCGAAGCCGGCGGGCGACAGCCAGCCGACCCCCGGCAATCCGGTTGCGGCCAAGGCCGCGCACGCGCCTGAGCACAAATCTGCCGAACATGGAGCGGCACACTGATGGATTACGCCGCACAACTTTCGATGGTCCTGCCCGAGATCGTCCTGTCGCTGGGCGGTCTGGCGCTGCTGATGGTCGCCGCCTGGGGCGGGCCGGCCGTGTCGCGCGCGGTGAGCTGGGTCGCGGTTGCCGTGCTGATCGGCGCGGGCATTGCGCTGTTTACCCCCGCGACGACGGCTGACGTCACCGCGTTTGACAAGCTCTACCGCGTGGACCTGTTCGGGGCCTATGCGAAGGTGCTGATCTTCTTCGCGGCCGCGGTCTCGATCATCATCGCGCCGCGCTTCTTCGCGCGCACCTCGGGTGAGGATCTGCGCCCCGAATATCCGATCCTGATCCTGTTCGCGACGGCGGGCATGGGGATCATGGTTTCGGCGAACGACCTGCTGACGCTCTATGTCGGGCTCGAGCTCAACAGCCTTGCCTCCTATGTCCTGGCCAGCTTCATGCGCCGCGACGTGCGTTCGGCCGAAGCGGGTCTGAAATATTTCATCCTCGGCTCGCTCGCCTCGGGCATCCTGCTTTACGGCATCAGCCTGGTCTATGGCTTCAGCGGGACCACCGTGTTCGGCGACATCGCTGCGGCCTATGCGGCGGGCAGCAACACCGGCCTGCTGTTCGGTCTGGTGTTCGTGTTCGCCGGGCTGGCGTTCAAGATGTCGGCGGTGCCGTTCCACATGTGGACCCCCGACGTGTACGAAGGCGCGCCGACCCCGGTGACGACCTTCTTCGCCAGCGCGCCCAAGGTCGCGGCGATGGCGCTGTCGGTCCGCGTCGCGATCGAGGCGATGGGCCCGGTGACCAGCGACTGGCGCCAGATCGTGATCTTCGCCGCGCTCGCCTCGATCGTGCTCGGCGCGGTCGCGGCGATCGGTCAGCAGAACATCAAGCGTCTGCTCGCTTACTCGTCGATCAACAATGTCGGCTTTGCGCTGATCGGTCTTGCTGCGGGCACGGCCGAGGGCGTGGCCGGCGTGCTGACCTATCTCACCATCTATGTGGTGATGACGCTGGGCAGCTTCCTCGTCGTGCTGCAGATGCGCGACGCCGATGGCCAGCCGGTCGAGACGATCGCCAGCCTGTCGGGTCTGTCGCGCACGCGCCCGGCGCTGGCGGCGGCGCTCGCGATCTTCATGTTCAGCCTCGCGGGCATTCCGCCGCTGTTCGGCTTCTGGGCCAAGTTCGCGGTGTTCGAGGCGGCGGTGAAGGCGGGGCTGTTCCCGCTCGCGGCGATCGGTATCGCGGCGTCGGTGATCGGTGCCTTCTATTACCTCAAGATCGTCAAGACGATGTATTTCGACGAGCCGGCACCGGCCTATGCGAAGAGCGACAGCGCGCTTGAGGGCGGGCTGATCGCGGTGGCGGCGGTGTTCGTCTCGCCGCTCGGCTATCTGCTGATCCCGGTGCTGGGCGCGTGGTCAATGGCGGCGGCGCGGACGCTGTTCTGATCCGCTTCGTAGCCGAGACGGGTTCCACCAACGCCGACATGCTGGCGCTCGCTGCGGCGGGCGCGAGCGAAGGGGCGTGGCTGCGCGCCGAGCGCCAGACGGCGGGCAAGGGGCGACAGGGCCGGGCGTGGGAATCGCCGGTCGGCAATTTCTACGGCAGCACGCTCGTCCGCCTGCGCCCGACCGATCCGCCCGCGCCGACGCTGGCGCTGGTGACGGTGGTGGCGCTGGAGGAGGCGGTCCGCGTCTTCCTCCCCGCGGGCGCGACGATCAAATGGCCCAACGATTTGCTGATTGACGGCGCGAAGCTGTCCGGCGTGCTGCTGGAGCGCGCCGGGGATGCGGTGGTTGTGGGCATCGGCGTCAATCTGACGCAGCATCCCGAGCTGCCCGATCGACCGGCGACCAGCCTGTCCGCGCAGGGCGTGGCGGTGGATGTCGCGATCTTTGCCGAAGTCCTGGCCGAGAGCTTTGCCCGCTGGCTGTCGCGGTGGCGCGGGGAGGGGCTGGAGCCGGTTCGCCAACGCTGGCTCGAGCGTGCGCATCCCAGGGGAAGCGCGCTCGCCGCCCGCTTGCCCGATGGAACGACGCGCGAAGGATTGTTCGAGGGGCTGAGCGGGGAAGGCGCCCTCATGCTCCGCACGCAGACCGGCATGGAGCTGGTCAATGCGGGCGACGTCTTCCTGCTCTAATTCTTCGTGTCTTTGTGCGCGAAATTTGACTCGCACAAAGACACGAAGCCACGAAGAGCGCTAAGGTGCGCCGCACCCAATTGGAGAACGCAATGCTGCTCGCGATCGACGCCGGCAACACCAACATCGTCTTTGCGCTAGTCGAAGGGCGCACGGTCAAGGCGCGCTGGCGCATCGCCACCGATCCGCGCCGCACCGCCGACGAATATGCTGTGTGGCTGAGCCAGCTGCTCAATCTCGAAGGCTATGAGCGCAGCACGGTCACCGGCGTCATCATCGGCACCGTCGTCCCACGCGCGCTGCACAATCTTGAGGTGCTGTCGCAGAAATATTTCGGCTGCACCCCGCTGGTCGCCGGGCGCGACGGCTGGCCGATCGCACTGGATGTCGAGGAGCCGCAGAGCGTCGGTGCCGACCGCGCGCTCAACATCATCGCCGCGCATGAACATCATCCGGGCGATCTGATCATCATCGATTTCGGCACCGCCGCGACCTTCGACGTTGCCGACTATACCGGGGCATACAAGGGCGGGATCATCGCGCCCGGCATCAACCTGTCGCTCGACGCGCTGGTGACGGCCGCAGCCAAGCTGCCGCGCATCGCGATCGAGGCGCCGGCCAATACCTCGGTCATCGGCCGCAACACGGTCGATCAGATGCATATCGGCATCTATTGGGGCTATATCGCGATGATCGAGGGGCTGGTGGCACGGATGAAGGCGGAGATCGGCCGCCCGGTCAAGGTGATCGCCACCGGCGGCCTTGCCGTGCTGTTCGAGAAGCAGACGGATGTGTTCGACGTGATCGAACCCGACCTGACGATCCAGGGGCTGGCGATGCTGTGGGAGCGGTCGGGGGCGAAGTGATTTGCTTTTTTGCGTCACCCCCGCGAAAGCGGGGGGGCTATCTCCTCCCTGTTCCGCTCGCCGCACGTTCAAGAGATGGGTCCCCGCTTTCCCGGGGATGACGATGTTGATGTGAAGGACAACTGTTGACCCCCGGTAACGAACTCCTCTTCCTCGCGCTTGGTGGCTCGGGCGAGATTGGCATGAACGTCAATCTCTATGGCTGTCAGGGCAAATGGATCATGGTCGATTGCGGCGTGATCTTTGGCACCCCCGACTATCCCGGCATCGACCTGATCCTGCCCGACCTGCAGTTCATCGAGGAGCGGCTCGACGACCTGCTCGGCATCGTGCTGACCCATGGGCATGAGGATCATATCGGCGCGCTGCCCTATCTGGCGGGCGAACTGGGCGTGCCGCTCTATGCGACGCCATTCACAGCGGGCCTGATCCACGGCAAGCTGGACGAGGAAGGCATTGCCGACCGCGTCGAGCTGAACGTGGTGCGCGAGGAGGAGCCGTTCCGGATCGGCCCGTTCGGCATCCGTTACCTGCCGCTGGCGCATTCGATCCCTGAGGGGAATGCCGTGCTGATCGACACGCCCTATGGCCGCGTGTTCCACACCGGCGACTGGAAGATCGACGAGACCCCGGTGATGGGTGGCGCGTCGACCGCCGAGGAACTGACCGCGATCGGTGACGAGGGCGTGCTGGCGCTGGTCTGCGATTCGACCAACGTGTTCAATCCCGAAGCATCCGGCTCTGAATCCGCAGTGCGTGAGGGGCTGGACGAAGTCGTCGCAGGCATCAAGGGCCGGGTGCTCGTCACCACCTTTGCCTCCAACGCCGCGCGGCTGCAGACGCTGGGCGAGGTTGCGAAGGATACCGGGCGCGCCATGTGCGTCGCGGGCCGTTCGCTCGACCGCATCCTGCGCGTCGCCAAGGCCACCGGCTATCTGCGCGACTTCCCCGAAACGGTCGATTTCGAAACCGCGATGAAGCTGCCGCGCGACAAGGTGATGATCATCGCCACCGGCGGACAGGGCGAACCGCGCGCCGCGCTGGCGCGAATTGCCGACGATACGCATCAGCTCAAGCTCGAATCCGGCGACACTGTCGTCTTCTCGTCCAAGCAGATCCCCGGCAACGAAATGGCGATCGGGCGCATCATGAACGTACTGGCGGGCAAGGGGGTCGAGATGATCACCGACCGTCAGGCGTTTGTGCACGTTTCCGGCCATCCCGGACGCCCAGAGCTGGCGGCGATGTATGACTGGATCCGACCCGACATCCTCGTCCCCGTCCATGGCGAGATGCGCCATATCGCCGAACAGGCCCGCTTTGGCCGCGCGCATGGCATCCCCAATGCGGTGGTGCAGACTAATGGCGAGATCATCCGCCTTGCGCCGGGCATGCCGAAAAAGGTTGGCAACGCACCCGCCGGACGCCTGGTGCTCGACGGCGACGTCATCCTGCCCGCCGACGGCACAACGATCAACGAACGGCGCAAGCTGGGCCTCTATGGCCAGATGTCGGTCGCGGTGGCGCTCAAGGCGAACGGCAAGCTGGCCGGTCAGCCCGAAGTACGCATCCAGGGCGTTCCGGCGGAGGAAGATCGCGATGCGCTGATCGCCGACGCCAGCGATGCGGCGGCGAAGGTCGTGAGCGAGGCACGCGGCGGCGACCGTGAAAAACTGCGCGAGGCCATCCGGCTGGCGGCGCGGCGGGTGGCGGTGCGCTATACCGGCAAAAAGCCGGTGATGGACGTGATGCTGATCGAGGTGTGATGCAATGAACTGGTTCAGTGCGCTCGCAATCTATTTCCTGTTCTGGTTCCTTGCCCTGTTCCTGGTGCTGCCGTTCTTCGCGCGCACCGGGGTCGAGGCGGGGGAGGCGCTGATCAAGGGCCAGGCCGAAAGCGCGCCGCAGCGCTTTCAGGCTGGCCCCATCGCCAAATGGACGACGATCGTCGGCACCGTGCTGTTCGCGGCCTTCTACCTTAATTACGTCAATGGCTGGATCACCGCCGACATGCTCGATTACTGGAACTGAGGCGCGGTCAGATCGAGCGCGTAGAAGCGGTTGAAATCGCTCGCTTCATAATCGGCGAAGGGCGGGCAGGGGACGAAGCCGTGCCGTGCATAGAGCCGGTGTGCTGCGTCGAAGGACGGCCCGGTTCCGGTCTCCAGCTTGAGCGCGGAATAACCCCGTTCCCGTGCCAGCGCGATGATGTGCCGCAGGATCGCGGTGCCCGTCCCGCGTCCGGTCGCGCTGGCGGCTGTACGCATCGACTTCACCTCACCCGTCCCGTCGCCCAGCGCCTTGACCGCGCCGATCCCGAGCAGTGTGTCGCCATCCCAGGCGCTCAGGAACGTGATGTCGGCCGTCTTGAGGCCCGACAGGTCGAGGAAATGACAGGCATCCGGCGGGGAGTTGTCGAGCATCCCGCGCGCATGAACCGCGAGCAGCGCGATCACCTGCGGATCGTCGAGCTGGCCGGTGCGGATGATCATTGCGGGCGGGCCATGCCAAAGGTGTAGCGCGCGGCCACAGCGCGCCCGTCGCGATCCCGCGCGGGTTCGAACTTCACCGCGCGCAGCCGCTCGCACATCTTGATGTCAAAGGCGTCGACCTGGGTCGGCGCGGCGAGCATGCACCCACTCACGCTGCCATCCGCCTCAACCTTCAGCGATCCGCTGCTGCCGCCGACGCTTGAAGGCAGGCCGTCACCTGGCCCGAATCCAACCGTTGCAGCGTTGATCGGCGTCAGCGGTTTGGGCTTCGGCCTCCACGGCATCGGCACCACGCCGCCAGCCATAGTCTCCACGCGCACCCGCCCGGCCGTGTAGCGCACGCGGATCGCCAGCGTCCCGCCGAGGCGCGTACCCGACCGGTTCAGCGCCGGGTAGAAGCGCAGATAGCGCATGAGGTGCGGACAGGCGTGATTATCGAACGCTGCGGTTCGGCTGGGCGTGACAACCCGGCAGGATTGCGGCACGCCGGTCGCGGCGACGTCGAGGCTGATGCCCACCGCGACGTTGTGATCATCTGCGTCGGAAACCGGGACCGGGAACCGCCCCTTCTGATAGGGGAAGTCCTTCCAGTTGATCTCCAGCTCGCGCACCAGTTCGGGATCGGGTTCGTTACTGGAGTCGATCTGCAATCCGATCGAGGCTTCGCGCTGGTTTCCGTCCGCGCCGATCCAGGGCTCGGCAAGCTTGGGAGGAAGCGCTGCCTGAGTCAGCGCAACTGCCGCAATGGTCAGTGCAATCATCATTCCCCCAAGGGTCCGTTCAAACCTCGTCGATCATCCCTGCCAGCGTCTCAAGGCAGGCATGGGCCAGCGCCTTGCACCGCTCAGGCGACCAGCCAAACTCAGCATCGGGGCTGGGGTCGTGGTCCTTGAACGGCATTTCCAGCGTCATCGACACCGCGCCAAAGCGCTCGGCGAGCTGATTGGTCGACATTGACAGGTTCGCCCGACCCGGGGCCGATTTCTCATAGCCCTTTTCGAGCTGGAACAACGGGGTCGCGGCGGCGAGGCGACGGCCGAATTCATAATATTTCTCGCCGAGCGCGTCGGTCCAGCTGGGAATCCCCTCAAAACCCGCCAGGAAGTTCGCCGGGATCGCTTCATCCCCATGCACGTCCATCGCGAAATCGACCCCGGTCTCGTCCATCGCCGCGCGGACGAGGAAGACTTCGGGGCTCTGCTCCATCGTCGGCGCATGCCATTCGCGGTTGAGGTTCACTCCCGCGGCATTGGTGCGCAGATGCCCGCGGAAGCTGCCGTCCGGGTTCATGTTGGGGACGATGTGGAACGTCGCCTTGGCCCGCAGCGCATGTGCAGTCGCGTCATCGGGGTCGGTCAGCTTTTCCAGCGCACCCTCGGCCCACCATTCCGCCATCGATTCGCCGGGATGCTGGCGGGCATAGAGCCACACCTGTTTCGGCCCGGTGCCGAGCGTCAGCAGGTCCATCGCCCGCCCATCGAGTGTCTGGCCCAGCTCGCGATGCGTCACGCCGGGCTTTGCCGCCATGCGCGCGATCAGGTCGGCATGGCGCTCCATGCTGTAGGGCGCGAAATAGGCGAACCACGCGACATCGCTGTCGAAGCTGTGCGTGAAGCTGAACACGCCATCGGCATAGCTGCCATCGGTCAGGCGCCAGGTTGCGCGGTCGGTGCTCACCCGCGCGCGATAACCCGGCCAGCCGAACGCATAGGCCGCCTTACCCGCATTGACGATGCGGAAGGTCAGCGTGCGCCCCTTTGCGCCCGCGATGCGGAAATGGAACCACTGGAAGAAGTCGGACTGATGATCGGGGACGATCTCGACATCGACGGTGTCCCCGTCGATGTCGATCAGGCGAATGTTTCCGCTGTCGAACGCGGCATTGAGATGGATGGTCATTTCACCGTGATAGTGATGCCCGACTGGCCGGGAAAGCCCTTGAACAGCGCGTTGGCGAGCTTGGCGGCGGTGTCGGTCGGCTGGGTGCCGTCGGCGGCGCCAAGCGTCTCCGTCATCGCCTTGCCCTCCCAGATCACCGTATTGTCGCCGCGACGACGCAGCTGGACGGCGAGTTCGGAGGCATAGACCGTCTTGGTCTTGCTCCCGATCCCGACGCTGGTGCCGACGCCCAGCCCGACGCCGCCGCCATAGCTGCCGCCGCCAATGCCGATCGTCAGCGGCGGACGGGTGCGGATCTGGCCGCGATCGGTGCGCCGGAAATCGACGGTGGCGAGATAGTCGGACCGCGCCGAATCGGCCGCCGGGGTGAAGCCCATCGAACCCATCGTCGCGGCGACCGCATCGACATAAAGCCGGGCTTCAGGACCGGCGGTGCTGTCATCCACCGGCTGCACCGCCACGGTTCCGGCCGGAATCGGTTGCGAGAGGTGATAGCGGGTCACATCGATCGGAGCGGAGCGGCCGCCCATGGTGGTCGAACATCCGGCCAGAGCGGCGGCGGAGAAAGCGAGGGTAAGCATTACACGGGTGTTCATGGGACACATCCTCCTGCCGTGCACGCGCATCGGCTCGATATTGTTACGAGGATGGGGGCGTTGTTGCCAAGCATTCCTTGACTTGTCGGTCGGTCCCGACTAGGCGGTCGCCTCTTTTCCGGCACCCGCCATAATTCAAGATAGTAGAGAATCGGTCATGAAGATCGTGAACAGCCTGAAGTCGCTCAAGGATCGCCATCGCGACAACCGCGTGATCCGTCGTCGCGGTCGCGTGTACGTCATCAACAAGACGCAGCGTCGCTTCAAGGCCCGCCAGGGCTAAAGCCCGGCGCAGGGACAGCGACGTGCGCGCCGTTATCTTCGATATCGGCAACGTCCTGTTCACCTGGCACCCGCGCTATCTTTACGAGCGCCTGATCGGTGACGATCGGGCGCTCGACGCATTTGTGCGGGATGTCGTCACGCTCGACTGGCATTTTCAGCATGATGCCGGGCGTGACTTCGCCGATACCTCGGCTGAGCTGACTGCGCGCTTTCCCGAACATGCCGATCTCATCGCCGCCTGGGGCCCGCGCTTCAACGAAAGCGTTGGCGGGCCGGTGCCGGGGATGCACGAGCTGGTCGCGGAGCTCGACGACGCGGGCGTGCCGCTGTTCGCGATCACCAATTTCAGCCATGAATTCTGGCCGCCATTCCGTGCCGAATGGCCGGACCTGTTCGACCGCTTCCGCGATGTCGTGGTGTCGGGCGACGAGAAGCTGGTGAAGCCCGATCCCGCGATCTACCGCCTCGCACTCGCCCGGTTCAGGCTTGAGCCTCAGGATGCGGTGTTCATCGACGACAATGCCGCCAATGTCGCAAGCGCGCGGGCGCTCGGGATCCGCTCAATGCTGTTCACCCAGGAAGCGGATGCCCGGCGCGAACTGATCGACGCCGGGCTGTTGCCGGGTTAATCCCGCCCCTTAAGCTCGTCGCCGACGATCGTCACGACATGCAGAACATTGGTCGATCCAGGCGTGCCGAACGGAACGCCGGCGCACACGACCACGCGGTCGCCGCCCTTGGCGATCCCCTGACGCAGCGCCATGCGCTTGGCCTTTGCCACCATCTCCTCGAATGAATCGACGTCCTTGGTGTGGACCGCGTGCGTGCCCCAGAGCAGGCCCATGCGCCGTGCCGTCTCCGCCTTGGGCGTCAGTACCAGGATCGGCACCGACGGGCGTTCGCGCGCGATGCGGCGGGCGGTCGAGCCGGACATGGTGAAGCAGATGATTGCGCTCGCCGACACGGTCGCGGCGATCGACTTGGCCGCTTCGGCCAGCGCATCGGCAGTGGTGGGATCGGGCTTGAGCACGGTGAAGTGGACGCGGTCGCCATGCGCGGGATCGCGTTCCACCGAGTCCGCGATGGCGTCCATCATCGTCACCGATTCGATCGGCCACTGGCCGGCAGCGCTTTCCGCCGACAGCATGATCGCGTCGGCGCCGTCATAGACCGCCGTTGCCACGTCCGACACTTCGGCGCGGGTAGGGGAGGGCGAGGTGATCATCGATTCGAGCATCTGCGTCGCAACGATCACCGGGCGGCCCATGCGGCGCGCGGTTTCGACAATGCGCTTCTGCATCGGCGGCAGATTCTGCGGCGGCAGTTCGACGCCCAGATCGCCGCGCGCAACCATCACGCCGTCGCACGCCTCGACAATTTCCTCGAGCCGCGCGACCGCACTCGGCTTTTCGATCTTGGCGAGCAGCGCAGGGCCGCCCGGTCCGATCAGGCGGCGCGCTTCGGCCAGATCCTCGGGCCGCTGCACGAACGACAGGGCGATCCAGTCGACCTGCTGCGCCACCGCGAAGGCCAGGTCGCTGCGGTCCTTTTCGGTCAGCGCGGCGAGTGGCAGGATCATGTCGGGGACGTTCAGCCCCTTCGAATTCGACAGGACGCCGCCGACTTCGACCCGCGTTTCGATCCACGCATCATCGCCCTGGCCGCCAAAGCTGGTGACGCGCAGCACCATCTTGCCATCGTCGAGCAGCAGGCGCGCGCCTTCGGTCACCGCCTCGAAAATCTCGCGGTGCGGCAGTTCGACGCGCGTTGCGTCACCCGGCGTCTTGTCCCGGTCAAGGCGGAAGGTTGCGCCGGTCGCCAGCGTCACCTTGCCCTCGGCGAATTTGCCGACGCGCAGCTTTGGCCCCTGAAGATCGGCGAGGATGGTGGTCGGGCGCCCGCTCGTCTTCTCCAGCGCACGGATCGCCTGGATCACCGGAACTTTCGATTCCTGATCGCCATGGCTCATGTTGATGCGGAAGGCGTCGGCACCGGCGGCATGCAGCGCGGCGATCATCTCCGGCGTGTTGCTGGCGGGGCCAAGCGTCGCCAGCACGCGCACTTTGCGCGACCGCGGTGCCATTGCCTTCGTCATTGCCGAATTCTCCATCACTTGCCTGTGCCGGTCCCTAACGCCAAATGCACACTATTCAACCGCAGAGGCGCGATTATGACACCGCTAGACAAAATCGATGACCAAATTGCCGCCCGGGCCTTCCGGCGTCTTGTGCGCCATCTGCGTCATCGCACCGATGCCGAGAATATCGAACTCATGGGCCTTGCGGGCTTTTGCCGTAACTGTCTGGCCGACTGGGTGAGCGAGGCGAGCGACGGCGAACTCGACCGCGATGCCGCGCGCACGGCGATCTACGGCATGCCCTATACGACGTGGAAGGCGCAGCATCAGGGGGAGGCGACGCCCGAGCAGATCGCCCGGATGGAGGCGAGTGTCGCGCGCAACAAGCAGGATTCCGAACTCGACGAAGAGCTGGACGGCAGTGTTCCGGCGAGCGGTGCTCCGTGATCGCGCAGTCTGTGGGCTAGGCAGTTTCCCCCGTTACCGCTTAGTTTGCGAGAAACCGGGAGAATATCATGCGCCGAATCGCCGCTATCACCATCGCGTTGCTTGCTGCCACGCCGCTTGCCGCGCAGACACCAGCGCCTGCGCCAAAGGTGCAGTTCATCCATGCCGGCGCGCTGCTCGCCGATCCCGGCGCGGCGCCGCGCGGGGCGAGCACGATTGTGGTGCGCGATGGCAAGGTGGCGGAAATCCGCGACGGTTACGTCGCGCCGGAGGACGGGGCCGAGCTGATCGACCTCAAGAGCCGCTATGTCCTGCCCGGACTGATCGACATGCATGTCCATTTCTATTTCTCGGGCTATCCGCTGCAGGCGCGGATGGAGGGGAACAGCAAGGATCTGGAGGATGAATTTGTCGGTGCGGCGTCGCGGGCGCGGGTGACGCTGGAGGCTGGGTTCACCACCGTGCGCGATCTTGGCGGCGAGGCGCGAGGCGTGCGCGCGCTACGCGATGCGATCAACCGGGGCGAGCTGGCCGGGCCTACGATCGTCAATGCCGGGCGCATGATCTCGGTCCATGCCGGGCATGGCGACGCCAATGGCGTGAACCGCGAAGTCGCGCATCTGGAGCGTGAGCAAGCGACCCATCTGTGCAACGGCGCCGACGATTGCCGCCGCGCGACGCGCGATCAGATCTTTACCGGGGCGGAGGTGATCAAGTTCGCCGCATCGGGAGGGGTCGGGTCGAACATCGCGGGCGGGCTCGAGGCGCAGATGACGTTCGAGGAGATGAAGGCGATCGTCGACACCGCCCATGCCTTTGGTCGCAAGGTGACGGCGCATGCGCATGGCAAGTCGGGGATCGACATGGCGATCCGCGCCGGCGTGGATTCGATCGAGCATGGCAGCTTCATCGACGCGGAGACGGTCAAGCTGTTCAAGGATCGGGGCGTCTATCTGGTCCCGACGATCCACGCATTCGAAAGCGTGATCCGTCAGGCGCGCGCGGGCGAACGTCCCCCGGCCAGCGCCGCCAAGGCCGAGGACGTGTCGAAGGTGGTCAAGGAAAGCCATCGCCGCGCGATCGCGGGCGGGGTCAGGATCGCGTTCGGAACCGATTCCGGCGTTGGTCCGCATGGCACCAACGCGCTCGAGTTCACCTATATGAACCAGGTCGGCCTGGCCCCGGCCGACGCCATTCGCTCGGCCACGGTTAATGCTGCGGCACTGCTGGGGCGCAGCGACCGGATCGGCAAGATCGCGCCCGGCATGGATGCCGACATCATCGCCGTGCCGGGCGATCCGGTCGCCGACCTGCGCCAGATGGAGAAGGTTCAGTTCGTGATGCGGCGCGGCGTGGTGTTCAAGGCCGACGGCAAGCGCTCGGTGTTCCCGGGGGAGTAAAGGTTACCCCGAACAGGCCGGGCAGCCGGGGTCCTTGGGCAGGGTCAGCGTGCGGAAGCGGAGCGCCAGCGTGTCGGCGAGCAGCAGCTTGCCCGCGCTGTCCTCCCCGAACGGATGGATCGCGCGGATGACCTCCAGCGCGGCAAGGCTGCCCATGATCCCGGTCAGCGCGCCGAGCACGCCCTGTTCGGAACAGTTGATCCCCGCGGTTTCGGGGTCGTTGCCGACGAAGCAGCGATAGCAGGGCTTGTCCGCCTCCCACCCGCGAAACACGCCAAGCTGCCCCTCGAACCGCCCGACCGCCGCGCTGACCAGCGGGACGCGGTGACGAAGGGCGGCGTCGGCGACGAGCAGGCGGGTCGCGAAATTGTCGGTGCCATCGAGGATCACGTCATTGCCGCCGACATGGTCGTCGACATTCCCGCCATCGAGCCGGACCTGCCACGCAATCAGCTTGATGTGCGGATTGATTGCTTCGGCTCTTGCCAATGCCGCCACGGCTTTTGCCCGTCCGGCATCTTCGGTTCCAAAGATCGTCTGCCGTTGAAGGTTTGACAGGTCCACCCGGTCGTCGTCCACGACCTCAATCTGCCCCACCCCCGCCGCCGCCAGATACTGCAACGCCGGCGACCCGATGCCGCCAGCCCCTACCACCAGCACCCGCGCCGCCTTCAGCGCTGCCTGACCCGCGCCGCCGATCTCGGGCAGCACGATGTGGCGGGCATAGCGTTCGAGTTCGGCGTCCGAAAAGCTCATTGCCGCCAGGCGAACGTCACGGTCGCGCGGTACCAGGCGGGGCCGGGCGTGCCGGTGCGCTGGGTAAGGTTGTTGCGCGAAAAGCCGGCGACCAGCCCAGCCGCATATTGCTCGATCGACGGGCAGCCGATCGCACGCGGGATCGTGGTACGCACGCCGGCCTCATCGACCAGTACCGCCACCTCGACCCGCACCGCCGGGCGCCCATCGACCAGACGCCGTGCCCGGCATTTGCGCGCGCGCACCTGCCCGCGTGCCCAGTTGTGCATTGCCGGGGTCATGCTCGGCGGGGCTCGATAGGGTAGGCTGGGCAGACTTTCCCAGTCGATTGCCGTCGGCGCGGGGGCATCCTGCGCTCGTTCGCCGCCACCTTGCATAGTGGCGAGAGTCAGGAGTGCGGCGACGATCACCGCCCGGTCGATCCGAAGCCGCCGCTGCCACGGTCGGTCTCATCCAGCACGGCGACCTCCTCGAACAGCGCGCGCTGCACCGGTGCGGGCACGAGCTGCGCGATCCGTTCTCCGCGCGCGATGGTGAAGGGTTGGTCGCCAAGATTGGCCAGGATCACCTTAACCTCGCCGCGATAATCCTCGTCGATCGTCCCGGGCGTGTTGAGGCAGGTGATGCCGTGCTTGAGCGCCAGGCCCGAACGCGGGCGCACCTGTACCTCATAGCCGGGCGGGATCGCGATGGCGAAGCCGGTGGCGACCGCATGACGCGCGCCGGGGGTAAGCACCAGATCCTCTGCCGCGACGACATCCATGCCGGCGGCCCCGGCGGTCGCATAAGCGGGCAGGGGCAGCCCCTCGCCATGCGGCAGGCGCATCAGGCGGATGGTGATCGGCTCGGCCATTATTTGCGCACCGGCAGCGCAGCGGCGAGGCGGCGGGCGGCCTCGATCACCTGGGGATCGTCCAGCACGGGGTCACTCCGTTCAGGGATGATCCGGAAATCGGTGGTGATGCCACGCAGGCTCAGTGCCTCGGCATAGCTGCGCGAGAAGCGGGCCGGGACATCGGTGTCGGCACCACCCACCAGAATTGCCGCACGCAGTCCCGGCTGGATGCCCCCCGCAGTCTGCAACGGATCGAGGCTCACCAGCTTTTCCCGCCAATGGGGCGTATCCGGCTCACGCTGCGCGCGATAGGCGCGCCACTCCGGCAGCGCACAGGGACAGGACACCAGCACGACGCCATCGACCAGACCGGGACGCAGCCCGGCGAGATTGGCCACGACGACCGCGCCGCCGACTTCGCCAATCGCGACAACGCGCGCGTGACGGTAGCGTTGGCGCAGCCGGGCAATCGCATCGCCGACAGCTCTGATCCGCTCTGCATTGAAATCGTCGGTGGGGCTGCTTCCGCGTGTGCCAGGGGATTGGCCACCCACGCCATCGGCATAGCCCGGACGCAGCAGACGAATGACCGCGCTGTCGGGCTCGGCCGCCGCCAGCGAACGCACAAATTCGCTCGTGTCGATTTTGGCGCGCAAGCCATTGCCATGGATGACGACATACAGCGTCTGCGCCGTACGTGGCGATGCTCCATAGCTCTGGGTGAACAGCCTCGGCGTAATAGGGCTTTGCGCGCGATCGGCGGCGCAACCCGCAATCAGCAGCGGGAGCAGGAAGAGGGCCAACTTAAAGCGCATCGGCGATCCGTTCGGCAAGGCGGCGTGCGACATCGTCTTTGGCCAGCCGCTCCCAGCTTTCGACGCCCGACTCCGTAACCAGGTGAACAAGATTTGCATCGCCCCCCATAACGTCGCCGGACACATCATTGGCGACAATCCAGTCTGCACCCTTGCGCGTGCGTTTAGCGACCGCATGTTCGACTACCCGTTCGGTTTCGGCGGCGAAACCGATCAGCAGGCTTGGCCGCTGCGCGCTTTGTCCGAGGCGTGCCAGAATATCGGGGTTCTCGACCAGCGTAAGGGCGGGGGCGGCGGCATCGCCCTTTTTGATCTTCTGCCCCGCGGCATCACCCGTGCGCCAGTCGGCGACGGCGGCGACCATGACGGCGGCATCGGCGGGCAGGGCGGCATCGACCGCCGCCGCCATTTCCCGCGCGGTCTCGACATCGACCCGCTCAACACCCGCCGGTGTCGGCAGCGCGACTGGCCCGGCGACCAGCGTCACCCGCGCGCCCAGCGCGGCGAGCGCTCCGGCAATCGCAAAGCCCTGCTTCCCCGATGAACGGTTGGCGATGTAGCGCACCGGATCGATCGGCTCATGCGTCGGCCCGGCGGTGACGAGGATGTGCTTGCCCTTGAGCCGACCCGAGGACGGCGCCAGCGCATCCTCGATCGCGCGCAGGATCGCCTCAGGCTCGGGCAGACGACCGGGGCCGAACTCGCCGCACGCCATCGGCCCTTCATCGGGATCGAGCACGGTCACGCCATCGGCGCGCAGCGTGGCGATGTTGCGCTGCGTCGCGGCGTGCTGCCACATCCGCACATTCATTGCGGGCGCGGCAAGCACCGGCTTGTCGGTGGCGAGCAGCAGCGTCGTGGCCAGATCATCGGCAATGCCCGCCGCCATCTTCGCCAGCAGATCGGCGGTGGCGGGTGCCACGACCACCAGATCGGCGGCGCGGCTGAGCTGGATATGCCCCATCTCCGCCTCGTCCTTGAGGTCCCACAGGGTGGTATAGACCTGATTCTCGGACAGGGCCGCCAGCGTCATCGGTGTCACGAAATGCTGCCCGCCCGCGGTCACGACGCAGGTGACCGAATGGCCCGCCTTGCGGATCAGCCGGACCAGCTCGCACGCCTTGTACGCCGCGATGCCGCCACCGACGATGAGGAGAATGCGCTTCATCTGCCAATCCCTAGCGCGCAACCTGCGTCACCACCACCCGCCGCTTGTCGCGCGCCTGCACCCACAGGTCGCGTAGCGCATCCGGCACGAACGCCAGGCCGACCAGAAAGGCCGGAGCGATGACCAGCCCCCAGTAAAAGGTATCGAGCCGTGCGAACAGGCTGATCACCAGCGCATAGCCGCAAAAGGTGGCGAGTGCGCGCAGCGCCAGCGGGTCGCGCCAGCTCGCCCAGCCGAACAGCGCCAGCGCGACCAGGATCGCGGCGAGTGCTGGCGGCAGCAGCTGCAGCCCCGTCGCCAGCGTCATCGCGCGCACGAACAGGCCGAACCCGTTCATCCCCGCCCAGCCCGGCGACATCGCATCGAGCGGCCCGGTCACGCCATGTACCGCCACCGCATGTGCGACCAGCGCGACGGCGAACAGTCCCAGTGCTACAGCCCATCCCGTCGCCTCGCGCTTATGCCCCTCGGCAAAGGCCAGCGCCGCCATGACGACGACATAGAGCGCGGCCGTCTCGCGGATCAGCATCGCCAATGCACCGATCGCTGCCGCCTCCACCCAGCGACCGGGACGGCGCAGCGCCAGGCTGAGCGCGACGAGCAGGCCCGCCCAGATTTCGTGAAACGCCACCAGCCCGCTCTGGACGAAGGCGAGCATGCCCGCAACGAGCAGCATCAGCGCGACCACCCGCGCCGGCCAGCGCGGCAGCGCGTGCGCGATCCGGCGGGACCAGCACCAGGCTGTCACTGCCGCGAGCGCATAGAGCAAGGCGATCACGGCGAGGGCGGGAAGGGCGCCCTGCACCATCGCCAGCCCGGGCATGCGAAAGGTCAGGAACGGTCGCAGCGGATAGCTGCCTGCGCGCAACGCATCGGCGGCTGACCGGTAATAATCCTCGCCATGCGCCACCGCCGCGACGATTGATTCATACAGCGCGACATCGCTCTGCCGGTCGGCACCCGCCCCGGTCGCGCCGGGTGCGGGGAGCGGGACGAAGAACACGGTCAGTGCGCCGAGGATCAGCAACGCTACCCCCGCCAGCACCCAGCGCGCGCGGTTGACTGGCAGCGCGGCAAAGCGGCTGGGGGCAGAAAGCCAGAGCGGCGGGCGGGTCATGCGCTCTCTCTAGCGGACCAGCTGACGCTTGTCAGGCAAACAGCAGCGTCGCCGCGACACCCGCGCCCGCCGCGAGCAATGCGACCACGGCATAGCGCCAGCCGCCGCCGACGCGCACCACTTCGATCTCGCGCAGCGGCGGGGCGGGGGGCGCGCCGCCCGGATCGGGGAAATGGCGTTCGATGTTGCGGATCAGCTTGGGCAGCCGCGCGAGGGTCTTCAGATCCTCGGAAATCCGATCGGCCAGAAAGGCCTCCGGCCCCAGTTCGGTGCGGATCCATTCGCGCACGAACGGCGCGGCGCTATCCCACAGATTGATGTCGGGATGGATGCGCGTCGCCACGCCCTCGACCATCACCATCGTCTTTTGCAGCAACAGCAGATGCGGCTGGGTCTGCATGTCGAAATCGCGGGTGATGTTGAACAGGCTG
>CAYMUJ010000040.1:2373-23009 GCA_964393565.1 uncultured Stakelama sp. | reverse complement strand
CCGATCACGTTCCACAGAGCAAAACGCAGCAACGTCGTGTCTGGCAGGCTGAACAACAGGTAAAGGCAGCCAAGGATGGTTGCCGTACCGACGATATAGGGCTGCGGGCAGCGGAACAGGCGCGGCAGATGGGCCGCAGTGCGCCGCAGGATCATCAGACACGCACCCACCGAAATGAACGCCACAAGCGTTCCCGCATTGGCAAGTTCGGCAATCTCGTCGAGCCGGAAAATGCCGGCAACCAGTGCGATCGAAAGTCCGGTGAGCAACGTGATCAGGGTCGGCGCACCGGTGCGGGCGCTAACCCTGGCAAGGCGGCGCGGCAACAGCCCGTCGCGCGCCATTACGAAGAACACGCGGCTTTGCCCGTACATCATCACCAGAATGACTGACGGCAGCGCGACGACAGCCGCCAGTGCGACCAGCTTTGCTGCCATTGGCTGGCCAAGCTGGCGCAGGACAAGCGCAAGCGGCTCTGACGAACTGGCGAGGTTCTGAAACGGTTGCGCGCCGATCGCAGCCACCGCCACGCCCATATAGATGATGGTACAGACCAGCATCGACCCGATGATGCCGATCGTCAGGTCGCGTCCCGGATTCTTCGCCTCTTCCGCCGACGTCGCCACTGCATCGAAGCCATAGAATGCAAAGAAAACGATAGCGGCCGCCGCCATCACCCCGCGCTGCGTTCCGCCGATCTCGGCGCTGCCAAAACCATAGGGCATGAACGGATGCAGGTTATCAGCCTGGAACGCCGGGAACGCCATTACCAGGAATACGACCAGCGCAGCGAGCTTGATGATCACCAGAATGATGTTCAGCGTGGCACTCTCGCGCGTGCCGCCAATCAACAGTCCCATCACCCCAAGCGCAACCAGCACCGCCGGCAGATTGACGATGCCACCGCCATGAGGACCGACCAGCAGCGCCTGCGGAAGATCGATGCCCGCCGCCTGGACCCATCCGACCAGATAGGCTGACCAGCCGACCGCCACAGTGGCGCAGGCAAGCGAATATTCGAGAATCAGGCTCCAGCCCACGACCCAGGCGATCGCCTCACCCATCGCGGCATAGGAGAAGGTATAGGCACTGCCCGCCGCCGGGATCAGCGTCGCCATCTCTGCATAGGCAAGTGCGGCACAGGCGCAAACCGCGCCTGCAATCGCAAAGGCAAGGATGACCGCAGGCCCGGCCCGGTCGGCACCCACGCCCGTCAGGGTATAGATTCCCGTCCCGACAATTGCACCGACACCCAGTGCGATGAGATGCGGCCAACTCAGGGTCTTGGCAAGGGAATGGCCGGCCTCACGGCGGGACAATTGCTCGATGGATTTTCGCGGTCCGAACATCATTCCCTCAAATCTGGGCCGGATCAGACGGCCGGATTGGCGTTGAAGTAGCTGCGCAAGTCATCCAGCGTGGTCGAAATATGCTGGGTCAGCAGCGTGCGGACCAGTTCCGCATCACGTGCCAGCCATGCGTCGAGAAGCTGGCGATGCTCCACATGTGCGCGATCGTCGCGACCAGCCGGCTGCAGATGTGCAACGACATAGCGTTCGGCCAGAACCTCAAGCCGTTCGACCAGCTGGGTGGTGAGCAGTCGATTGGCGGGACGCACCAGTGCCACATGATATTCGCGATTGCGTACCGCGACGTCGTTGAGCCGATCCTTGGCCGCCGCATCGAGAATGTTGAACGCCTCAACCGCAGCCTGCTGATCCTGTTCACTGGCAACGGTACAGGCATAGGCCGCCGCTGCAGGTTCGATGGCAAGCCGCAGGCCGTAAATCTCCTCGGCCTGATCGGTCGACATGGGACGCACAAACCACCCACGATTGGCCTGGCTCGTCAGCAGCCCTTCATGCTCGAGCCGCGCGAGCGCCTCCCGCAGCGGAATCTTGCTGACGCCCAGTTCAGCGGCAAGCGCATCCTGACGTACCGGCTCACGCTCGGGCAATTTGCCTTCGACGATCCGTTCCCGGATCAGATCGAAGATGCGCTCGGCAAGCGTGCGGACAATAATGGTCGACAATGGCGAAACTCCGTACACCTCTAGGTCAGACAGAGCGGCCGAAGCCGGCCCACCCTGAAACGTATACCGTAGATGATGCCGGGAAACGCCGCAATCCGGGGACCGGGCCCATCCGGTATGCCATCGCCCTCAGCGTGTCAGATCCGACCGACCTGTGCACAATCCGCAATTCAGAGTCGGCCATCTCGCATTCGCTCCTTGCGGTACAGCATGCATTGAATATACCGTATACGATACTCGGGCGGATTGCCAAGGACTTTCTGGGAAGGGCGGCGGGTGGCGCACAATATTGTCATCGGCGGAGGGATCATCGGCCTTTCATGCGGGCTGTCGCTTCTGGCGCGCGGGGAAGCGGTCACGCTTATTGACGACGATGCTCAGGGGCTCGCCGCATCCTGGGGCAATGCCGGCCATATCGCGGTCGAACAGGTCGAACCGCTGGCGTCACTCGCCACCATCCGCAGCCTGCCTCAGCGCCTGTTCTGCCTTGGCGGAGCGGCATCGTTCCCGCCGCGGGCATTCCCGCACTGGCTGCCGTTCGGGCTGCGCCTGCTCGCAGCGTCACGCCCAGCAGCATTCACCCGTGGCTGCGACGCGCTCCATGGTTTGCTCGGCTTGGCGATGCCAGCCTGGCAACACCGCGTTGCGGAGATCGGCGCACCGGATCTTCTGCGTGCCGGCGGCCATCTGATCGCCTGGCACGACCCGCGGAAAGCGCAGGCGGGCCGCAACGCCTGGCACTCTGCCATGACCGGCACCGCACGGGTCATCGATGCCTCGGCCAGTGATCTGGCAGCCATCGCCCGGCTCTGTGTCCCGCCGCCGGTCGCGGCCATCCGCATTGAGGGGACCGGACAGATTGCGGACCTGCGCCGCCTGCGCGCCTGTCTGATCGCCAGCTTTCACGCACGCGGGGGCAGGACCATGTCCGGGACAGCGACGCTGCGGCGCAATGGCGATCGTGTCGAATTTCCGGGCATCGCCGCCGACAGGGTGCTGATCTGTGCCGGAGCACGCTCAGCCGATCTGCTTGCGTCGGCGGGGCATCGCGTACCTCTGATCGCCGAACGCGGCTATCACCTGCGCTGCGATGCCTCCGGTTGGCCCGAAGACATGCCGCCGCTGGTGTTCGAAGAGCGCGCGATGATCGTTACCCGATACGAAAGCGCGCTTCAGCTCGCCAGCTTCATCGAATTCAATCGCGTCGGCGCGCGCCCGGACGTCCGCAAGTGGATGCGCCTTGAACAGCATGCAACTCAGCTCGGCCTGCCGGTGCAAGGCCCTTTTCAGCGCTGGATGGGATGCCGGCCGACCCTGCCCGACTATCTCCCGGCGATTGGCCGGTCGCGGCATGTCGGCAACCTGTACTATGCGTTCGGCCACCAGCATCTCGGACTGACGCTGGCGCCGCTGACCGGCGAACTTGTCGCCGGTCTCATCGCCGGAGAGCAGCCGCCCCTGCCGCTGGCACCGTTTGATATTGCCCGCTTTGGATAAGGACACAGACCGCGTGATTGGTGGATCGAATGCCGCAGCCGAACTCGCATCCCTCACCCCCTGGCAGGACCGCGCCAGTCCGATCACGCGGGAAGAGCGCATGGACCGCATCGCGCGCGCACTGCAACTGCTTGAAGTGCAGGGGGCGGACGCGCTGCTTGTCAACGCCGGCGCATCGCTGCGCTATTTTGCGGGCATTCCCTGGGGGCAAAGCGAACGGCTGGTTGCCATGCTGCTTGTGCCGGGACGAAAGCCGCAAATCATCTGTCCCAATTTCGAGATCGGTTCGCTGCTGGCCGACACCGCGATCGCGGTGGATATCCTGCCCTGGCAGGAAGACGAGGATCCGGTGGCCCTGACGATCGGGGCACTTCATGCGGCCGGCGCCCGGCATCTGGCGGTCGACCCCGAACTGCCATTTCACTTCGGAGAGAGGCTGCGCGCGGAAGGAACGCTGATTCTGCAGGATGCGACACATATTGTGAAGCAGTGCCGCATGGTGAAGTCGGCCGCAGAGCTGGCCCTGATGCAGCAGGCCAAATCGATGACCCTTGAAGTCCACAAGGCCGCCGCCCGCATCCTGCATCCGGGGATCCGGCAGAGCGAAGTCATCCGCTTCATCGACGAAGCACATCGCAGAATCGGCGCCGCCGGATCCAGCTTCTGCATCGTCCAGTTCGGCGAGGCGACCGCCTATCCGCACGGGTTGCCCGGCGACCGGTCGCTGGAAGAGGGTCAGCTCGTGTTGATCGACACCGGTTGCACGGTCGAAGGCTATCATTCCGACATCACCCGCACCTATGCTTTCGGTGCGGTGTCACAACAGATACGCGACGTGTGGCTGCTGGAACAGGAAGCACAGGCCGCCGCATTTGCCGCCGTACGTCCGGGCGAACCGTGCGAGAATGTCGATGCCGCCGCGCGACGGGTTCTGGAACGTGCGGGCATGGGGCCGGGCTATGCCCTGCCCGGCCTGCCCCACCGCACCGGGCACGGCATCGGCCTGTCGATCCATGAACCCGCCTATCTCGTGCGTGGTGACCGGACTGTACTGCAGGCCGGCATGTGTTTTTCGAACGAACCGATGATCGTCATACCCGGGCAATTTGGCATAAGGCTGGAAGATCACATGTTCGTGACCGAACAGGGCGCACAATGGTTCACCCGGCCCCAGCACGCAATCGACCAGCCATTCGCCGGATGATCCACAGGGAGTGACCGTACAGCCTCTCCGAACAGGCTGTATCTAACCCGCGAACTTCGCGGTCGGCAGGCCCTTCACGCCCGGATCGATTTCGAACAATGCCCCGGCCATCGGTTCATGCTCAAGCCCTTCAGCCGAGCTGGTCACGAACATGCGGTCGAGCCCCTCACCGGCGAAGGTGCAACTGGTGATGTTCGTCGCTGGCAGCGACACCGAATGCATCATCCGGCCGTCGGGGTCGAAGCGGGAGACCCGCGCACCACCCCAATGTGCAACCCACAGGCAGCCTTCGGCATCGGTCGTCATGCCATCGGGATATCCCCATTCCGGTTCGAAGGAGATGAACACCTCGCGCGGCCCCAGCGTAGCGTCGTCACGCAGGGCAAAGCGGTAGATGCACCGACGCCCGCTGTCGGTGTGGTAGAGCAGGCTGCCATCGGGACTGAAGCTGGGTCCGTTCGCCACCATATAGCCATCGTCAAATCGATGCGCGGTGAAGTCGGCATCGAGGCGATAGAATGCGCCCGAAGCGTCCATATCGGCATCATGCTTGCTGCCGAACCAGATCCTGCCCAGGGCATCGACCTTGGCATCGTTGAGCCGGTTGCCCGGACGATCCGCCTCAGGCGCCAGCTTCATCTCGATACCGAACGGATCGAGTTCAACCAGGCCGATGCCTGATTTGAACCCGGCGACGAGGCCCGCACCGTTCCGGCGTTCGGCCACCCAGCAGATCTTCTCCGGCATGGCCCGGACCTGCGTGCGCTCATCCGCAAGGCGCATCGACCACAGCCTGCATCCGACAATATCGACCCAGTGCAGCATTCCGCTGTCTGCCGACCATAGCGGGCCTTCACCCAGCTGGTCGCGTCCATCGCGTTCAATCGCGCGCCAGTTCGTCATGCTCTGCGTTCCTTCAAACTGCCCGGGCGGGGATGATCTGCGGCGGCAACACCGACTTCAGCGCCTTCAGATGGCGGGCTGAGCCTGCTTCGCCCGCCAGTCTCAATCGTGGAATGCATCGACGCGGACGCTGCGACAACGCATGAAGGCATCGGCCACCAGGCGCAACGGCGATCGGTCCACATCGCAGCGACCTTCAGCGATCAGGCGCTGGAACCGGGCATATACATTGGCATATTCCGCCTCAGGTCCCAGCTTGCTGCGCTGCCCCATGATCTCAAGTTCCGCACCGCCCCGGGTCAGCCGGAGAATGCCCTGGTCGCATTCCACCTCGATCTCCCAGGTCTGCGGCCCTTCCTGACGCCAGTCGAACACGGCATGGACCGGGGCACCGCTCATGCCCACCATATGAAGTTCGGCCGCGATCGGCGCCTCGCGGTTGGCCGGATATTCCAGCCGACCGTGACTGAGATAGAAATGGCGCGGCAAAATGGCGGTCGCGATGGACAACGCATTGATCCCCGGATCGAACACGCCAAGGCCACCCGGTTCCCAGATCCACTGCTGCCCCGGATGCCATCGCCGCACATCTTCCTTCCAGGTGATTTCCACCCGGTTGATCCGCCGCTCGATCAGCCACGCCCGCGCCTCGCGCACGCCGGGCGCGAAACGCGAATGCCAGGCGGCGAACAGCGTCGTTCCTGCGGCCTGGGCCAACCTGTCGAGCGCCTCGACCTCAGACAGGGTCGCTCCCGGCGGTTTTTCCAGCAGGACATGCTTGCCGGCATGGATTGCCTCCTCGGCTGCCGAAAACCGCGACTGGGGCGGTTGGCACATGGAAATCGCGTCAAACTCGATCCCCGACGCCAGCAACTCCGTCACCGATCCGAACACCGGCACCCCATCAATACTGCCTTCGCGCGTCGCCGCCGCAACCAGCGTGAACGCATCGGACCCGCGAATGGCGGGAATATGCTGATCGCGGGCAATTTTCCCCAGCCCGACCACGGCAATCCGAATGGGCATCAGAGCACCCGGACGGTGGTTGAAACCGGTTCGGCCAGTGCGATCGGATTACGCACGGGCAGCGTGAACGGCGCGGCGGAAATCTCGAACACATCGCCCGGTCGCGTGCTGATGCCATCGGCACAAGACAGTGTCGCAGTACCGAAGAAATGAACATGCACATCGCCCGGACGGCGGAACAGGCGATATTTGAAATGATGGTGTTCTAGATTGGCGATGCTGTGCGACATATTGGCCTCGCCAGACAGAAAGGGCTTTTCCCAGATTACGGCATCGCCGCGCAGGATGCGGCTGGTTCCCTCGATGCTGGCGGGCAGCTCTCCCAACAGCAATTCCGGTCCGAGCGCCGCCGGACGCAGCTTGGAATGGGCCAGCCAGAGATAGTTGCCGCGCTCCGTTACGTGATCCGAAAACTCGTTTCCCAGAGCGAAGCCAAGACGGACCGGGCTGCCATCGGCAGCTACGATATAGATCCCCGCCACCTCCGGTTCCTCACCGGCATCAAGTGCAAAGTCCGGCGATGGCAGGGCCTCGCCCGGCGCAATCAGCTGCGATCCGTCACCCTTGTAGAACCACTCAGGCTGCACGCCAGGCTCCCCCGCAGCGGGCTTGCCGCCGGCAACGCCCATCAGGAACATCTTCATCGAATCGGTCTGGTGCTCCGCATCCGTCATCGACCGATGCATCTTGTCGCGCCCCTCGGCAGAACCGAGATGGGTCAGCCCCGTTCCGGTCATCAGAAGATGTGCCGGATCCGCATGATCGATCGGCGGCAACAGGCGCACGCTGGCGAGATCGACGGCCTCACCCAGCCCTGCGGCGCGTGCCGTGTCCTCCAGCCCCCGCCCTGACGCAAGTGCCGTCCTGGCCAGGTCCAATGTCGTCGTAGCACCCGCTATGCGACGCGCTACGCCATTCTCATATAGTAGTACGCCCCGCTGCCCATCAGGGGCGGCGAACTGGATCAGGGAAATGCTCATCGGTCATTCCTTGCTGCGCAAAAGCGCAGTCGTGTTGAAAAGCTCAGGGGTCGACGCGGATACCATCGATCGTGCGAGGAAGATTCCACGGGTTGGCCGCACGCAATGGCTCAGGAAGCAGCGCGTCGGCTATGTTCTGAAAGCACACCGGGCGCACGAACCGCATCATCGCCAGCGTACCGACAGACGTTGTGCGGACATCGCTCGTCGCCGGGAATGGTCCACCATGAACCATCGCATGGCAGACCTCGACGCCGGTCGGCCAGCCATTGGCCAGGACGCGCCCGGCACGCTGCGCCAGTAGCGGAATGATCCGCGCCGCCATTGCTTCGTCCGCCGGATCGGTCAGCACGGTCGCCGTCAACTGCCCTTCAAGGCAATTGAGCAACGCGCGCAACTCCGCCTCGTCCCGCACCTCCACCAGCAGCGAAGCACAGCCGAATATCTCTTTGCCCAGACGCGGATTCGCCATGAAGGCTTCGGCCGTCGTGCGGTAGATTGCGGCCCGCGCCTCGCTCGCGCTCGCTGCGGCAAGGCCGCATCCGGCCGGTGCGACGCCGGGCTGAGCGGCCAGCGTGGCGACGCCCGTTTCATATGCGCCGTGGATCGCGGGGGTCAGCATTGGCTGAGCTGCAACACCGCTCATGGCGTGCGCGGCGGCGTCGACAAAGGCTTCCAGATCCGGCCCGGCAAAGCCGATTACCAGCCCCGGATTGGTGCAGAATTGCCCCGCCCCCATCGTCAGCGACGCGACATAGGCCTGCCCCAGCGCCGCGCCGCGCGTGCGTGCGGCGTTGGGAAACAACAGAACCGGGTTGATGCTCGACATTTCTGCATAGACCGGGATCGGCTCTGCCCGTGCACCGGCAATGCGCGCCAGTGCCAGACCGCCAGCGCGCGATCCGGTGAACCCGACCGCCTTCACGCGGGGGTCGGCGACCAGCGCCTCGCCCAACGCATGGCTGGTGCCCGGCAGATAGGAAAACACACCTTCGGGCAAACCGCTTTCGCGTACCGCCGCCAGCACGGCCCGGGCGACCAGTTCACCCGTGCCGGGGTGGGCCGGGTGCCCCTTGACGATCACCGGGCACCCTGCGGCAAGCGCAGATGCCGTGTCACCGCCGGCCACCGAAAAGGCGAGCGGAAAGTTCGAGGCACCGAACACGGCCACCGGGCCTACCGGCATGTTGCAGCGACGCAGATCGGGTCGCGGCAAGGGCTGGCGTTCCGGCAATGCCGGATCGATCGTGACATCAAGCCAATCGCCCCTGCGCAGCTGTGCGGCGAACAGGCGCAACTGACCGCAGGTACGACCACGCTCGCCCTCAAGGCGGGCCTGGGGCAGGCCGGTTTCGGCCATCGCGCGCTCGATAAGAGCCGGCCCGACGGCTTCGATCTTCACCGCCACCAGTTCGAGAAATGCCGCGCGTGCGCCCGGATTCAATCCGCCGAAAACTGGCAGTGCGGCATCCGCGCGGGCGGCCGCATCGCTGACATCGGCCGGCACGGCTTCCGAAAAATCACCGTCGAGCGGCACGCCCGTGCTGGCAGCGACAGCACGAAAGCGCGCGGGCGATTGCCGTTCCTCAAACCCGACGAGAACGGCTCCATCGGCGATCATCTGTAACTCTCCTGAACAATTTGGGGCAAAGCGGGCGCGGGCAGCAGCCCGGCCTAGTTACCGGTGTCGGCTGTCCGCGTGCGGGATCCCCAGAGCGCATAGAACAGCACATAAAGCTCGCACGCCGCTGTCAGCAGGAAAGAGGATTGCAGACCATAGCGGTCGGCCAGCCAGCCCTGCACGACCACCAGCGCCCCGCCGGCAATGGCCATGATCAACAGCCCCGAGCCTTCCTCGGTCAACGGGCCGAGGCCCTTGATGCCCAGCGAGAAGATCGTCGGAAACATGATCGAATGAAACAGGCCGACAAGGATCAGCGACCACATCGCCGCCGGACCGGTCAGAAACGTCGCCCCCAGCATGACGATGAACGCGCCCACGGAAAATCCCGCAAGCACCATTTCGGCAGGGATCTTCTGCATGATCAGCGAACCGACGAAACGGCCGACCATCATCCCGCCCCACAACAGCGCCAGATAGCGCGACGCGGTATTATGCGTGACATTGGCGATGTCGGGCTGCGACACAAAGTTGATGAACAGGTTTGCGACCCCGATCTCAGCGATCAGATAGATGAAGATCGCGGGCACGCCGAACACCAGATTGCGATGTTTCCACAGCGAAAGCCGCGCGCGCTCCTGGCGCGTGACGCGCTGTGTTGCCTGGCCGATGGCCGGCAACGGGAAGCGCGCGATCACCACCGCAAGCACCACCAATATCGCCGCGACGAGCAGATAGGGCAGGATCACCGACTGCGCGTCCGCATGGCGCTCGGCCTCAGTCAGCACGCGATCCGCCGTTGCCGTGCCGCCAACCGACCTGCCGAGAATCAGGTACCCGGCAAAGATCGGCGCCAGCGTCGTCCCCAGCGAATTGAACGCCTGCACCAGATTGAGCCGCGACGAGCCCGTCTCAGGCGGGCCGATCACCGTGACATAGGGGTTCGCCGCCACCTGCAGCAGGGTGATGCCGCTGGCAATCACGAACAGCATCGCGAGCGTGACCCCATAGGACGGCAGGCTCGCCGCCAGGGTCATCCCAAGCGCCCCGACCGCCATGATGCCCAGTCCGACAACCAGTGATTTCTGATATCCGATCCGCTCGATCAGCTTGGCTGCGGGAATCGATGCAAAGAAATAGGCGATGAACCACACGCTCTCGATCAGGGTCGTCTGCGTGTAGTTCAGCACGAACACGCTGCGCAGATGCGGCAGCAGCGTGTTGTTGATGACGGTAATGAAACCCCACATGAAAAACAGCGTCGCGAGCAGGCCCAGGGCCTTCGCATATCCCCGCCCCTCGCTTTGTGCATGCGCTGCGGCGCTCACTGCGCCGCCGGGTGCCATTGCCATCCAGACCGATCCTTCTCTTCGCCGCACTGATGGCGGGTTGTCATTTGTATGACTATATACGATAGTGACTCAAGGTCAACGGTGAGGAGGGGTCATGACAACCAAATTGAAGCGCGCCACGATGCGGCTCCACACGGCCAGGATGGTGGCCGTCATGGCCCTTGCCGGGGCCGCCTTTGCTGGTCAGGCGGATGCCGCCACGATCAAGCGGCACGAGTTCGGCAAACTTGCAGACGGGCGCGTTGTCGAGGCGTTCGAACTGCGCGGAGCCAATGGCGTCAGCGCGACCGTCATCACCTATGGCGCGACACTTCAGGCGCTCCGCGCACCGGATCGCAAGGGCCGGATCGCCGACATCCTGCTTGGCTATGACTCGCTCCGCGACTTTGAAGATCACCCCAATTATTTCGGCGTCACTGTAGGCCGCTATGCCAACCGCATCGGCGGTGGCCGCTTCACGATTGACGGCCAGAGCTATCAGCTTACGCTCAACAGCGGCCCGAACTCATTGCATGGCGGCAAGGTCGGTTTCGACAAGCAGATCTGGCAGGTGATCGCTGTCAAGCAGGGGCCAAAGCCCAGCGTCACGCTTGGCCTGACCAGCCCCGATGGTGACCAAGGCTATCCCGGCACATTCGTCACGCGGGTGACCTATGCACTTGATGATACAGGCAATCTGGAAATCACCTTCACGGGTGAAACGGACAAGCCGACCGTGGTCAACATGACCAATCACGCGATCTTCAACCTGGCGGGCGAAGGCGCGGCGGGTGGCATATTGCGCCACCGGATGATGATTCCCGCAACACGCTACACGCCGGTCCGGGCCGACCTGATCCCGAACGGGAAACTGGCACCGGTCAAGGGTACAGTGTTCGACTTCACCGTGCCCCGCACCATCGAGGATGGCATCCGCGACGGGCGCGACGAACAGATCGTGTTCGGCCGCGGCTATGATCACAACTTCGTGCTCGACAAGGGTGCAACTGCCAAGCCGCAGCTTGCCGCGCGGATCGAGCACCCGGCCTCAGGCCGCATGCTGGAAGTACTCAGCACCGAACCGGGCATGCAGGTCTATACCGGCAATTTTCTCGACGGCACCCTCGTCGGAAAGCGCGGACATCTTTACCGCATGGGCGACGGCATCGCGCTCGAACCCCAGAAATTCCCCGATACGCCCAACCAGCCGGCGTTCGGCAGCGCCCGCGTCGATCCCGGCAAGCCCTACTCCCATCGCATGATCTACCGGGTCTCGGTAACGCCAGCCCAGCGCGGCCGCTGATCCCCTTGTTCCGATTGCATTTTCTGGAAGGCCCAGGTCAATGACAGACACCCCGAAGCCCGCTGGACTCCGTTCACGGGCTTGGTTCGACAATCCCGACAATATCGACATGACCGCGCTCTATCTGGAGCGCTACCTCAACTTCGGCCTGAGCCTTGAGGAGTTGCAGTCGGGAAAACCGATCATCGCGATTGCCCAGACCGGCAGCGATCTCAGCCCGTGTAACCGCCACCACCTTGTTCTTGCCGAGCGCGTCCGCGAAGGGATCCGCGAGGCGGGCGGCATCGCCATCGAATTTCCCGTTCACCCGATTCAGGAAACCGGAAAACGCCCCACCGCCGGGCTTGACCGCAATCTTGCCTATCTGGGTCTTGTCGAACTGCTTTATGGCTATCCGATTGACGGCGTCGTGCTCACCGTCGGTTGCGACAAGACCACGCCAGCATGTCTGATGGCGGCGGCCACGGTCAACATTCCCGCCATCGCGCTTTCGGTCGGCCCCATGCTCAATGGCTGGCACAAAGGCGAGCGCACCGGATCGGGCACGATCGTCTGGAAAGCGCGCCAGCTTCTGGCAGCAGGCGAGATTGACGATTCGGAATTCATCCGGCTCGTCGCCAGTTCCGCTCCCTCGACGGGCTATTGCAACACGATGGGCACCGCCACCACGATGAATTCGCTGGCCGAGGCGCTGGGCATGTCACTGCCGGGTTCGGCGGCGATCCCCGCGCCCTATCGTGACCGCCAGGAAGTCGCCTGGCGCACCGGCAAGCGCATCGTCGACATGGTCCATGAAGATCTCAAGCCATCCGACATCATGACGCGCGAATCCTTCGAGAACGCGATCGTCGTCAACAGCGCGATCGGTGGATCAACCAACGCGCCGATCCACCTGGCCGCGATTGCCCGCCATGTCGGGGTCGATCTGCCGATCCAGACCTGGCAGCAGCGCGGCCACAAAGTGCCTTTGCTGGTCAATCTGCAACCGGCAGGCGAATATCTGGGCGAGGATTATTACCGTGCGGGCGGCGTGCCTGCAGTGGTCAACCAGTTGATGTCCCAGGGACTGATCCACGAACAGGCAATCACCTGCAACGGCCGGACCATCGGCGACAACTGCCGCACCGCCACGATTGAAGACACCCGCGTGATCCGCCCGTTCGACGCCCCGATCCGCGCCGATGCCGGCTTCATCGTGCTGCGCGGCAACCTGTTCGATTCCGCGGTGATGAAGACCTGTGTGATCTCTGAAGAGTTCCGTGACCGCTACCTTGCCAACCCGGACGATCCCGAAGCGTTCGAAGGGCCTGCCATGGTGTTCGACGGTCCCGAGGATTACCATGCGCGCATCGACGACCCGGCGCTTGGCATCACGCCCGAAACGATCCTGATCATGCGCGGGGCTGGCCCGATCGGCTATCCCGGCGCGGCGGAAGTGGTGAACATGCGCCCGCCCGCCTATCTCATCACCAGGGGCGTCAGCGCCCTGCCCTGCCTGGGCGATGGCAGGCAATCCGGCACCAGTGGCAGCCCATCAATCCTCAATGCCAGCCCTGAAGCAGCCGCGCAGGGCGGCCTCGCGCTGGTCCGTACCGGCGACCGCATCCGCATCGATCTGCGCGCCTGCACCGCCGACCTGCTGGTCGATGCTGCAGAGCTTGCCGAACGCAGGCGCATGCTTGCGCAAACCGGCTATGCCTATCCCGAATCCCAGACGCCATGGCAGGAGATTCAACGCGCGCTTGTCGGCCAGATGGAGAGCGGCGCCATTCTCGAAGGGGCGGAGAAGTTCCAGCGCATCGCCCAGACCAAAGGTCTGCCGCGGGACAATCACTGACCGCGCATCGATCGGGGGGCGGAGAACCCCGCCCCCCGCCTGCTCAAACGCTCAGCCCGGCTCCGAAACCAGCACCTGCTCGGTATCGGCCAGCGCAAGATCGATCAGCATCAGCATGGCGCGGCGCGACGCCTCCGCATCACGCGCACGAATGGCTTCGAACAGATCGCGATGCTCGTCGATCGGGTCACGCGGCTCCAGCGACCGGCGCGCTTTCAACAATGTGGTCCAGCTGATTGCCGCCGTCACCGAACTGGCAAGCCCCGCCAGCATCGCATTGCCCGCCGCCTCCAGAATCAGCATATGGAACCGCTGGTCCGCTTCACGCCCGGCGTCGCTGGACAGCCCGTGCTGCGCCATCAAATCCAGTGCCGCCCCCATCTCGGCAATCTGGCTGTCCGTACAGCGCGCTGCCGCCAGGGCCGCAGCAGCAGGCTCGACCACCGCGCGCAATTCGAACAGATCACGGATGAAATCGCGCGAAGGCTCCGCCTGGAACTGCCATCCCAGCAACTCGGGATCCAGCACGCTCCATTGCGATCGCGGGGCCACCCGGGTTCCGAATTTGGGCCTGCTTTCGACCAGACCCTTGGCCGAAAGAATGCGGAATGCCTCGCGCAACGCCGTGCGCGAGATCTTGAGCTGCTCGCTCAATTCCACTTCACCCGGAAAAACATGACCGGCCGGCAATTCTCCCGACAGGATTCGGATCGCATAATGCTGTGCAAGTTGTCCGTGCAGGCGAAGGCTGCGTTTCCCGTTGCGCAATCCGCGCTGCATCGCCCTCAGGTCGATCGCTTCACCCATCTGCCTGCGCCATCCCGACTTATGCTACATCCTGTATAAAGGCGCACTACAACAACGCGCGCCATCACGCGAGCCAGAGCAACACAGGCACGCCCGATCCAGCGAAGCTGGCAAAAAGATCTGGACGGTATCGACGTTGCGCGCATCACGCCCTGCCCTGCAGGGGAAACGGTGTGACGGACAACCTGGCCGGAAACACCAACCCAGCAGATCCCGAAGAGGATTGGGACGAAGTCGTCAGACTTCCGCATCAGATCAGGCCCACCCGCAAGGGTGCCGGTCATTTCAACTCAGCCATCCACGCCAAAAGCCGCTGCCATGCGGCCGTGATCCGCAAAATGTTATGCGTACTACGCCAGACCGCACGTCCAGTTCTTGAAAAGAAACCGAATATAATCCTCCAGCTTTCCAACAAAAATCGACGGATCACTAGACGTCGTAAGCCTGCTTATATGGCGATCAAGAAGGTCGATTATCAATTCAGCGGCTAGGCGCGGGTCAACTGACTGCAGAATTCTGCCATCATCCTGCCCTTTCACAAGCACGCCCTGGATGAGCTCCACCTGAGACTCATGAGCCCAGCCCAACTCCTCATGAATCCTGCTGTCCTGCTTTGATTGTATGATGAATTCTTTCAACAGCTCAGCAGAGATGTACCTCTTGAAGTCCGAAAAAACACTTACAATCGCGAGGACAGCCTCTACCGGATCGTGGAACAGACTCTTTGCAAGTGTCTGGGCCTCATCAATTGTCTGGCCCACGTCCTTCCGGATGATAGCCGCAGCGAGACCCTCCTTGGTTTCAAAATAGGTATACACCGTGGCCACCCCCACTTCCGCAGCCTCGGCGATCGCCTCTATACTCGATTTGCCATACCCGTTCGAAAGAAACAGGGTCCTTGCTGCCTCAAGCATCTGAGCGCGACGAGCTTCCTTCTGTCTGGCGCGAAGTGAAGGCATTGACATCAGTACTCCGTTTCGGCCGGACCAGCGCCGGCAACGGACTGCCCCTAACCGTCGTTGCACAGAATTCCAAGTGCTTCGGCCTTGCAAGTCAGCCTTGCGGCCTAGCCCGCTCCATCGCTCAGGAACTCGATCCGGTACTTGAAGCTATATCGGTCAAGAGAACTACGGATGCCGGCTTCAACTTCAGATGCAATACTGCTGTGCACCTGATCAACATTTATGACTGCGGTATTGCCGAACTTCTGGTCCGCAACGGCGGTTACGACAAAATACTGCAGAGATTTGAACTGCATCAGCTCACGCTCGACCACACCCTTGATTTCAAGGAGGTTCAGCGTTGGCTTATGGATCTTTCCGACACCCGTCACGGGCAGTTTTTCGACAATGATGATTGCCTTTGGAACAGCAGCGCGCTCGCCGATGCGCGACTGGCACCATTCGATCAGCTCAGCTTCACTGGTCTCTGAAACTGTATCGACATAGGCTACCGGAACTTCACCGGCATAGGCGTCGGGCCGGCCGACAGCGGCTGCCAGATTGACTGCGGGGTGCGCCGCCAGCACTTCCTCAATCGATTTGGGGTCAATGTTATGGCCGCCACGGATGATCAGCTCCTTTGACCGACCGGTTAGCCAGAAGAAGCCATCGGCATCCTGGCGCGCCAGATCGCCGGTGTTGATCCACGCGGTCCCCGCATCATCGACCAGGATCAGCGATCCGTTCTTGCTCGCATCCGTGTAACCCGGGCTTGAAGTCGGCCCCGACACGAGGATTGTTCCGATCTCGTCGATCGCGCAGTCACGCACAATCTTGCCGTTGCCGTCGATCACTGCGGTCTTGACCTGGGTGTAGGGCAGGCGAATGCCGATCGAGCCGATCCGCGGGGGACTGGCCTCACTAGGGCAGGCGGTACTGCAGACGGTGGCCTCGGTCAGCCCATAGCCTTCGGAGATGCGCAGGCCAAATTTGCGTTCGAAACTGTGGAACAGCTGGACCGGCATCGGAGCTGCCCCGCAGACCGGCAGGCGAAGCGTGCCTGGATCGCGACCATCCGGGTGAAGCTGGTCAAGCCGCGCGTAGATCGTGGGCACCGCTGTGAAGCTGATGGCGCCGTAGCTGTCGATAAACTCGAACAGGTTGTCGATGACGCCCGGGGTGCGATAGCCGTTGATGCCGACCATCACCACCGTTGCCCCGGCCATGAACGCGGTCAGGCCGGAAGAGATAGCCGCATTGCAATGGAACAGCGGCAGCCCCACCACGGTCGCCTCACCCGGCTGGTAACGACAATGCGCGTTCAGCACCCAGGCCGAAAAAACCTCGTTGCCGTGCGTATGCTGGGCCAGCTTGGGCAGCCCGGTCGATCCGCCGGTGTGGAACAGCGAGGCAATGCTGGCCGGCGTAGCACGCAGTTCGAAATCGAGCCCGGTGGCGTTGTGCGCCGCCGCCGCACTGTCGAGATCGATCAGCCCCGCCTGACTTGCGCCAGCGCCGCCAGCGACGATGACATGCGCGATGCACGGGGCATGTTCACGGATCGCGTCGAGCTTGCCAAAGACATCGACTTCCGGATGCTCGCCCATGATAACCACCACGCGGCTGCCGGCCGCCTGGATGATCTGTCCGATCTCTTCCGCTTCAAGCAAGTAATTGACCGGATTGATGATTCCCGCAGTCTCACCGGCCCAGAGCACGCAATAGCCATCAGGAATATTGGGCAACAGCATCGAGACAACATCGTCCGTGCCAATCCCCAGGCTGTGGAACAGGTTGGCAATCCGGTTAATCCTGGCCAGAAATTCGCTGTACGTCAGGTCCTGGGACAGATTGTCTGCGCCTGCATCGCGCGCCTGACGCCAACGCTCACCATGCTCGATATAGCGGATCGCCAGGGTATCGGGGTAACGCTGGGCAGTGGCGGCGATGGCTTCATAGGTGTTGGCGAACAAACCGCGTTCGTGAAGCGGAACACGCTCGATTGCCTCGACATCGGCAAGACTGCGTATGACTGGTAACATTTCCGGAACGGAGGTCATATGCTCCCCCTCAGCCATTTGCCGGTGGCGTGGCGCGCATTTCCTTGAGCGCGCCCGCCGCAGCCTGGCGCATGAAACCTTGGTCAGATGCGATGATGAAACCATTGACGCCAAGGCTTTTGAGCCACTCGGCATCCTTCCCCCCAGGGGTCATCGCGATCACCGGCTTGCCGACCGCAACCGCAGCGTTGATGATCGCTTCCGTGGCTCTGGCGAGCTCCTCGGCCATCGGCGATTGCACACCCATGGACACCATAAGGTCGCCCCGGCCGATGAACACCGCATCAAGGCCGTCGACCGCGACAATCTCGTCGATCGCCTCAACCGCCTCAGGGTCTTCGATCATGCCGACAACGGTGCTCAACGTGTCGCAGGCATCGACATAGTCCCACATCGGGGTGCCACCATAGCGCCCCGCCCGCCCAGAGGGCGAAAAGCCGCGATGGCCGCTACGAAAGCGGCACGCGGCAACCACCTGCCGCGCCATTTCCGCGCTGGTTACATGGGGAACCAATACCCCAGCGGCCCCGCAATCAAGTGCAGAAAGCATATCCGGCCCTGCCCCGCTGGGCACACGCACGATCCCGGCCAGCCCGGCCGCTCGCGTCGCCAGCAGGATCTGGTCGATGGTACCGCGATCGAACGGCGCATGCTCGGCGTCGATCACTATGAAATCGAAGCCAAGATCGCCGAGGATCTCGGTGGCGTGACCGGTCGGGGTCTTGATGAAGGTGCCGACCTGCAGATCGCCCCTGGAAAGGCGGCTGCGGAAGGTCTGGTAGGCGAGCGGATCGGCCATGCCGAAACTCCTTGGACTGAAGGCTATTAAGGGGACCGGTCAGACGCCTTGCGGCATCGGGTACTCGTCAGCGTTGAGGACCCAGCCCTCGATCATCGAAAAATCCACCCGCGGGGGACAGAAGACGTCGACCAGCTGGTTCTCGCCATCGGACAGCCCGCGTGACGAATGGATCACCGACGCAGGGATCACCACTGCAGCCGGTGCCGACAAGCGGTGGTGTTCGTCATTGCGCCAGGCGGCCAGGTCCGCCCCCCATGTCCATCGCAGCGAATGTTCCCAATCACCCCGCAGCTGGAGTGAAAGCTGCTCGAAATCATCATGCGAATGGGGCGACAGGCGCGTGGTATCACGCGGACCGATCATCACCTGGAATACATTGATCATGAAGGTGGTGCAGCGGTACATTCTGGCGAACCCGCCCGGCGGGGGCTGGACCGCAAGACTGTAGGAGCGGACCTTCCAGCCGTCGACCGGATCCGGCCAGTTCACCAGCGCCGCGCAATGCGGCTTCGGTGTCGCATAGCTTGCGGCGTTGGGGCACTTGGCCACAAGATCTTCTGAACGCGAGGTGTAAAGCCTGGTCACCCTGCCACCATTGGGCAGAACAACGGTGCTGTCGCCCGGCGGAACGATCACCACGCTGTACCCCGGCACATCGATGGTTTCGCCATTCCAGGTGATCCGGGCGTCGGTTCCCTCATGCTCGAGCAGCAGCATATATTCATCGACCTGTCCTGTACGGACGAAGGTCGCGCCCGGAGCAGCTTCGGTAAAGCCCAGCACGAAATTCTGGCCCCGCATGTACCAGCTGCGGGTCTCTCCATCGACTTCATGCGGATCATTGACGAAGCTGGCGATTTCAGGCGGCGAAGCGGGGCTACTGCCCAGATTTGCATAAGTCGCAAGCTGCTGGCGCGGATCTTTGTGTTCGGACATGGTTCATTTTCCCTTTTGCATTTCAGTTCCGCCCAGCAACTCGGCGCGATAGTTCAGGTGGTCAGGCACGGGTGATCCACCTTACTGGAGACCGTCGGCGGGGCAGCCGCAGCCCCCCCGCCTCTGGCTGGCATCAGAAGTTGAAGCGAACCTCCGCACCGATTTCGCGCGGGCGACCGACGTCGATCGAATCGGCCAGCACCGTGCGTTCGGCACCGAAGCGGGTACCGCCCTGCAAGTAGAACTTGTTCGTCAGGTTCGTCCCGAAAACAGCAATGCTGAAACGGTTACCTTCCGAAGTGTATTGCAAGCGGGCGCTGAGCAATCCCACGGCGGGCATGATGACCGTATTGATCCGCCGGACCGTCGACTTCTGGTCATCGACCCAGTTGTAATCAACATTGGCCGTCACCTTGCCAGAGATATCAAGCGGCAAGTTGTAACGGGCACCCAGCGAATATTTGTAACGCGGTGCGCGGGCGAGCGGTTCGTCCAGCGGAACAATCGGCAAACCACTCGTCAGGCTGTTCGCAACCCGCGTGTACCGCCCGTCAATGTGGGCGAAAGAGCCCCGCAGCAACAGATCGTCATTCACCGCGAATTGCGTTTCCAGTTCGATCCCGCGGATACGGGCATCCCCGGCGTTGCGCGTCAGGGTGATGAGCGTGCCGTTGAAGAAGCCGTTGTCAAGGAACTGGATGTTCTTCCAGTCGGTCTGGTAGATCGTCGGATTGAAGCGGAGCCTTCCGTCAAGCGCGGTCAGACGCATACCGATCTCATAGGTCCAGGCGGTTTCCGGACTGAAGGAGACGGAGCCACCGGTAAGCGCCGGATTGAGCGTAAATCCGCCCGCGCGAAAACCCTTCGCCGCCTTGACGTACAGGAACAGATCGTCGGTCGCCTGGAAATCGAACCCGACCTGCGGCGAGACATCGCTGAACTTGCTGCTCTGTGCCGGGCCGGGAAGCCCGGTGAAAGGAAGCGTGAGCAACTGTCCGGTGACGGTCTCGTGCGAGTAGCGTACACCAACATTCGCAGTAATTGACGAAGTCAGATCAAAGCTGACCTGGCCGTAACCTGCAATTGCCTCGTTCTTCGTGGACGGACCGCCATCCAGGGAAACCGCTCCCCCGAAAACGGGACTCGTGAGAATGCGACTGGGAACCTGACGGCTTGTACGGTTGAAATAGTAAACACCGGCCGTGTAATGTAAGCGACCGTCGATCGCATTGCCATTAAGCTGGAATTCCTGCGTGAACGCCTTGGTCCGGAAATTCGGATCCACAACATGCAGGATGCTAAGCGGAGACTGATCGATGTCCGACGCAAGTTCGTGCTTGAACCAGGTCATCGACG
>CAYMUJ010000040.1:0-2273 GCA_964393565.1 uncultured Stakelama sp. | reverse complement strand
AGCGGAGACTGATCGATGTCCGACGCAAGTTCGTGCTTGAACCAGGTCATCGACGTGATCGACTTCAGCGTCGCAGCGCCAAGGTCATATTCCACCGTAGCCTGACCGATCGTCTGCCGGAACCTAAAATAGTCCGGGCCATCAAAACCGGGAATGGTATAATCGCCCGGCGTGAAATTGGTCGCCTCAAGCGCACTCGGATTTGGAATGGCGACGCCGCTGAACGCAGCAAAAAAGCCGTCCGGGTAGACCCCGCCAACCGGCACCAGGGCCGCACGGCCGTTGTTCTTGAAGTTCACATGTTCGAGCTTCAGATTGACCGTCAAGGCGTCGGTCGGCGTCCACCGCATACGCATGCGAACGGCGTGGGTCCTCTCGCTGCCGCGGTTGATCTTGGCGAACTCGTCATAGACATAGCCGTCACGGCTTGAATGACGCGCGGCGATCCGCAGGGCAAGATTGTCGCTGACGGGCAGGTTAATGGCGCCTTCCACATCCGCCCGGTCATAGGCACCGACCGTTCCTGTGATGTAGCCACCCAGTTCCTTTTGCGGTGCATTGGTCACATACTGGATTGCACCCGCGATCGTGTTGCGACCGAACAGAGTCCCCTGGGGCCCGCGAAGCACCTCGACCCGAGCCGTATCCATAAGGCCCAGAATGTTACCGCGTCCGGAAGCGAAGAACACTTCGTCGACATAGGTACCTACTGCGCCGTCGGAGTCACCCGAATCCACACCCATGCCGCGGATCGAGACATTACCGGTGCCATTGCCAAGGCCCTGGCCCGACCCGATCGAAAGACCCGGCACAAAGCTGGCGACATCGGCAAGATTTCCAATGCCTTGCTGGCGGATCGAGTCTGCCGAGATGGCGGAGACTGCAATCGGTGTGGATTGCAGGTTGGTTTCCGAGCGCGTCGCCGTGACGATGATCTCCTCCAGGCCGTCATTCTTGTCCCCAGCCCCGGCTTGCGCACCGCCTGATGCCTCTTGCGCCAGAACGCCGGACGACATCGCCAGCGAGGCAATCGACACACCAACTGCCAACAAATAGCCACTCTTCATAACTTCCTCCCCATTTCTATAGATTATTATGGTATCTCCATTACACTCTGTAAGTATCGCGTATTAACTTGCGAAAATGTACACCAGCGCGATCATGCATAGTCATTCGCAATGGCTCACCTGGATTTGCGGATATTGCGCGTTGCTGCGCTTCGATCATCAGCTTGTCCTCTGCGAAGCCCAGCTTTGCGAACTCGAATTCAGGCCCCAATGCCTCTTCAGGCATCCACTGTGGAATGCTGATGCTGAAGAAGAACTGCGATGTGGTCTCGTCGATCGGCCGCATCGCCTGGATCGTTCGGGACTGATAAAGCGGCTGCATGTCCGCCGTCGGCTCACCATGGTCGAGCCGACTTGCGGCACCGGTCGGATGGGCCTGAAGATCCATGAGAAAAATGCCCGGCAACACCATTTTCGACCGGCTTGAAAAATCGATCCGCTGATCCGGGCATTGCGGGATCGAGATGTTCTCAAACCAGCGGTCCACGTTGACCGACGTCTCGGTGCGAGTGGTCACCGGCTGGCGCGCGGCCCACTCATCATGGCCCAGTTGGCTGAACGTGGCTTCGTGAACATAAGCGACGTGTGAGAGATCCAGCGTATTGTCGTTGAACAGCTCGTAATTCGCTGCAAACGGGACTGAACCAGTTCGAACGTGGAACCGCGATGGGTCGTTGAAGCTGATGTCAGGGACAAGCATTTCGTCGGCGATCGACTGATCTCCGATCCACACCCATATCCACTGATGGCTTTCGTACGCGGCATATGTGCGAACGCAGAAATTGTCGGGAAGCCTGTCCTGGCCCGGAACCTCAATGCATTCACCCGCCGCCGAAAAGCGGATGCCGTGGTACATGCAACGGATCGTGTCGCCTTCGACCCTGCCGAGCGAGAGCGGAGCGAGACGATGCGGACACAGGTCAGCCATGGCGACCACGCCACCGCGGCTATCTCGATAGAGGACGATGTTCTCGCCTGCGATCGTAACGGGCACGGGGCCCGCACTTGTAACGTCGCCCTTTTCCAGCGCTATATACCAGCAATTCTTCGCAAACATTTCTACTCCCCTCGCCAACCTGCGCCCATGCAACGACAGCTTAGGCCTTGTGTTTGCGGATCTCGTCGACCTCGCCCATCATTGCGGGCAGATCGGGGTTCGGCTCGTGTCCGTAATAGTCCTCGTTAAGGATGTAGGTCTGGTCCGAC
>CAYMUJ010000039.1:0-23659 GCA_964393565.1 uncultured Stakelama sp. | reverse complement strand
AGGCGGTCACCGCCAACCGCGCCGCGATCTTCGACCCCTATGCCGGGGCGTGGGAAGGCAATCCGTCGGGCGACGTCACCGTGTCGGTGTGGATGGATTATGCCTGCGGCTATTGTCGCGCCAGCCTGCCGATGATCGCGCGGCTGCTGGCGGAAGATCCCAAGGTCCGCATCGTCTATCGCGAACTGCCCGTGCTGAGCGAGGGCAGCCGCGTCGCCGCGCGCTGGGGCCTCGCCGCCGCCGAACAGGGCAAGTTCAAGCCGTTCCACATGGCGCTCTATTCGGGCGGCCAGCTGAGTCAGGCGTCGATCGACGCCGCCGCCGCATCCGCCGGGCTGGACGTGGCGCGGGCGCGGCAGGCGATCGGCAGCGCGCCGGTCGAGGCGGAGGTTGCCCGCAACCTCGACGTCGCGGGCAAGCTGGGTGTCACCGGCACGCCCAGCTGGGTGATCGGGGAACAGGTCATCTCCGGCATGGTGCCTTATGATACGCTGAAACAGGCCGTGCAGACCGCGCGCCGCCGCGGGACTTGACGCGGTTTTGAGCGGAGCTGAATCGGCACCGCTCTTCGCAGCCTGTCCGATGATGCCGCCTGTTGCAGGGACCTCTGGCTGGCCCTTGGTCTTCCTTGGGCTATCGCGCCATTGCTCTTTTATGGGCGGTCCGATGGTGTTTCCGGTGCGCGCGAGGAGGTGGAACCGATCGGAACGAGCAGTGGCCGCAGCACAAGCATGTTGAGGTTGAGCAGGGCATGGGCGAGCATCGCGAACCATAGCTGACCCGTCGTCAGATAGACGAGCGTGAGGGTCGCGCCGGTAAGCAGGGCGAACAGCATTCCGGCCAGGCCGTGTCCGCGATGCGCGATGGCAAAGAGACCCGTTGCGACAAGCATTGCCAGGCCTGCACTGTCGAACACGCGCGTGGCAAAGAGCGGAAGGGCGAGCCGGAAATACAGTTCTTCGACCACCGATGCCATGGTGGCGAGCAGCGCGGCCCAGCCAAGCTCGCGCCGGTTGCGCGGGATCAGCGGCATCATCCCGCGCGGAGTGAGATCGCGGCGCCCGCGTCCTTGTCGCCAGGCGGCGACAATGGCTCCGGCCAGCGCGCTTGCGACGATCGCCATGACCACTGCCCGCTGAATATGCCCGACATTGTCGCCAAGGCCGGCAAGGCGGCGCGCATCGGCGACGATCGGCGTGAAAACCGGCGGAAGCGACCACAGGTGCGGGAGTTGCTCCGCTGCCGCCAGTGCAACCAGCGCGCTGCCGCCGAAAGCCAGCGGTGCGCGCGCCAGCCAGCGTCGATAGCGTGCGATGCGATCGGTCGCCGCGATGCGCGGCGTCCCCGACTGCATGAACCACAGATAGGCAGCGCCCAGCAGGATCAGCAGCCCGATATCGAGCGCGCCGGACGGGCGGTCGCCCATCAGTCGATGCGGTGCTCGCCCCTGACCCAGCGCACAGTGCCGCTGCTGGCGCGCATCACGACGCTTTCCGTCGTCATCTTGCCCTTCTTGCGCTTGACGCCCTGCAACAGCGATCCGTCGGTCACGCCGGTCGCGGCGAAGATGCAGTCGCCCTTTGCCAGTTCTGACAGGTCATATTGCTTGTCGAGGTTTTCGATGCCCCATTTGCGCGCGCGGGCGCGTTCATCCTCGTTGCGGAACAGCAGACGGCCCTTGAACTGCCCGCCGACGCAGCGCAGCGCCGCACAGGCGAGCACGCCCTCAGGCGCGCCGCCCTGGCCCATATAGACATCGATCGTCGTATCGGGATTGGTGGTCGCGATCACGCCGGCGACGTCGCCATCCCCGATCAGCACCACGCCGCAGCCAAGCGAACGCAATTCCGCGATCAGCTTTTCGTGACGCGGGCGATCGAGCACGCACGCGATAATGTCCTTCGCTTCCACCCCTTTTGCTGCGGCGATGGCACGGACATTGTCGGTCACCGACTTGTCGAGGTCGATGACATTGGGGGGGTAGCCGGGGCCGACCGCGATCTTGTCCATATAGACGTCAGGCGCGTTGAGCAGATTGCCCTCTTCTGCAATGGCGAGGACGGCCAGGCTGTTGGGACCGGCCTTGGCGCAGATTGTGGTGCCTTCCAGCGGATCGAGTGCGATGTCGATCTTTGGCCCCTTGCCTGGTGCCGATCCGACCTTTTCACCGATGTACAGCATCGGCGCTTCGTCACGCTCGCCTTCGCCGATCACCACGGTGCCGTCCATGTAGAGTTCGTTGAGCGAAGCACGCATCGCCTCGACAGCGGCGGCATCGGCCGCTTTCTCGTCACCACGCCCGGTCAATGTCGATGCGGCGATGGCGGCGGCTTCGGTCACGCGGACCATTTCGAGGACGAGCACGCGGTCGAGGACTTGGCTGGCGGTCTGCATGGGGATGGCGGATCCTGTTCTGCCTTGGTTGAGCGCGCGATAGGAGGGCATGGCGAGCTTGTCGATGCCCGCCAACGCTGTCATCGCAACCAAATTCGCGGGACCATGGGAGTGGTATCCGGTGTTACGGTCTCGTTGACGCAATCCATCTTGCAGTGCAGCACAGTCGACATGGCTAGCGCACCACCGATCACCAACAATCCCGATGTCCGTTTTCTCGGTCGCGTTCTTGGCGACGTGATCCGCGCCTATGGCGGGGAGGGGCTGTTCCGGCGCATTGAATATATCCGGTCCGCCTCAGTCGACCGGCATCGCGGGATTGCGGGGGCGGATTCGATCGATCCGGGTCTCGATCGGCTCAGCCTCGACGAAACACTCGATTTCGTGCGTAGTTTCATGCTGTTCTCGATGCTTGCCAATCTTGCCGAAGACCGGCAGGGCGTCGCCGCCGAACCGGGCGCGGACATCGAACATGCCGTGGCCAAGCTGAGGGAGCATGGCATCGGGCGTGACCGTATGGCCGAACTGCTCGCCGATGCTCTGGTCGCGCCCGTGCTCACCGCGCACCCGACCGAGGTGCGGCGCAAGTCGATGCTCGATCACCGCAACCGCATCGCTGAGCTGATGCGGCTGAAGGACCGGGGGACTGCCGAGACGCCCGATGGCGATCTTGTCGATGAGGCGATTGTGCGTCAGGTCGCGTTGCTGTGGCAGACGCGCGTATTGCGGTTCGAGCGGCTCTATGTCGCCGACGAGATCGAAAACGCCCTGTCCTATCTGCGCGACATTTTCCTGCCCACCCTGCCTGCGCTGTATGCGCGCTGGGACCGGGTGCTGGGCAGCCGGGTGCCGGCGTTCCTGCGCCCCGGTAACTGGATTGGCGGCGACCGCGACGGCAATCCGTTCGTCACCGCCGATTCGATGCGCCTGACCATGGCGCGCTCGGCCGAGACGGTGCTCAGCTATTATCTCGACGCAGTGCATGCGCTTGGTGCCGAGATTTCGATTTCGTCCTATCACGCGCAAATCGATGCCGGGGTTCAGGCGCTCGCCGATGCCAGCGGCGACGATGCCGCCAGCCGCAGCGATGAACCCTATCGCCGCGCGATTTCCGGCATCTATGCGCGCCTCGCCGCCACCTATCGCGACCTGACCGGCAAGGCGCCGTCGCGCCCTGGCGCGCTCAAGGGTGAGCGCTATCCCGACCCTGCGGCGTTCCGCGCCGACCTGTCAGCGCTCGCCAAGGGGCTGGCGGCGCAAGGTGGCGAGACGCTGGCGTCGAGCGGATCACTCGGGCGGCTGATCCGCGCGGTCGATATCTTTGGCTTCCACCTCGCCACGCTCGACATGCGTCAGAACAGCGCGGTGCATGAGCGGGTGGTCGCGGAGCTGCTCAAGGTCGCGGGGGTCGAGGCCGACTATATGGCGCTCGACGAGGAGGCGCGCATCGCGCTGCTCCGCCGCGAACTCGCCAGTCCGCGTCCGCTGACCAGCCGTTACGCCGATTATTCCGACGAGACCGCGTCGGAACTCGCCATCGTCCACGCCGCTGCCGAGGTTCATGCCCGCTACGGCCGCGCGGCGATCAGCCAGTATATCGTGTCGATGGCGCAGTCGGTGTCCGACCTGCTCGAAGTCCATGTCCTGCTCAAGGAAGCCGGTCTCTACATCCCCGGCGAGCCGGCGCAGGCGCATATCATGGCGGTGCCGCTGTTCGAGACGATCGGCGATCTCGACGCCGGCCCCGACATCATGCGCGCCTGGTTCGCGCTGCCCGAAGTCGCGGCGATCGCCAGCAAGCGCGGGCATCAGGAAGTGATGATCGGCTATTCGGATTCGAACAAGGACGGCGGGTACCTGACCTCGACCTGGGGGCTGAGCAAGGGATCGACCGCGCTGCGCCCGGTGTTCGAGGAAGCGGGGATCGGCATGCAGCTGTTCCATGGCCGCGGCGGCGCGGTCGGGCGCGGCGGCGGATCGTCCTTCGCGGCGATCCAGGCCCAGCCCCCCGGCACGGTACAGGGCCGCATCCGCATCACCGAACAGGGTGAGGTGATCGCGGCGAAATACGGCACCCGCGAAAGCGCGCAGACCAATCTGGAGGCGATGGCCTCGGCGACATTGCTGGCCAGCCTTGAGCCACAGCGCCTGTCCGACGCCGATGCCGCGCGGTTCGAGGGGGCGATGGAACAGCTCTCGGGCACCGCGTTCAAGGCGTATCGCGACCTGGTCTACGGCACCGATGGCTTCACCACTTTCTTCCGCCAGCTGACCCCGATCGCCGAGATTGCCGGCCTCAAGATCGGCAGCCGTCCGGCGAGCCGCAAGAAGAGCGACGCGATCGAGGATCTGCGCGCGATCCCCTGGGTGTTCAGCTGGGCGCAGGCGCGGGTGATGTTGCCCGGCTGGTACGGTGTCGGACAGGCGCTGGCGGCCTTCCCCGATCGCGGCTTGCTGCGCGAAATGGCGGCGGGCTGGCCGCTCTTTGCCTCGACGCTGGCGAATATGGAAATGGTGCTGGCCAAGTCGGACATGGGCATCGCCGGGCGCTATGCCGCTTTGGTCGAGGATCGCACGCTGGCCGACGCGATCTTCGGCCGCATTCGTGACGGGTGGCGCACGACCCATGATCAGTTGCTGGAAGTGACGCGCCAGACGCGGCTGCTCGAAAAACACCCGGCACTCGAAACCTCGATCCGGTTGCGGCTGCCCTATATCGAGCCGCTCAACCTGCTTCAGGTCGAGCTGCTCAAGCGCCACCGCGCGGGTGAGACCGATCCGAAGATCGAACAGGGCATCCTGCTGTCGATTAACGCGATCGCGACCGCATTGCGCAATTCGGGTTAGGCGGCACCCAGAAAGGGTGCGGCAATTTCCGGCCGCACCCGCACCAGCCGTCCGGTGACGCGGTCGATCATTGCCCAGGTCGATACCGCCTCCACCTTCACCCGCCCTTCGGCATCGGTGAAGCGCATATGTCGGTCGAAGCGCGCGCCTTTGGGCGGATCGGGAACCCATGTTTCGGCCGTGACCGTCTCGCCCGCGCTCACATTGCCGCGATAATCGATCTCGTGCCGCGTCACGACCCAGACATAGGCGTCGCGATGCTCGGGCGCGGCGACGGCGGCCCAGTGCGCGACCGCGACATCCTGAATCCAGCGGACCCAGACCGCGTTGTTGACATGGCCGAGTTCGTCAATGTCTTCGGGTGCGGCGGTGATCGTGCGGGTGAAGCGCGGCATTCGCGCTGGATAGAGGAGGATCGCACGCCGAGAAAGCCTGGCCGCGCAATTCCTGCGAGCCTGTCAGGGCGAGAATGCCGTGGATCGGCATGCGTGTAATCCGGAGCTTGCTAAAGCTGTTCCACATGGTCTGCGGTGACGCGCCCGCAGCGGGTCATGCGTTCAGCGAATCCCCGGTCTCGTCGTCGGGGTCCGGGTCGATGGTCGAAGGGTTCACAACAGCGTCTGCGTCGAGCAGAATCGCGTCCTCGTCGTCATCCGCGTCAATCCCCGCGCCAAGATCGGGGGTCAGATCGGTCAGCAGCGTCCCGTTGCCGGGGCCGCCCATGGTCGCCTCCAATATCTCTGCACGCTGGCTTTCATCATAGCCATCTTCGTCATAACCGTCATCGCCGGTACCATGACTCCGCACCTGCTGGCCGCCCATCGCGCTCTCCTTGCGTTACGTCCCAAGGGGTGAACGGCATGGGGGGCGGCTGGTTCCGTTGCATGAGCGGACAGCGTCAGTTGCGACGAAACAGCTTTCCCCGTTCGGTGACAAAGACAATCGCCAGTGCGATCAGACCAAGCGTGGTAAAACCGATATAAAGCGGCTCCGTGGTCCCGTCGAAAGCCTGTCCGATCACCGCGCCCAGCAGGGCGGCGCCAAGCGTGGAGATAAACCCCTGAAGGCTTGATGCGCGCCCGGCGATTTCGCCCATATTCTCCATCGCCATGGCCGAGAAGTTCGAATTGGCAAGGCCCATCGCAGCCATCATCGGCGCCTGCAGCACGATGAAGAGCCACAGCGTTTCGCCATAGAAAAGGATGACAGCAAGGTGGATCGCCGCAAACAGGGTCGTGGTCAGGATCGCGAGATGCGACAGAAAACGCATGCCGAACCGCATCACCAGCCGTGAGTTGGCAAAGGCGCTGACCGCCATCAGCCCGGCGATCGACGCGAATACCAGTGTCAGCAGCTCGGGGCGTTTGAACACATCGTAGACGATCTGCTGGATCGAACCGATGAACGCAAAAAAACATCCCGATATGGCGCAGCTTGCCAGGGTGTAACCGACGGCCCAGCGGTCACGGAACATGATACGATAGCCGCGCCAGATCTCGCGCAGGTCGAGTCGGTTGACCGATGCGGGATCGAGCGTTTCGGGCATCCGGATCATGAACCAGGCGAGAACCACCGCTGAGATGATGCCGATTCCGCCAAAGATCAGGCGCCATGACCCGAACATCATGACCATCAGCTGACCCCATGCAGGCGCGAGCACAGGAACGACCATGAAGGTCATGAACGCAAGGCTCATCACCCGCGCCATTGCACGCCCCTGAAAACAGTCGCGCACCAGCGCAACCGTCACCACACGCCCCGCCGCGACCGCCGCGCCGCTTGCCGCCCGCGCGGCCAGCAGCAGTTCGAAACTGCCCGAAGATGCCGCGATCAGGTTGGTGACGACATAAAGTGCCAGCGCGATGCCGATAACGGGTTTGCGCCCATAACGGTCGGCAAGTGGTCCGTGAATCAACTGCGCCACGGCAAAACCCAGCATGAACGCGGTAATCACATATTGGCGGTGATTGGGCTCGCTCACGCCCAGATGATCCGAAATCGCAGGAAGTGCGGGCAGCATCGAATCGATGCCGAGCGCACTGAGCGCCATGATCGACGCGATCAGCGCGACGAACTCGCTCATCGGGATCGGGGACCGGTTTTCCTGCACGCCGGTTTCGTCTGTCTGGCTACGCACGTCCATGCGTGGCCCATGCCGCATTGAAACCCATGCGTCACCCCCGGATTTGACGTCGGGGCAAAAGCGCGATAGTGTATTGTATGAATAATACGCTTGGAGTTTTGCGATGAAGTCTGTCTGGCTTGCGCTTCCGCTGGCGGTTTCGCTCTCCGCCTGTGGCGGGGACGGCGACGGTAACGGGACCAGCATTTCGATCCAGGGCGACAATGGGTCGGTTACGGCCCAGGCGGACAAGGATGGCAAGGTGTCGGTCAAGGCACCGGGCTTCGAAGGCTCGATCAAGCTGCCCAAGTTCAACATTGGCGCGGAGAATTTCGAGATTGACGGCGTCAAGCTCTATCCGGGCGCCACATTGTCCAGCCTCGACATCGACGATCGCCAGGACGGTACCCGGTCTGGCGGTGTGAAGGTGACGTTCGACGCTCCGGCGGACGCCACGCGCGTGCGCGACTGGTTCCGGGAGCAGATGGAGGGGGCGGGTTTCACCGTCACCGCCAACCGCGACGAACTGACCGGCAAGACCAAGTCGGGCAGCCCCTATACGCTCAAGATCGACGGGACGGGCGAGGCCAAGAGCCGCGGCTCGCTGACCGTGTCGGGGAACTGAAGTTCGACTGAGCTTTGCTGAGCGGGCTGGTGCCGCAAAACCGCAAGCAACACCCATCCGCCGTCCGCGCGTAGGCGGGCGGCGTAGCGGGAGGGGTGCACGGCACCGCACCTCTCCCGCGCATTTCCATCCGGAATTTCCCGCCCCTGTTCGATCGTCTCCAAGGCGACTATTTGAGGGAGATTCGTTTCCCGGAGTCGCTTTGAAATGTCCGATACCGTTCTTGCCGAAGTCCCCCTTGTCAGCCTCGCCGATCAGGCGCGCGATCCGGAGGGCTTTGCCGCCGCGCTGGGCGGTTCGTTCGAGCGGTTCGGCTTTGCGATGGTCTCGGACCACGGCATTCCGCAGGGGCTGATCGACCGCGCCTGGGCGATGACCAAGGCGTTTTTCGACCTGCCCGAAGACGTCAAGCGCAGCTATTTCGTCGCGGGCGGCGGCGGTGCGCGCGGCTATACCCCGTTCAAGACCGAGATCGCCAAGGGCGCAACCCATGTCGACCTCAAGGAATTCTGGCATATCGGGCGTGAGCTGGCCGCCGGTCACCGCTTCTCGGAACTGATGGCGCCGAACATCTGGCCCGATCAGCCCGCGGGCTTCCGCGAGACGTTCATCGAGCTGTTCGCGGCATTCGACACCGCCGGGGACCGACTGCTTTCGGCGATCGCCGTCCATCTCGGCCTCGCGCCCGACTGGTTCGACCATGCGGTAACGGACGGCAATTCGGTGCTGCGCCTGCTGCACTATCCGCCGGTGACCGAGGATGCGCCGAACGTCCGCGCGGGCGCGCATGAGGATATCAACCTCATCACCCTGTTGCTCGGCGCGGAGGAAGCGGGTCTGGAGCTGCTCGACAAGGATGGCGAATGGCTGCCGGTCAAGCCGCCCGAGGGCGCGATGGTCGTCAATGTCGGCGACATGCTGCAGCGGCTGACCAACCATGTCCTGCCTTCGACCACGCACCGTGTGGTCAATCCGCCGGTCGAGCGGCGCGGCCATGCGCGCTATTCGATGCCCTTCTTCCTGCATCCCGCGCCCGATTTCCTGATCAAGGCGCTGCCGCAGACGGTGACCGCAGAGAATCCCGAGCGCGAGCCGCCGATCACCGCGCACGACTATCTCGCCGAACGCCTGGCCGAGATCGGGCTGACGAAGAAGTAGAAAAAATTTCTCCCCTCCCGGCACGGGAGGGGGGTATGGGCGACATAGTCGGCCCGGGCGATGCCCGGGCCGTTGCTGCTTACAGGGATGAAGACATGACTGAACCGCTCCGCGTTGCACTGGCTGGCCTTGGCACGGTGGGCGCGGGGGTCATTCGTCTGATCGACGCCAATGCCGATCTGATCGCGCGGCGGGCAGGGCGGCCGATCGAGATCGTGGCGGTGTCCGCGCGCGACCGGACCAAGGATCGCGGCGTCGACATCACCCGCTTCGACTGGGTCGATGACATGCGCGAACTGGCACACCACCCGCGCGCTGATGTCGTGGTCGAGCTGATCGGCGGGTCGGACGGCCCGGCACTTGCGCTCGCCCGCGCGACGCTGGCGGCGGGGAAAGGGCTGGTCACCGCCAATAAGGCGATGATCGCGCATCACGGCCTCGAACTCGCACATGTCGCCGAACAGGCCGACACGCCGATGAAGTTCGAGGCGGCGGTTGCGGGCGGCGTGCCGGTGATCAAGGGGCTGCGTGAAGGCGCGGCGGCGAATGTGATCGACCGCGTTTATGGCATTCTCAACGGCACCTGCAATTTCATCCTGTCGAAGATGGAGGCGGAAGGGCGCGATTTTGCCGAGGTGCTGGCGGAGGCGCAGGCCAAGGGCTTTGCCGAGGCGGACCCGAGCTTCGACATTGATGGCGTGGATGCCGCGCACAAGCTGTCCATCCTTGCCAGCCTTGCTTTCGGGACCCAGCCGGCGTTCGGTGATGTCGCGATCTATGGCATTCGCCACCTGCTCGCTGCCGACATCGCCGAGGCAGCCGCTTTGGGCTATCGTGTCCGCCTGCTCGGGATTGCCGACCTCAATGCCGACGGGCTGTTCCAGCGCGTTCACCCGCATCTCGTCCCGCTCGCCCACCCGCTCGCGCACGTCACCGGTGCGACCAATGCGGTCGTGGCGGAAGGCAATTTTGTCGGGCGTCTACTTTTCCAGGGGGCAGGTGCAGGCGATGGCCCGACCGCGAGCGCAGTCGTCGCCGACTTGATCGACATTGCACGGACGGAATTCGGCCCACCCTACGCCATGCCCGCCGCCAGCCTCGCAAAAGAACCCGCCGCCCCGAGCGGGGAGCGGCGCGGGCGTGCCTATCTGCGCTTTACCGTGCCTGACAAGGTCGGTGTGCTGGCCGAGATCGCGGCGGCGATGCGCGACGCGGGCGTGTCGATCGAATCGCTGATCCAGCGCGGCGCAATGGCGGATGGCAGCGTGCTGCTTGCAATCGTGACGCATGAGGGGCCGGAACGCTGTGTCGCGCAGGCGCTGGAGGCGCTGCGCGGTTCGCAGAGCCTCGCGGGCGAACCGATGTGGATGCCCATTCTGGGTGAGTGAGCGGGCTGGTCCCGCCTAACTGAAAATGTATCTAGGGGGCGGGTTCGCGCTTGCGTACCACCTTGCCATCAAAGCCGACACTGGCGGTCACCCCGAAAACCCCGCCGCATGGCGTCAGGAATGGGCCGGATACGCCGCATTGGAACATCGTGTCCTCGAGCACCCGCGCCGTTTCCGCTGGCCGGTTGTCGACGGCGCGTGCGGTGACGAACGGGACGCGATACTTCTTGTCGGCCTCACGCAGTGCGCAGATCGTCACTTCGTTCGGGTCGCTGGGCTTTTCGCAGGCGATGGCGGCGCGCGTCTTTTCACGGTGGATACGCAACAGCGTGTCATCGGTACCGGACTGAAACGCGAGGGCAAGCAGCAACAGGGACATGGCATCGAACCTCCCAGGGTGGAGGCTAACATGATGCGTTGGGCGACGAAACGGGAATCAGTTGCCGTCGCTGGCGGCAGTCATGGTCTCGGCGAGTGCGATTTCGACCATCGCGCGCCCGCGACGGATGATGCCGAGCTCCCGCGCTGCGCCTTCGGACAGATCGAGCAGGCGGCTTTGATGGAACGGCCCGCGATCGTTGACGCGAACGATCACGCTGCGCCCGGTCGAGGGATCGGTGACGCGCAGGCGCGTGCCGAAGGGCAGGGTGCGGTGCGCGGCGGTCATGCCATCGGGATCGAAGCGTTCACCGCTGGCGGTGCGATTACCCGCGTGCGCATCGCCATAATAGCTCGCCATGCCGTTTGCGAGCACGGTCGCGCTGCCGGACGTGGCGGGGGCAGGCGCGGCGTCCTGCGCTGCGACCGGCACAGCGGCGGTCAGCATGATGACAGCGATGATCGAACGCATGGTCCCCGGCCCCTTTCGGTGCGGGGGTGAAACAGACGCTGCGCTGGAGGGCAATCCGTCCAGCGCCGGTTTGTTTGAATTCTGCGGTCAAACGTCGAGACTGGCGCACGACTGACGGCGGCCGGGTCGCGGTTTGCGCGATCCGGCTGTTTCCGGTCAAACGTCTAGATTGGCGACGCTTAGCGCGTTTTCCTGGATGAATTCGCGGCGCGGTTCGACGACATCGCCCATGAGGCGAGTGAAGATCTCGTCCGCGACGTCGGCCTGATCGACCTGCACCACGAGCATCGAGCGGTTGGCCGGATCGAGCGTGGTTTCCCACAATTGTTCGGCGTTCATCTCGCCCAGCCCCTTGTAGCGCTGGATCGACAGGCCCTTGCGGCCCGAGGCGAGGATCGCGTCGAGCAGCTCGCTCGGCCGCGCGACCAGCGTCTCGCCCTTGGCCGCCGCGACGGGCAAGTCCTCTTCGCCCTCGGCGACCGGAGCCGAGTCTTCAGCCTGCGCGGTCTTGGCGGAGACGAGCTTGGCGATCTGCGCATAGCTGTCGGCCTGTTCCGCGGCGAGCGTATGCAGCTTGCGCCCCTCGGCCGAAGTCAGGAACGCGGCTTCGATGATGTGGTGATCGGTCACGCCACGCCACCAGCGCTCGAAATGGAAGCCGCCATCATCGGTCACGCGCGCGGTCCAGCGGGCGTCGGCATCGGTGAGGTCGAGCCGCTGCGTGACCGCAGCCAGCCGCTCCCCGCGCTGCTCGCGCGTTGCTTCGGGATCGAGCGCACGGCCCAGCGCCAGTGCCTCGATGATCGAGGAATCATAGCGGCGCGGGACATAGCGCATCAGCGTCTTCATGCGGCGCGCATGATCGACCAGGCCCGCCAGATCCTCACCGAAGCGCGTGCCCGACGCGGTTTCCAGCCGGTTGCCGGCAACCCCCGCCTCGACCAGATAATCGTCAAGCGCGGCATCGTCCTTCAGATACACTTCCGACCGGCCCTTGGTCGCCTTGTACAGCGGCGGCTGGGCGATGAAGAGGTGCCCGGCCTCGATGATCTCGGGCATCTGGCGGTAGAAGAAGGTGAGCAGCAACGTGCGGATATGCGCGCCGTCCACGTCGGCGTCGGTCATGATGACGATCTTGTGGTAGCGCAGCTTTTCGAGGTTGAAGTCGTCGCGCCCGATGCCGGTGCCCATCGCCTGGATCAGCGTGCCGATTTCCTTGGACGAGAGCATGCGGTCAAAGCGTGCCCGTTCGACGTTCAGGATCTTGCCGCGCAGCGGGAGGATCGCCTGGAAATGGCGGTCGCGGCCCTGCTTGGCCGAGCCGCCGGCCGAGTCACCCTCGACCAGGAACAGTTCGGACTTGGCCGGATCGCGCTCCTGACAATCGGCGAGCTTGCCGGGCAGCGAGGCGATGTCCATCACGCCCTTGCGCCGGGTCAGTTCGCGCGCACGCTTGGCCGCTTCGCGCGCGGCGGCGGCGTCGATCACCTTCTGGATGATCATGCGGGCGTGGGCGGGGTTTTCCTCCAGCCAGTCGTTCATCTTGTCGGCCATCAGCGCTTCGAGCGGCTGACGGACTTCGGACGACACCAGCTTGTCCTTGGTCTGGCTGCTGAACTTGGGGTCGGGCAGTTTGACGCTGACGATCGCGGTCAGGCCTTCGCGCATATCGTCGCCGGTGAGCGTGACCTTTTCCTTCTTCAGCAGACCCGACTTGTCGGCATAATTGTTGATCGTGCGGGTCAGCGCGGCGCGAAACGCGGCGAGATGGGTGCCGCCGTCACGCTGCGGGATGTTGTTGGTGAAGCAGAGGACGTTTTCGTAATAGCTGTCGTTCCACTCCAGCGCGACGTCGATGCCGATATCGTCGCGCTGCCCGGTCACCGAAATCGGATCGGGGAAGAGCGGCGATTTGTTGCGGTCGAGCCACTTCACAAAGGCGGCGATCCCGCCTTCGTAATAAAGTTCGACTTCCTTGACCTCTTCGTGCCGCGCGTCGCGCAGGAACAGGCGCACGCCCGAGTTCAGGAACGCCAGCTCGCGATAGCGATGTTCGAGCTTGTCGAAGTCATATTCGATCTGGTTCTTGAACGTCCCGCCATCGCCCGGCGTCTTTTCGGTCGAGGCGAGGAAGGTCACGCGCGTGCCCTTCTTGCCATTGGCCGGGCCGATCACCTTGAGCGGGGCGACGGCATCGCCATAAGCGAAGCGCATGTAATGCTCTTCACCATCGCGCCAGATGTTGAGATCGAGCCACTCGGACAGCGCGTTGACCACCGACACGCCGACGCCGTGCAGACCGCCGGAGACCTTGTAGGCATTGTCGTCCGACGTATTCTCGAACTTACCGCCGGCGTGGAGCTGGGTCATGATGACCTCCGCCGCGCTCACGCCCTCTTCGCTGTGGATGCCGGTCGGGATGCCGCGGCCATTATCCTCGACCGAGACCGAGCCATCGGCGTTCAGCTGGATGATGATCTTGTCGCAATGACCGGCCAGCGCTTCGTCGATCGCGTTGTCCGAAACCTCGAACACCATGTGGTGCAGGCCGGAACCGTCATCGGTGTCACCGATATACATTCCGGGCCGCTTGCGCACCGCGTCGAGGCCCTTGAGGACCTTGATGCTGTCGGCGCCGTAGGCGTTGGAGTTGGGGGCGGAATCGGTGGTGTTGTTGTCGTCTGATGCCATGCCCAGCCTATAGGGTCCATGGTCACAAAACGGAAGCGAAATGGGCCTTAAGCGGGGTGAATCGCGCCGTCGTGAACGATGAGCCGCAGTGCCGCCCCCGCCTCAGCAAACAGTGCCGGTTCGGTGCCGGTCATCCACACCTGTCCGCGCCCCGCCAGCCGTTCGAACAGCGCCGCACGGCGGGCGGGATCGAGGTGCGCCGCGACCTCATCGAGCAGCAGGATCGGCGCGCGGCCGGTGCGATCGGCGACCAGTTCGGCATGGGCGAGGACGATGGCGAGCAGCAGCGCCTTTTGCTCGCCGGTCGAGCAGAGATGCGCGGCCTGGCCCTTGCCGAGATGCGTGACTGCCAAGTCCTGACGATGCGGGCCGGTCAGCGTGCGCCCGGCGGCCGCGTCGCGCGCGCGACCGGCGCGCAGGCGCGGGGCGAGATCGGTCGCATCGTCACCCTCGATGGCGAGGCCGGCGCGGGCGAACGGCCCTTCGGGTTGCGCAACGAGGCGTTCGGAGAGCTGGGCGACGGTGGTGCGGCGCGCTGCGTCGATTGCCGCGCCATGCTCCGACATGCGCGCTTCCAGCGCTGTGAGCCAGTCGGGATCGGCGGGTTCTTCGGCACCCAGCAGGCGGTTGCGTTCGCGCATTGCGGCCTCGTAGCGCGCGCTGTGATGGGCATGGCTGGGGACGAGCGCGAGGGCGAGCCGGTCGAGGAAGCGCCGCCGCTCGCTCGCCGGTTCGGCAAACAGCCGGTCCATCGCGGGGGTGAGCCACAGCACGGTCAGCCATTCGCCGAGCGAGGTTGCGGCGGCGGTGGCGCCATTGACGCGGACGATGCGGCGCTCGGGTGCAGAGGGCTGGGTGCCGGTGCCAATCTCGACCTCACCATCGAGTTGCGCTGCGACGCCGAACCCGCCGCTCCCGCCCTGTCGCGCCATTTCGGTCAGCGGCGCGCGGCGCAGACCGCGACCGGGGGCGAGCAGGGACACCGCCTCCAGCACATTGGTCTTTCCCGCGCCATTGTCGCCCGCCAGCACGACGAAGCCGGCCCCGACATTCAAGATCGTGTCGCGATGGTTGCGGAAATCGGTCAGGACGAGGCGGGTGAGGGCCATCAGCGGCGTCTAGCGTTCCGGCGTGGCGCGCGATAGCGTCCAGACGTCGAAAGCGTCCGGGGGGACTTATGAAGCGACTGATTCTGGCGGCAATCCTGCTCGGTGCGGCCGGATGCGGCGGCGATCCGGCGACGCGCGTGATCGACGGGGTCGAGGCAAGCTACAGCAAGGAAGGGCGCGCGGACGCGATCACCATCAACTTCGATGATGACGGCAATGCGCGCCTGTGGGCCGGCAAGCGGCGCGGCATCATTGTGCGCGATGGTCAGGACTATCTGATGAACGAGCGCCGCGTCGCGATCGACAAGACCAAATACAAGATGGAACCGGTCGCGGCATTGCGCGGCGACGTGATGGCGGCGCTGTCTGCGCTGGCGGATGCGCAACGCAAGCGCGTGGAGCAAGCGGAGGCGGCGGCGAAGGCATCGGGTGAACTGCGCCCGGATGGTACCCGGGTCGTGCGCCTCTACGATGGGCGGGAAATGCTGATCACGCCCCCGCCGGTCGTGACGTTCCAGGTCATTCAGGTCGGGACCGAAGAGGTCGGCGGGCGTACCGGCAAGGTGTGGCGGCTGAGCGCGGTCGGCGACCCACGACCCAACGGGCTGGAGGCAGTGATGTCGAGCGATCCGGCGCTGGCGCAGGTCGGGCGGCTGATCCGCATGCACATGGCGCCCGCCGATGTCGCGGCGCTGGAACCGGAGGGGACGCGCCGTAATCTGGCCAAGGCGGCGGCGGAGTTGTTCGGCAAGGGGACGCTGCTGCGCCTGTCGGTGCGGGGCGAGGCGGGGCAGACGCTGGAGCTGTATCGCCTGCAGCGCTTTGGCCCGGCGAGTTTTCGCGGCGCGGTTCTGCAACTGCCGGCGACGGTGCTCGACCGCAACACGCTGCGCGAGGATCTGAAGGTGCTGACCCCGGTCGAGGACGACAGCCCGATGCGCGGGGTGCAGCGTTAGGGGGCTGGCTATCGCACACGCCCGTTTGCCCTGAGCTTGTCGAAGGGCGTGCCTGACATTAGCGGCAGGAGCGGTGCTTCGACAGGCTCAGCACAAACGGAACGTGGTTTCAGATCCCCTGCACGCCCTTTTCGCGCAATTCGGCCTGCGCCGCGCGGTAGAGGACCGGGTCGCCGATGTTGAGGCGTGCGCGCACTGCGTCGAGCGGTACGGCGAGCAGCAGTTCGTAATCCTCGCCCGACAGCCAGCGCGCGGCCTTGCCGTGGCGATAGCCTTCGCGCACCGCCTTGGCGAAGCTGCGCGATCCGGTGACGCGCAGGCTCTTGAGTGCGGCGCCGAGCGCGATGAACGCCCAGCCAAGGCCGCCGGTCTGCGCATAGGAAAAGGCGACGAGGCAGGCTTCACCGAGCGGTTCGTCGGCCTGATAGCCGGTGATGACGTGCCAGATGTCGTGAATGTCGCGCTCGCGCCGCCCGTACCAGGCGTGCGGATGTTCGATCCCGCGCTCGACATCGGCGTCGGCATAGCTGACATCGGCGAGGCCCTGCGCCGAATAGCCGGTGCGATCGAGAAAGGCGCGATAGGCCGCGCCGACGCTACCCTCGGGCAGTGAATCGAGCCAGGCGCGGTCGGAGAATTTCTCTGCCAGCTCGGTCCGGCGATAGGCGATTCGCCCGCCTTCCGCCGTGCTCAGCAGCCGGCGATAGTTGCGCGCCAGCGTGTCGCCGTTCAGCGCGCGCATGATGCGGAACACCTGCACCGTATCGTCGCCATTGGCGAGCAGGCGGCGCAGCGCGGTCAGCGCCGTCCCCCATTCGCGCTTGCGCGGTTTGCTCCAGTCGATTGCCTGACTTGCCATGGGAATCACCGTTACTGACAGATGTGTCAATAAGTGGTTATTCCCTGTCTGGCAAGATCAGAGACGCGGCAGACCTACCCGGTCAGACACGCATCGGCATCAGCACATAGAGTGCCGGTGATTTGTCATTCTCTCGGATCAGCGTCGGCGCGGCGGCGTCGGCGAGGTGGACTTCGACCACATCGCTTTCGATCTGGCCGAGAATGTCCATCAGATAGCGCGAGTTGAACCCGATCTCGAACGGCTGCGCGGCATATTCGCCGGGGACGTCCTCGGCTGCGGTGCCGTTGTCGGGGCTGGTGACCGACAGGGTGATGCGGTCGCGGTCGAGCGCCATCTTGACCGCGCGGGTCTTTTCCGTCGCGATGGTCGAGACGCGGTCGACGCCCTGCATGAAGCTGCGCGGGTCGATCTTGAGGATCTTGTCGTTCCCGGTCGGGATGACGCGCGAATAATCGGGGAAGGTGCCGTCGATCAGCTTTGACGTCAGGATCGCGGCGCCGAGGTCGAAGCGGATCTTGGACCCCGACAGCGACACGCCGACCGACCCGTCGACTTCGTCGAGCAGCTTGCGCAGCTCGGCCACGCATTTGCGCGGGACGATCACGTCGGGCATCGCTTCGGCGCCTTCGGGGCGGGGCACGGTGACGCGGGCGAGACGGTGGCCATCGGTCGCCGCAGCCTTCAGCGAATCGTCGGCGACGTGCAGGAAGATGCCGTTGAGATAATAGCGCGTCTCTTCGGTCGAGATCGCGAAGCGGGTCTTGTCGATGATCTGCTTGAGCGTTTCGGCGGGCAGTTCGAACACGGTGGGCAGTTCGCCCTCCGCGATCACCGGGAAATCGTCGCGCGGCAGCGTGCCGAGTTCGAACTTCGCACGGCCGGCATTGACCTTGATCTTGCCCTCGGCCGCGGTCAGCTCGACCTGCGCGCCCTCAGGCAGCTTGCGGGCGATGTCGAACAGCGTGTGCGCGGGCACGGTGATCGCGCCGGCCTGATCGACCGCCGCAGGGACGGTTTCGTCGATCTGCAGGTCGAGGTCGGTGGCCATCAGGCGTAGCGATCCGTCCAGCGATGCCTCGATCAGCACGTTGGACAGAATCGGGATGGTATTGCGCCGCTCGACCACCGACTGGACGTGGCTGAGGCCGCGAAGAAGCGTGGCGCGTTCGATCGTCGCTTTCATGTGTATTCCAAACCCCCGGGCGGTCGCCCAAATTCAACAGACGGCGCGTGAATTGCCGTCGGAAGTTCAAGCTATCCTTAACGCGAAAAAGGGCCGGAGCAAGCGGCTCCGGCCCTTCGTCGCATTCATTTGTGGACAGGCGCTCGCTCAGAAGCGGAAGCCGACGCCCACTGCGATCTGGTGACGATCGGTGTCGATGTCGAAATCCTCGGTGATCGCGCCGTTGCTGTACTCGAAATTCGCGTTCAAATAGTTCGAGTAGCGATATTCGAGCTTGGCGTAGCTGTTGGTGCCGATCGCCTGCTCGATGCCAGCGCCGAGGCGCCAGCCGTCCAGCTCGAAATTCTCGCGCAGTTCGGCCTCGACGCCGACCATCGTGCCACCGACGCCGATGTCATAGCCGTCGATGACGCAGGCGCGAAAGCCGGTGAAGGTCGGGTCGGTGTCCTGGGCGAAGGCCGGTGCGGCGCACAAGTTGCATGAACCGCACATAAACGCCGAAATCCGTTGCTTTCAGGCAACAGTGATGCCTAGCAATGGGGCATGCGTAAGGGACGCGACTTCATCGCCCGGCACGGGGAAACGGTGTTCAACGCCGCGCGCCGGTTGCAGGGCGATCATCCGCACACGCCGCTGACCCGCGCCGGCTTCGCGCAGGCGGACGAGATGGGGCGGGCGTTGCGCGCACTGCTCGGGCGGGCACCTGCGCTGACGCTGTGGGCGTCGAATACCGGCCGCGCTCTGCAGACGCTGGCGGTGATTGCAGAACATCTGGAACTCGACTGGCACGCCACGCGGCAGGACCCGCGCCTGACCGAGATCGGCATGGGCAGCTGGGGCGGGCGGAGTTATGCCGAACTGATGGCGGGCACCTTGCCGGTGATTGCGCCCACCGGGCTGCTCCATCCTGCACCCGATGGCGAAACCTATCCGCAGATCGCGGCGCGCGTGTCCGACTGGTTGGCCGAGACTGATGAGGATGCGGGCGACCGGCTGATCATCATGCACGGCATTTCCAGCCGGGTGTTGCGCGGCGTCATGACGGGGCAGGACGTTCACGCGGAGTTTGCGACGCCGATTTCTCTAGGTCTGCCGCAGGGGTCGGTCGTGATGATCGAGCAGGGGCGGGAAACCGTCGTGCATCTGGGCAGCGGGCGGGCGCCGGCGTGATCGCGCTGTTGCTTGCACTCGCGGTGGCAGGCCAGGGGCAAGGCCGTCAGCCGATCGGGATTTTCGATGGCTGGGGTGCGTTTCGCGATCCAGCCCCTGTCCGTTGCTACGCGATCGCGCAACCCGTGCAGGGCAGGAGCGGCACCTTTTTCAGCATTGCCAACTGGCCGCGCGCAGGCACGCGCGGGCAGGTGCATATCCGCCTGAGCCGGGCACGCGACCCGCGCGCCAAGGTGACGCTGGCGATCGGCGAGCGCCGTTTTGAGCTGATCGCAGGCGCAAGCGACGCATGGGCGCCGGATGCGCGCACTGATCGCGCGATCGTCGCGGCGATCCGCTCAAGCCGGTCGATGAGTGTGGAAAGTGTTGCCAGGGGCGGTGGCGCCTTTGCCGATGTCTATGCGCTCAAGGGAGCGGCGACGGCGATCGACGCAGCGGCGATGGGCTGCGCGCGACGCTGAACGCGCGCAACCCATCGTGTTGATTATTGCTGCGCGCTGGGCTGAGCCTGATCGCGCACCGCGACGATCGCAGCCTGAACCTTGTCCTTCACCGCGGGATCGGATTGCGCCAGCGTCGCGATTTCGTTGAAGCGACCGGTTTCAAGCCCGGCACTGGTGACTGCTTCGGTCATCTTTGCCGTCTTTTCGGCGGCGGGGATGGACGCATCCTTGGTCACCGCATTGGCGGCGAGCGTGGCCTTGGCGAACTTCGTTACTTCCTCATCGGTGCCGAAGCGGGGGCTTGCGCCTGCGGTGCCGGGGCGGCGGGGGCGGTGGTCTGGGCGGCTGCGGGGAGGGCGGCGGCAAGGCCGAGGGCGAGCGCCGCGTAAGTGAGCTTGGTCAATGGCCTACTCCAAAACGCATTACAATCGAGGCGTCTACGACGCTTCGGGCGGCAGGTTTCCGACGCTGCGGGTGTGTCGCAACCAATCATCGCCGGGCCGTGGCACCCCCGGGACAAGGCGGGCATGGAAATAGGCGCGCACTTCGGCTATATGCCCGCCATGCAGTCAGTCTCGTCGCCCCCGATGCCCATTCCCGGGCACATCGACCCCGTGCCCGTTCCGCGCAGCCTGAAGCCGCGTGCCGATGGGCGGATCGACCTGCTCGGCCTGTCCAAGGCCGATCTGCGCATTGCGCTGGAGACGGCGCAGCTGGAGCCGAAACAGGCGAAGCTGCGTGCCAAGCAATTATGGCACTGGATCTATAATCGCGGCGTCACCGATTTCAGCTTGATGACCGATATTTCGAAGGCGATGCAGCCCTGGCTGGCACAACGCTTCGTGATCTCGCGCCCGCAGGTGGTCGAGGCGCAGGTGTCGACCGACGGCACGCGCAAATGGCTGCTGCGGTCGGACGATGGGCAGGATTACGAGATGGTGTTCATCCCCGACGCGGATCGGGGCACCTTGTGCGTTTCGAGTCAGGTCGGTTGCACGCTCAACTGCCGCTTCTGCCACACCGGCACGATGCGGCTGGTCCGCAATCTGGAACCCGGCGAGATCGTCGGACAGGTGATGCTGGCGCGCGACGCGCTGGGTGAGTGGCCGAGCACGCCGGAGGGGCGGATGCTGACCAACATCGTGATGATGGGGATGGGTGAGCCGCTCTATAATTTCGACAATGTCCGCGATTCGCTGAAGATCGTGATGGATGGCGATGGCCTTGCGCTGAGCAAGCGACGCATCACCCTGTCCACCAGCGGCGTCGTGCCGATGATGGCGCGCGCAGGCGAGGAGATCGGGGTCAACCTGGCTGTCTCGCTCCATGCGGTGACCAAGGAAGTGCGCGACGAGATCGTGCCGCTGAACCGCAAGTTCGGGATCGAGGAACTGCTGCAGGCCTGTGCCGACTATCCCGGCGCGAACAATGCCCGCCGCATCACGTTCGAATATGTGATGCTGAAGGACAAGAATGACAGCGACGACGATGCGCGTGAGCTGGTGCGGTTGATCAAGCAGTACAAGCTGCCCGCCAAGGTCAATCTGATCCCGTTCAACCCGTGGCCCGGCGCGCCGTACGAATGCTCGACGCCGGAGCGGATCCGGGCGTTTCAGGAAATCGTGTTCGGTGCCGGCATCTCCGCCCCGGCGCGCACGCCGCGCGGGCGCGACATCGATGCGGCATGCGGACAGCTGAAGACCGCGAGCGAGAAGAAGAGCCGGGCTGAGCTGGACCGGCTGGCGGAAGAGAAGCAGGCGGCCCTGGGCTGACGGGTATGATGTTGCCCATATGTCACGGTATTTCTACAATGTTGCAGAATTGATCCGTGTTACTCTTGTAAAGCACATGACCCTTGTCTACCTGAGCTTCCGCAACGACATGTTGCGTAACCAGAACAACATCCTGCTTGGGGAATCTGTTATGCGTAAGATCGCTATTCTTGCGGCGCTTGCTGCCGCCACCGTCGCTTCGCCCGCGTTCGCTCAGGACGACGCTGGCGGTGAAGGCCGCGTCGAACTGCGCGGCGGTATCGCATGGGCCGAGGGCGGTGAAGAAGCTTTCGCTGGCGTCGCAGCCGGTTACGACTTCAACCTGGGCGACACCGCGTTCATCGGCGTTGAAGCTTCGGCGGACAAGCTGCTCGTTGCAGATGCCGACATGCTGTGGAGCCTCGCCGGCCGCGCTGGCGCCAAGGTCGGCACCGCCGGCCGCGCCTATGTGCTCGGCGGCTATAGCTTCGCCGACGACGGCGGCGATGGCGCCTTCGCTGGTGCTGGCTATCAGCACAACCTCGGCGCGCAGGCGTTCGTCAAGGTCGAGTATCGCCGCACCCTGATCGAAGGTCCGGACGTGAACTTCGCCGGCGTTGGCGTCGGTATCCGCTTCTGATCGATCGAAGTGACCAGAGAAAAGGGCGGCCCGCAAGGGTCGCCCTTTTTGATTCATATGTGGACGCCCCCTTGGCAAGGGCATTGTGTCGCGACGGGTTTTGATCGGTTGCTTTCATATGTCCGGCCTGTTTTTGCGGCGTTGCGTTGGCCGCTGGCCCTGATGGAAATCCGCCGGTGAGGTCTCTAAACAGGCTCTCGCGCGTTGAAGCGCATTGAATCAGACGGGTTGGTCTCACCATTGGCTCGATCGTTACTCATCATCGACTGCCACTACCATTTCGGGTGACCTGGGTGATCAGGCCAAATTTGCGTAGGGGTGATAGGTCTCCTTGCGGGTCAGCATCACCTAGGCGATCCGGGCCAGCTTGTTGGCAAGGGCCACCGAGACGAGCCGGAATGGCTTCTTCTCGCTAAGCTTCCTGATCCAATCGGCCATCGGCGTTGGCTTGTCCTTGACGTGGCGCATAACGGCTGTGGCCCCGACGACGAGCAACCTTCGCAGGTACCGATCACCTTGCTTGGAGATGCCGCCGAGCCGAGTCTTCCCGCCTGTCGAGTGCTGCTGCGGTGTCAGACCGAGCCACGCGGCAAACTGCCTGCCGGATCTGAACTGATCCGGATCGGTGACAGTGGCGGCGATGGCTGTTGCCGTGATGATGCCAAGGCCCGGTATCGCGGCAAGCCTGCGACTGGCCTCACTCTCGGCGTGCCAGGCGATCAGTTGCTGGTCGAGGGCGGCCACCTCGCTGCTGATCGTAATGACCTGGCGGATCAGTATCTCCAGTGCTGACCGGGCATAGGGCGGCAAGGCATCCTTGTCGGCCATCGCCTGCTCTGCCAGCCTTGCGAGGTTGGCGATGCCAGGGTTCGCGACCAGGCCGAACTCCGCCAGATGCGCCCGCAAGGCATTAGCGAGTATGGTGCGTTGACGCACCAGCAGGGACCGGGCGCGGTGGGTCATCAAGATGCCCTGCTGTTCAACGGTCTTTGTCGGCACGAACCGCATCGTCGGTCGCTGCACGGCTTCGCAGATCGCTTCGGCATCGAGCGCGTTGCTCTTGCCGCGTTTGACATAGGCTTTGACGTAGGCGGGCGGGATCAGGCGAACTTCGTGCCCCATCGCGGCGAGCGTCCGCGCCCAGTAGTGTGCCGTGCCGCAAGCCTCAACGCCGATCAGGCACGGTGGCAGCTTCGAGAAAAACGGCAACATCTGCTTGCGATGTAGCTTCTTGGCCAACACCGCATTGCCTTCTTCATCAACGCCATGCGCCTGAAACACGCTCTCGCCAAATCCAGTCCGATGGTCACAATCGTCATCTCGAACGCTCCTCGTCCTACCTGCTGAGACCACCACCATAGCGGTGCCGGTCAGTGCGGGGGCGTCCACATCATCAAGCCAGGGTGGCGTCGCGTGCCACGGTCGCGGTGCGTCCGCCGATCCAGACATGGCCGTCGGCATCGATCCGCG
>CAYMUJ010000038.1:0-24214 GCA_964393565.1 uncultured Stakelama sp. | reverse complement strand
GGATTGGCTTCGCTGCTGCACATGCCGAATGGCGGGATGTTGAGCATGGGCACATTGTCCATGATCGTGCCTGCCGGGAAATTGCACGCCGTCACGCGGTTGACCGGCAAGACGACAAATGTGGACGGCGCCACCCCGAAACTACACTGCAGCATCGCGCCCGAAGTGACCATCGGCGTCGACATGCTCTACCTCCTAGACATTTCCGCGGCTGACATATTGCCCGTCCTTCTGCTTCTCGCGCCGGATTCCCTCGATCAGATCATGCGCCTCGACCACCGCCGGATCGCGCCCGACCGCCGCCAGACAGGCATAGCGCAGCACGTTGATGATCGCCCCGCCCGCCAACTCATGCCGCTGCGCCAGCTCCTCGAAATCGACATCTGCGACCGCAAAGCGTTGATTTGCAAAGCAATCCCGCCACAGCCGGGTGCGCGCGGCGACATCCGGCATCGGAAAGCGGATCGCCGACTGAAACCGCCGCGCAAAGGCTTCGTCCAGATAGTCATGCTGGTTGGTGGCCAGGATCGCCAGTCCCGAATAATCCTCAAGCCGTTGAAGCAGATAGGCAATCTGCTGGTTGGCCGCGCGGTCATTCGCCGAACTCGCATCGGTCCGCTTCCCGAACAGCGCATCCGCCTCGTCAAAGAACAAAATCCAGTTGCGGTCCTCCGCCTGATCAAACAGCCCGGCCAGATTCTTCTCGGTCTCCCCGATCCATTTCGACACCACCCGCGACAGGTCGACGCGATAGACCGGCAGGCCATAACGCTTGCCCAGCAGACTGGCGGTCAGCGTCTTGCCGGTCCCCGGCCCGCCATGGAAAAGACAGCGATAACCGGGCTTTAACCGCTGGGAAAGGCCCCAGTCCTGCATCAACGTCTGGCCATGCGCGATCCACGCGCCGATCATCTCGACCTGCCGCATCGTCGCCGCGTCGAGCACCAGATCCTGCCAGTCGAGCGGCGTCGACATCCGCGTCGCGGGGAAATTGGGCCCCGGCACCGGTGCATAATCGGCACCGCGCAGCAACTGGTGCAGCCCCGCCTCCGACACCCGCAGCACGACCGACAGCGGCGGCTCGTCCGGGTGGCGATGATCGGTCTGGAGCAGCCCGCTGCGCACCAGCGGACGATCGCGCCCGAACAGCGGCTCCAGCGCGATCCGCAGCCGCCGGTCGTCCCCCGCCAGCAGGAACATCGCCGTCTCGGCCGTCGGCAGAAACCCGGCATGGATCTGCCCGGTCATCCCGCCAAATTCGGTAAAGCGCCGCCCCGTCGCCTGATTGTGCAGCAGAAACGAATCCAGCGTTGCCGGCGCGACATAGGGGGCGAGCGCAAGGATCAGCACCAGCCGCTCCTCCCCCGTCAGGCCGAGCGCGCGAACGCATGTCGCATAGGCCCCGTCGCCATGGTTGAGCGCGGGCGGATCCGGCGGCTGGTCGCTGTCCGCCTCGCCACCATAAGCGGCAAAGCGTGCGCCCATCACCGCCTCCAGCCACGCCAGCTCGGCATCGATCACCGCCGCATTTGCGTCCGCAGCGCTCACCATGTCGTATGCACCGGTTCGCTCATCCAGCGGTGAAAGATCATCGCGATGCTCCAGGGCAGTTGATCGACCAGCACATCGACCGTCTTGCGCTGGACGACCAGGTTCCACCGGTCCGCGCCATGGGTCAATCGTCCCTCCCGCTGGAGAAAGGTTTCGCGCAGGGCTGCCGCTGACGCATTGCCCAGAATCGGCCAGTTGCCGATCACCGCCCCGATCAGCCCGTCGCACATCGCAAGGTCGCTCTCGCTGGGCTCGATCTCCGCCGCGACGGGCGTCGCACTGGGCAGGCCACAGAGCAATTTGTTCAGCACCAACTCGGGCTCGGGCGCATCGAGACGCGCGTCGACCAGATATTGCAGCAGATGGACGGCGCGCGACATCGCGTCGGGATCGACGATGCGCGGCCCCTTGTCGGTGTCCGCAAGCACGCCGAGCCGTTCGAACAAGGTCGGAAGGAAGGGGGCGAACAGCACCAGCCCAGCATTACCGATAAAGATCGCGTCATCGTCTTCGGCCGGCATGCTGGGCGGGTCTTTCGCTTCGGGGGCAGGGCGATCCACTGTACGCCCGTGCGGTGGCGCCGCAACTGGCGGATCGGGCGGAGCGGCACGACGCATCGCGGCGGCAACCGCGCGATGCCCGCCATCCTGCGCGATCCGCAGCGCTGCGTGCCGCAACCGCTCGGCACGCGCACCATCGCCGGCGGCCAGCCGCTCGACCAGCACTGCCGCGCCCGCCACCGGCGTCGGCGCATCGCGCGCGGCGACAAGGTCGAGCAACATTGTCCAAAGCTGCGCCGGATCAGGCGCCGGCGCACCAAAGGTCGCGCTCCGTCGTGCCGCCGCCAGCACGATCGCCGCGCTGTCCAGCCACAGCTGCGCCCCGCCGGGAACCAGCAACCGCACCAGCCGCGCCAGCCCCTCGACCGGCAGCAGCACCGCCCAGCGCGCCCGCGCGCGCGCATCCCCGCGCCGCTGATCCAGCCACGCCCGCAATTCGGGATCGTCGCGGTCGGCCAGCATCGCAAAGTGGCGCTGCAAGGCGGCCTCCTCCGCCCGGCTCGCCGCGCCTCCGTCGAGCCAGGCGAGCAGGCGTGCGGTATCGACCGCGTCGGTCGTCGCAATCGCCGCCGGGGGGAGCGATGCGAGCAACTCGGACGGCGCCTGTGGCGGGCTGCCAAGCCGGGCAAGATCCGGCTCCTCCCCCGCCAGCGCATCGGCGGCAGCACGAGTCAGCGCGATCAGCCGCTCACGGGCGCTGAGCCGCTCCAGCACCGCCGCCACGCCACCGCGCGGCCGCGTCGCCCACGGGATCAGCCGTGCGAACAGCGCCGAATGCAGCGCCGGATCGGCGGCCTCGACCACCCGCCACAGTCGCGCAAAGCCATGCTCGCCATCCCCGAACAGCTGGTCGAGTTCGGCAAAGCTCAACTGCGGCAGCGCCGTCAGCGCCGCCGTCAGTGCGTCGCGATCGGGCGACCACCAGGGAAGCGCATCATGGCTCAGCCAATGTGCGATCAGCGCAACCCGGTCCAGCCGCCGCCCCGCCGCCGCCGGCAGCGCGGCGAAGCTCGGGGTCTCGCCCGCCAGCATTGCCGCGACGATCGCCTGCCACTGCCCGGCGGCAACCCCGCCCATCGCATCGGCCCAGCGTCGCGCCGCGCTGCCCATGCCGGGCTCGAGGCAGTCGATCACTTCGTCGGGGGTGAGCCAGTCGAACATCCGCTCGATCATCGCCGGCACATGCGCCGGGGCGCTGCGGGCGTGGCGACGGATCGCTGTGGCCAGCCATTGCGGGTCGGCGGCGTACATCGCCGCCAACCCGCGTCCCGCGCCATGCGCCGCGCCGCCGCGCAGATATTGGTCGATCAGCCGCTGTGCATCGCTTGGCACCGGACGGCGCGCCTCCTGCGTCAACGCGGCGGCGATCTCCGCTTGCGGCACGCCGCCGAGCCGCGCGAGTCCGCGAACGATGAAGCGCTCAAAGGCAACCGCATCGAACGCCCCCGTTCCCGCCCCGGCACGCCAACGCAGCGCCAGCGCCCATAGCAGCGCGTCGAACGCTGCGGCGCCCAGGTCGAGCAATGGTGCTGCAGCATGGCGCCGGGCAAAGCCGCGCAACGCCGCGTGGATCGCCGGCGCCGCAACCGGGTCGAGCAGCGCGAGCAGGCGCTCCCGCTCCAACGGGTCGATGCGTCCGGCGAGCGCGCGCAACATGGCGGGGTCGCGCGCATGCTGCCGGACCAGCGCCTTCAACCAGCGCCGCAACCCCGCTGCATCCTCACCACCGTGCGCCGTCAATTCGGCAATCACCGCGTCCAATGCTGCGGAGTCATGTGCCCGCGCCTGCAGCATGGTCGGCAACGCGCCCGCATCGACCGGCGCATCGCCATCCTCGTCAAGCGCATCGACCAGCTCCGCCAGCACCGCCGGCAACGACGCGCGCAGCCCCTGATGCGAGCGCAATCGCGCCAGCGCTGCAGCAAAGAGCTGCACAAGATCGCGATAGCTGACCCGCGCGCGCGCGGCTTCGCGTGCGATGAGGAAGGCAAGGAACTGGCGCCGGTTGAACTGCGTCCCCGGATCGCGGACCAGATAGGCCAGCGTCAGCGCGCGCAGCGATGGCTCGAACCCGTCGAGCTGGACCTCGCGATCCGCACGATGGACCAGCACCAGATCGTCGAGCATGGTAAGGATCAGTGCAGCATTGGCGGGATCAAGCCGCTCGATCAGACCGCTGAACAGTCCGTCGGAAAGCTGGGCAACCAGTGCGTCAAGCGCGGTGCGGTTCCCCGCGACCCGGCGGACCCAGGCCAGCAGCGCGTCGAACGCGCCCGTCCGCGCCGCGGCAATGGCGGCGACCAGACTGGCATCGCCGACCGGCGGCGCTTCAATCTCCCGTGCATCCGGTTCGTCAAGCAGCTCCGCCAAGATCCGGGGCAGCGACGACCGCAGGCCCTGCCGCCCGCGCAGCGCCGCAACCGCTTCGCCGAGCAGCCGCAGCAGCACGGCATAGTCCACCCCGATCGCCCGCGCCTCCCGCGCGATCAGATGCGACAGGAAACGGCGGCGATTGAACTGCGATCCGGGGTCACGCAGCAGAAACTCCAGCGTCGCGACCCGCAGCACCCGGTCGAGCGCGGTTGCGCTCAGCGCCGCTGGAATCGGCGCGGGCGGATCACGCTGCACCAGCACAACATCGAAGAGCAGCGCCAGAATGACCGCTGCATCACGCGGCGCGAGCAACCCGATCAGCGCGGCAAATCCCGCTTCCCCCGCCTGCAGCACCAGCCGTTCCAGCGCGTACCGGTCGCGCGCGCGCCGTCGCAGCATCGCGATCAGCGCATCGGGCTGTTCGACGATCAGCCATTGCAAGCGCGCCGCCGCGTCGAACCCGGCATCGCGCCGCGCCACGGGCAGCCGCCCCGACTCCAGATAGCGGTCGAAATCCGCAACCAGCATCGCCGCCGGGTCGATCAGCCGCGCCGCATCCGACGGGCTGTATCGCGCATTGTGCAATGCCTGCCCCAGCGCATCGCTCAGCGCGCGTCGCAAGGCGTTGAGCGCATCCTCCTCCAGATGGTCCGGCCGCACCGTGCCCAGATCAAGGTCGAGCCGCGCGATCCGCAACAACTGGCCGGGCGGACCCACCGCATCGCACACCCGCTCGATCGCGGCGGGCAGCATCTCCCACGCCAACCGCTCGATCCGCGCGCGCAGCCCGAACGCAAGGTCGAGATCGGAAACCGACGCGATCAAATGCAGCCGGGCGATCCGGTGCGGCGCAGGGGTCATGATGCGTCCCTCAGCCCGCCATCATGCGAAGCTCTGGATTTCGTCGCTTAGCTTGTTCGCACGGCTGGCGATGTCCACCAGCGAATTGACGGCATGGTGGAGATGATCCTCCTGAAAGGACTCATGGAATGCGCCCAGGACATGCTGCAAATTGGTCATCGCATGTGTTGCATGGCCCAGCGTTGCCTGAAGCTGGCCGTGCATCGGTGCGGCAACCGCGACACCCTCCGCGCCGCCCGAGGCATTGTCAGACCCCATCGCCGGGCGCAGATTGGTAACGTCGTTATAATACATGCGCGCATCCCACAGCGTGTAATAGGCTGCGGCACTGAACGGTACTCCATGCTGTTGCTGCACGGCGTTATGCTGTTCCATGATATTGGCGATGTTTGCCCAGCTCTGCGGCTGGTGATCGAGCTGCACTGCCTGAGTGTTCACCTGATGCCCGGTTGAGGTCATCACGGTCGATGCATGATGCCCGATCCCGGTGGGATTGAACCGGGCAAGTACCGCGCCGCGGGTATAGACACCGAATGAGAAACTCGAACGCGGATAGGCTGCCTTTGAAAACCGCGTATTGTTCGCGCGCGCCTGCGCCATATAGTGATCGGTCTGCGGTGCTGGTTTAGGCAGGCCTATTGCAGTCGGCACCGCGCGCTGTACCACCGCACCGCCCGCCGGTGCCGCGATCGCAGTCAGCTGCGCCGTCCCCCCGGTCGATCCGATTTGCAGCGCCCGCGCGCCCATTACATCGGCCTCGCGCTCCAGACTGCGGTCGTCATTCACCGCCACGCCCTGCGCCATCTGCAGCGTCGGGCGGACGCGGCCCTTGGCTTGCTGCACGACATGCCACGCCTCGTGCGGCACATGATGCGCCTGCCCCGGCGCGACATGAATGTCGCTCCCCTGGGCATAGGCATGGGCGTTGAGCTGCGCCGGTTTCGCCGAGTTATAATGCACCCGGACATGGTCCATCGACATGCCCGACAGCGTCTCCACCCCGCTCTTGACCGCATCGGGCAGGCCGGTGCGGTTCGCCGCGCGCTGCACCGGCTTTTTCTTCTGCGCCATCTGCAGCGGCTTTTTCTTCGGCGCGAGCTGCGCGGGCTTCTTCTTCGGGAGCAGCTGCGCCAGCTTCTTCTTCGGCGCACGCTGCGCGGGTTTCGCCGATGCGGCGGGATTGGACGGTGTGCGGTGTTGCGACGTCTGCTCGGTCATCATGTCCTCCAGTCATCCACAAACGATCATCAGCTCAGGCAACGTGCCTCCGCCGGGCCCGACAATTTGCCCAGCCAGCGGCCCTGCCGGTCGGTCGGCCACACCGTCCAGCTGCGCGGCGGGCGCGGCGCATGGACCAGCCGGTCGAGCACGATCTCGCCCGCTCCGTTCGCCAGCGCCGCGCTGATCTCCGCCGGGCGTGCATCGGCGCGGGCCAGTTCGACCTGCGCCTCGTCATGAAAGCCGACATACCAGAAGCTCGGCCGGTCGAGCGCCGGATCGGCCAGCGCGGCGCGATCAAGCCGGATACGCACCGCCCAGGTCTTGAGCATCGCCGACCCCGCAACCGGCGGCACTCCCGCCGGATCGCCGCGCCGGGCGGCTGGGCTGGCATAGCGCCGCCGGAAACTCACCCCGGCCCAGGCTTCGTACTGCGCAAAGCTGCGCGCGGTGCCGCAGCCAAAGGGGCCGGTATCGGGATCGAGCAGGAAGCGACGAACCTTGGCGATGCTCGCCGCATCGCGCGCTGCCGCCGTCACCGCCGCCTGCTGCGCCACGACATGATCGTCCCAGTGCAGCGGCGTCTTGCGCCGTGGCTCCTGATGCCACAGCACATGCACGCCGGGGTGAAACAGGTCGTATCCGTGGGTGAAGGCGCGGATCGCCAGGCTGATCTCCTCGCCATAGAAATAGAGCTCGGGATCATAGGGCACGTCCGCGACGAACCGCCCCGGCGCGAACAGCAGATGCGCCGACAACAACCGCGCGCGCACCGGCCCGCCCCCCGCCGCCCAGTCGGGCTGCTCCACACATTGCGCCACCGGGAGACCGTCGCGGCGAAAGCTGTGCAGCGCGATGCTGGTCGGCATCGGTCCGGGCAGCGGCGTCGCCGGATCGAACGGGCGGCCATAGGTGGTGAGCAACGGCAGCGCCGCCCCGCTCCGCTCCGCCTGATCGATCAGGATCGCGTCCCAGTCCTGCGCAAAGCGGTGGTGCGAATCGAGCTGCAGGAACCAGTCCTCGCCATCATACAGCGCCATGCACTGCGCGCGCGCCCAGCATGCGCCCTCGCTCGCCTGCCACGGCACATCGATCAGCCGCACCCGCCCGCGCAATCTGGGCGGTCGCGGCTCGTCCGCCCCGTGCTGCCAGCACACGCCAAAGCGCAGCTGATCGGGCCAGCGCGCCTTGGCGACACAATCGCGGATCGTCGGGATCAGGTCCGGGTCGCGATACGCCGCGATCGAAATGAAGATGCTCATGCGTTTACCTCGATCACCGGTTGATCGCCCGCCACGTCGATGATGCCGTCGATCCGGTCGAGCCACTGGCCGCGCCGGTCGACCGGCCACACCGTCCAGCGCGCCGGGGGGCAGGGCGATGCAAAGCGCCGCTCGATCCGGATCGGCCCGTCGCCGCCGGTCAGCAGCGCGTGCATCTCCGCGCGTCCGGCATCGTCACGCGCAATCTCATTGCCCTGCCGGTCGTGGAATCCGACATACCAGAAGAGCGGGTGGCGCAGCGCCGCATCGGGCAGGCCTGCGCGATCGAGCGAAACCCGCACGGTCCAGTCGCGCGCCGCCTCGCGCACGGGCAGCGGTTCGGGCTCATCCCCGCGCCGCGCCGCGCGGCTGGCGTGGCGGCGGCGGAAACTGACGCCCGAATAGGCCTCATAATCGGCAAAGCTGCGCGCCGTGCCACAGCCAAATCGCCCAACCTCAGGGGTCGCCAGAAAGCGGCGCACCTTGTCGAGGCTCGCCGCATCGCGCGCATGCCATGGCGTCGCGACACCGCGCTCGACCCGGTGATCGTCCCAATGTTTGCTGCGATGCTTGCGGGTATATTCGTGCCACGCGACATGCTGCCCCGGATGGAACAGGTCATAGCCATGGGTGAAGGCGCGGATCGCCAGGCTGATCTCTTCCCCGATGAAATACAGGTCCGGGTCATAGGGCACGTCCGCGACGAACCGCCCCGGCGCGAACAACAGATGTGCCGACAGGAAGCGCGCGCGGATCGGTGCGCCATCGGGCTTTTCGGCCACCGGGCCGAACTGGCACAGCGCAATACCCTCCGGCGTGAAGCGGTCGAACCGCATCACGGTCGGCTGTTCGCTCGCCGGCACCGGCACCGCCGGATCATAGGCCGGGGCATAGGCGGTGAGCAGCGGCAGCGCCGACCCGCTGCGCTCCGCCTGATCGATCAGGATCGCGTCCCAGTCCTGCGCGAAGCGGTGATGCGAATCGAGCTGGAGGAACCAGTCCTCGCCGTCATAGCGCGACATGCACTGCGCCCGCGCCCAGCACGCCCCCTGACTCGCCTCCCATGGCACATCGATCACCCGCATCCGCCCGTTATCGAGCGCAGGCGGCGGCGCTTCGTCCGGCCCGTGCTGCCAGCAAATCCCGAAGCGCAACTGGTCGGGCCAGCGCGCACGCGCCAGGCAATGTTCGATGGTCGGGACCAGCTCAGGGTCGCGATAGGCGGCGATCGAGATGAAGATCGTCATTTCGGCGCCAGCCAGACCGGCGTCTTGCCGTCAAGGTCGGTCTGGACGACGTCGAGATCATAGGCGACGCCGTCGACGATATAGCTGCTGCTGATCGACTGGACCATGCAATAGCCGGTCTGGTTGAGCGCCGGGACACTGCTGCCCGATTGCCAGTAATAATCGAACGGCAGCGCCTCGATCTCGCTCGCCGAAAGCCCGGTGTTCGCGCCGATATAGACGCCGGGGACATAGCCGGCGGCGCTCACCTGATCGGCCCAGGCCTGGCAATAGGCGGTGGTGGTGGACGCCGGCGTGCCCGATGCCACCCCCTCCAGATCGACCCACAGGATCATGCCGGGCGGCAGGCCGATCTCCTGCGCATTGGCGACGGCATAGCTGCCATAGCTGTCCCCCAACGACTGGCTCGGCGTCCAGCCGGCCGACGCGACATGCTGCACCACCATCAGCGCCAGCCCCGCGCCCAGGATCGCCTCGGCCTCGCTCGTCGTCAGATTGCCCTGGGCATTGCCCGGCGTGGCGACGAAATTGCGGGGCACGTAGCGCACCGCGAAATCGAACCCGGCATCGACAAAGCCCGCCGCACTGCTCGCGGTCAGCACGGTGTTGCAGTCGAAGCCCGGCGCCCCCGGCGGCGCCGCGACGACCGTGCCGGGCAACAGATTGGACGGCGCCGGCGTGGGAGTGGGGGTTGGAGTAGGCGGTGGCGTCGGTGTCGGCATGGGCGTCGGCTCCGGCAGCGGAGTTGGCGTAGGTGGCGGGGGCGGCGGCGGGATCGGTGCAGCGGTCGGCGGCGGCACTGGCTCGGGCTCAGGCTCGGCATGGCGCTTGCCGAACCAGCGCCAGATCAGCAGCGCCGACAGGATCGGCCACAACCAGGTCTGCCAGAACCATTTGAGCCAGCTCCACACCGGGTGCGGGTCCGGGTCCGGCTCAGGCGTCGGATCGGGCGGCGGTGGCTCGGGCGTCGGCGCTGGCGTCGGCGGCGATGGATAGGGCGTCGGCTCCGGCGGCGGCGGCACCGGGGTCGGCACTGGCGTGGGTTCCGGTGTCGGATCGGGGGTTGGTGCGGGCGTTGGCGGCGGCGGGGTCGGTTCCGGCGTCGGATCCGGGGTCGGCTGCGGCGTGGGTTGCGGACCGTCGATCGCGCGGGTCAGGAATTCGGCCAGGTCGCGGCTCGCCCGCACCAGCCGTCCCTGATGGCAATGCCGCATCGCCTCGCGCCAATCGTCATAGAGCTGTTCGAACCGCTCCATCATCCGGTCATCGAAGAACAGGCAATCGAGTGCGACATGCGCGGGCGTATTCTGGCGCAGGATCGTCTCGGCCTCACGGCGCCAGCCATGATCGTCGCGCTCGGCCCGGGTCGCCGACACGACCGCCGTCACGCGGAAATTATACGGCTCCCCGCCGCGCGCATCGCCCAGCATGGCAGGCCGCAACAGGATCCAGTCGACGACATAAAGCCGGGTGCGATGACGGCGATGATGATGCCGGTGATGATGGTGGTGAGCGTGCTGCCCCCCGCCATGCCGGCTCTCCTCCAGCAACCGGCGGATCAGCGCCCGCGCGCGCGCCTCATCGTCATGCTCGCCCAGCCACCACCACGCCCCCTCGGCATCGACCACAACCACAACGATGGTGTCGTCGCCATCCGCCTTGCCGATGCGATAGCTGGCGGGATCGGTCAGCGCCTGCGCCAGCAGCGGCGCGACATGCCGCCCCTCCAGTGGCGAGGGACCATCGACCGCATCCTCCCCGACCGCGTTCGCACCGGGCGCAACCGGCTTGAACAAGCGTTCGAGCGAGGGCCAGGTCTCGGCCGGCAGGCGCACCCCGAACTCGGGCGCGCTTTGGTCGGATGTGAACCGGTCGTCGCCATCCTCCCCCCGCCCCGATCCGTCACCCTCCTCTGCGGTCACGACGTCGAGCAGGCTGAGCTGAATCCGGCTCAGCCGCTCCATCCCCGATGCGCCATGGATCGAATGCGGGCGGCGATAATCCGCGCCGCGTCCGCGATTGGCGCTGAGGCTGGCGACATGGCGCAGCATCGCGCGCTTGGCGGCCAGCAATTCGCGCTGCTCGCCCGGGCTCGCCCCGGCCATGTCGGTGCCATAGGGGCCGGTCACGCTCTGGGCATAGAGCGACAGCATCAGGTCGAGGATCGCTCCCTGCCGCTCCGCCACCGGATCGGCATCGGCGACCAGCTGCGCCATCCCCGCCTCGTATCCGGGCTGCAGCAGCGGTTCGACATCGGGAACGATCGGACGCAGCGACTGCCATGCATAGGTCGCATCCCCCCCGGTCTCGATCGAGAACAGGTCGCGCAGGAACGCGATCTGGCTGAACCCGTCGGCCATCAGCTGGTCGAACGGCATCAGATAGCCCTTGAGCTGCCGCGCCTGCGCCGTCCGCGTCACCGTCGCATCCGCGCCCAGTCCGGCATCATTGATGCCATAGACATTGGGAAACTGGCTCTGCACCGATGTATAGTCGGCCAGATCGCGATAATCGGCGGCCGGCGCTCCGAAGCGTTCGGCCACTTCGCGCCGGATCGGATAGGTGCGGCGATGGTCGGACCAGAGCTGATCCAGCTTGCGCTGCACCCGCGCCGGATCGGGGTGGCAGCGGGCATAGTCGCGATAGAGATGGATGGTGAACTGGCCGCCGCGCCCGGTGCTTTGCAGCGCGAAAATGCCGTGCGGCGGCGCGCGCATCACCTCTCCCTGCGTCAGATGCTGCTGGGTGCCGATGATCTCGACCGACAGCGTATCGACCGCGACGATCCCCGGCGTCGCCGCCAGCACCTGCACCAGCTGCTCGACCGCAATTTTGCGCGGCAGCGGGCGCAGCGACGCATCGGCGATGAAGCCGCGCAGCATCGGCGGCCCGGCGAACAGTTGCGCCGTCGCGGCAGCGGCCGCCAGCTGGTCCTCCAGCGACCGGCGCTTCGGTTCGGGCGCGAGCGTCAGGCCGAGCGCGAACAGCGCCGCCGCCAGCGCTTCGGACGGATCGGCCCCATCGGCGAGCTGCGCGCGGGCATGCACCAAAGTGTCGACCGGGGTCAGCACGACCGTGTCGCGCACATCCTCGCACAGCGCGCGATGGCGGCGATAGCAGCGCTCGACCCGCTCGATCAGCCGCGCGTCGGCGGCACAGGGATCGCTGCCCGGCTCGGCGCGATCGTCGCGGGCCAGGATCGCGATGTCGTACAGCCCCGACAGACCGCGCAGCCCGCCCCCGCGCGCCGGGGTGAACCAGACATTGGCAACGCCCGGTACCCGGTCGATCACCACCCGGCGCAGGTCGTTCGCCGTCACCGGATTGCACGGCAGGATCGCCGCCGCCGGCATCATGCCATGGCGGCGCAGCGGAACATGCGCCACACCCGGCGGGCTCAGCAGTTCGGCCACCGGAAAGGCGGCGCGATAGGGCAGTTCGGTCAGCGCGTAGCAGAGCTGCTCCAGGATCGTGACGCCCGGATCGGAATAGTTGTAATCAGTCCAGACCTGGCCCGACATGGCCTGAGTGAGGTCGACCGCCTGCGCCCGCAGCGTCGCATAATCGCTGCCCGCTGCGGTCGCGGCGTGATCGCGCGGGATGGTGGCGGGCGCGCTGCTCATCCGCCGACCCCGATCAGCGCTTGCCCCGACCGCTGCGTCGCCGGGGTCTGCGGCGCGGCGGTCAGGTCATGCGCCAGCGCCGAGGTGAGATACACCCACCCGCTGCGCGGCGGTGCGTCCTGTGGCGCAATGTCGAACTGCTCGATCCCGCGCACATAGGGGCGGCTGCGGATGAACTCCGCTACCGCACGCCGCGTATAGTAACGCTGCGGACGCGGCCCCAGCGACGAATCCGGCCAGGGCGAAAGCCATTTGATCAGCTCCGCCTGCAGCTTTTCGATCCAATAGGCCCCGGTATTCGCATCGCTGAAGCTGATCTGCGCGCTGACCTTGAGCCGCAGATAGGGCGGGTTGGTCACGCTCAGCTGGATGAACGGGCTGATCACCCCCTGCAGCGTCTCACCGATCTCGGCCAGCGTGGCGAGGTCGATCGACGGGATCGTCGGATCGCTGATATTCGGCGTTTCCGGCCCCGCCACCGCAACCAGCCACACGCTGCCCGGCGCCCGCGCACCGGTCTTCTCATCGGTCGCCGGAACCACCGCGACCTGCCACAGCGACGGCACCGCGGCGAGCGCGAGCCGGGCATAGTCCCAGGCATCGATCCCGAACCCCTTGTGCCGCAGCCGCTCGGCCATCCACATCTGGAAATCGCGCCCGGTCGCGGGCGGACGGCCGCCAAAGCTCTGCATCGGCTGGTCGATCGATCCGATACCCGGCAGCGGATCGACCGCCGCCTTGACCGTGCCGACCGGCAGCGGGCTGCCCAGCCCCTCGGCCCCGCCCGGCCCGACCCATTGCGCCGTAACCGCATTGGCGATCACCGCCTGCACCACCGGCGCATTGCGCGTCACCCCGCGCGCCCGCACGCGCAGCCGCGGCCGTCCGCCCGGATCGCGCAGCAGTTCGAGCGTCACGATCCCGCTGTTGCGCAGCCCCTCCGTGGTGTCGCCCAGCAGGACCAGCGGCACCCAATTGCCGTCGATCACCTGTTCCCACACCATCGCCGGCGGATCGTCCCACCAGCCATCCGGCCCGGCCTGCAGGATGAACAACAGCGCCACCTGCTCCACCTGCACCGACAGGTCGATATAGAGCGCGGCATGCGCGTCGATGCGCGGCAACAGCCCGGCGGTGCCGCTGTCCGGCGCGACCGGCGGGGTCAGGCTGCCGAACGGATCGACATGCCAGAATTCAAGCTCCAGCGGCGGCGCGCCCGATGCCGATGGCGGCGGCGCGCCCGGCGTCTTGAACGTCAGCGGGACGGTCAGGTCGAGCTGCGCCGACGCGCCATAATCGACCGACACGGCCGACGCCATCGGCAACCACGGCGGATTGGGCAAGGGCGGGGGCGGCGGCGGGGGTGGTGCCGGCGGGTGCCGCCCGCCCCGCGCCGCCGCGCTCGCCGCCGCCGTCTGCGCCGCAGTCGCCGCCATCAGATTGGCCGAATAGAGCATGTTGCCAAAGGCATAGCTCGGCGCGAGCAATGTCAGATTGAGCGCCGTCGTCGCCGCGCTGTAATAAGGCGGCGGGGTCATCGGCATGACGTCCGGCACCGCCAGCGTCGATGTCCGCGCCAGCGCTCCGTCCGGCGTCGGCGCGGCGCCGGCATCCCCCGCCGCTCCGCCCGAACTGCCCGGCGTTGCCGTGCGGAACAGCGGCTGTGCGCCCGAGCCCACGTCCCACCGCCCCGGATTGGTCACGCTGAACCCGATCTGGAAGCTGCAATTGTCGAACAGCGTCGACGTCGCCACCGCGCCGTCGGCGTCGATCCGATAGCCCTGATAATAGCCCTTGAACCCGGTGCTCGTGACCGGCAGCCCGGCCCAGTCGATTGTTACCGACAGCCGGTCCAGCGCCTTGGCGAACAATTCCGGCGCGCCAATCTCCAGCGCGGCATATTGCGCGGGCGGCAGGCCGAGCAGCGCGAAATTCTGCGCCGGATCGACCGGACCATTGGGGGTGGCCAGGGTCAGCGCGTCGAACCCGGACACATCGACCTGGACGAACACCGAATCGATCTCGACCTGCGACAGGATCGCGAACGCCGCCGATTCCTGCGCCCCGGTCAGCTTGAGGCCGCCCAGAACCGAAGGCGCGTCGGGCGTCTTGGGAAAGGCGCTGGCCGGGTGCGTCGGCGGCGGCGCGCCCTTGGCGGGCGGGGTCGACAGCGCGACCAGGGGCGGGGCATCGGGCGGCAGTTCGAACAGGATCGAAAACAGCGTCGCATCGCCGCCGCCCGCCAGCAGTTCCGGCGTGACCGTGAAGGCATCGACCGCCATCCAGCCCCCGGCGGTCGAATAATGAAGGTGAAAGCTCGTCGCGATCGCCTGTGCCAGCATGTCGGCGAGTGCGAACGGATCGGACGCATCGCCTTCCGTCTGCATCAGCGGCCCGCTGCGCCACGATATCGCCAGTCCGATCTCGACGCTGCGCGTCCCGGCAGTCAGCATCAGCGTCGGGCTGGACACGCAAAAGCCGAGCGTGGCCCGCTTGAGCGTCAGCGCGCCATAGGTCCCCGCCTGATTGGCGCCGAACAGCGGAAACGGCGCCATCCCGCCCGCCGCCAGCGCGACATCGCCGCTCAACACCCCGGTCGGGACCAGCGGGTCGCTGCCGGGGCTCCACGGCAGATGCGTGACGCGGTGGACGCTCAGCCGGGTGACGGTCGCGGGCGTCACCTCCAGCGCGGCCTGTGCGGCATAGTTGATCGCTGCCCCCTGCGCGTCGGTCCCGGCGCTGAACAGCGCGCCATGCGGCACCGATGCCTGAGTCGCGCCGGTCGCGCGGGTAAAGGTCAGGAACAGGCTGTCGGGCTGGGCGGTCAGCCCATGCTGGTCGAGCACCGATCCATAATAGAAATCGACAAAGCGGCGCGGGAAGCGGTTGAGCGTCGTGCGCTGTTCCTCGAACAGGATCGCAAACGCATTGTACAGCGCCGCCTGTGGCGCATGGTCGCCCGACTGCAGCGCGGCGATCAGCCCGTCCTCGGCCTGTGCCCGCGCCCGCTCGATCGCCGAAAGCAGCTCGCCCAGCAGCGCTTCGATCAGCGCGATCAGCGTGCGGCCCCATCCGTCGAAATGGTGGCGGATGCCATCATCCACACTATGCCGCGCCAGATGCTGCTGCACGCGCTGCAAAACGGGCTGCAGCGTCGGGTGGTGGCCGCGCAGCCGGTGCGTGCGCAGCCGCATCTCGCCATCACCGCCGCCCGGCCAATCGCGGTCGAGGATCGCAAGCAGATGGACGATCGCGGCGAGCAACCGGCGCAGCTTCGCCCCGCGCGTCTCCGCATCGCTCGGATCGCGCATGTCGCGCAACAGGTCGCGCAGGGCGGTCTCGACCTCCGGCAGGTCGATCGCCAGCTGCAGCGCATAGCCGACCGCCGGGTCCGCCGCGAAAAATGCCGCCCAGTCGCCCACCGGCTGGTTGTTGAGATCGTAAAAGCGGATCAGTTCGCCATAGCCCGCCGCAAAGGCGAGCAACTCCGCCAGGCTGCGCCCGTCCACCGCGACCGAATCCGGGTCGGGCGCGCCGAGCACCCGGTCGCGCTGGCTGGTCGCATCGTTCAGGATGCGCGCCGCCGGGTGCCGCGCCACCGCCTAACCCCTCATGACGGCGGCGGAGGCAGCGTCGCCTCCATCCGGTAAAAGGGAAAGACGAAATTGCTGCGCGAATTGGTCTGGCGGACGATGTAATCGACCGAGATATCGATCCACCCGGCCAGTTCGGATTCGGTGACGGTCACCGATTCCACCGTCACGCGCGGCTCCCAGTCGATGATCGCGCGCGTCACCATCGATGCGATCGCATTGGCGGTGGTCGTGGTCAGCGTCGCGAACACTTTCGAAATCAGGTCGCAGCCGAATGTCGGCAGCATCACACGTTCGCCCAGGCTGGTCGACAGGATGATCCACAGGCTCTGCCGGATATCGCTATCGCCCCCCGCCATCGCGACGGTGCACGACACCGCGTTAAAGGTCGGCGGAAAGCTCCATCCACGCCCCAGAAAGGCCGGCTCGACCGGCGGATAGGTCGTCGCGCCCGCCGGGGGCGGCAGTGAGCGCGACCGCCCGCTCATGGATTGAGCGCCACCGTCGCGCCTTTGATCTGCATCGGCCCGTCGGCGCTGATCTGCGCCGATGCGCTGGCACTGACCTTCAGCGACGCCGAGGCACTGACCGTGACATCGGCATTGGCGGTCATCTTGATCGATCCGCTCGCGGTCAGCGTGATGTCCGACGCGCTCTTCAGCGTGATCCCGCTATCGTTCATCGTGATGCTGTTGCCATTGGCGTCGGTGATCGTGATCGCCTTGGTCTTGTCGTTCAGGCTGATGCTCTGGTTCGCCGGGGTGGTGATCAGCAGCTCGGGCGAATCCTCGATGAAATCGATGTGCAGCTTCGACTTGGTCATGAAGCTCTTGATGTTGTTCGGCGCCGCGCTCCCGCCCGAGGTCGGCGGATAGGGCGGCGGATTGGCCTTGCTGTACAGGCTGCCCAGCACCACCGGATAACGCGGATCGCCGTTGAGGAAGCTCAGGATGACCTCATCGCCAATCTCGGGATAGAAATTCGATCCGATCCCGTTCGAGGCATAAAAGGAGCCGAAGCGCGCCCACACCCCCGCCCCGCCCTGCGCCTGCAACAGCGGCAGCGTGACCAGCACGCGAAACTCGCCATCCGGGTCCTGATCGATCTGCTTGACGATCCCGGTCTGCAGATTGTTGATCGGCGGCAGCTGGCCCGATGCGCCGGGCGCGGCGACATTGGCCGCCGTCTCGGCAAAGCTCGCCGCCGACAGGCCGATATCGACCGTCGTCTTCCACAGCCCTTCGGACAGCCGGTGGTGGACGCCGGAGACATAGCCATTGCCGTTGAACCGCGCACCGAGCCCGGCGAGCGCGACCATGCTGCCCGGCACCGCCAGCGCGCTGCCCTGAAACCGAACCTGCCCGCGGATCTTGGACAATTCGCGCAACATCAGCTCGGCCGACGACCAGGCGGTCAGCTCGGCTGGCTGCAATTCGCCGCCGCTCTGCTGCCAATAGGGGCTGACCCCGAACACCTGGGCCAGCGTCGAAGAAGAGATGTTGCCCGGCGTCGTCACGCTCGCCGACGCGCTGCTCGACTGGGCCAGCGCCTGGGTCGCCGGATCCCAGCCAAAGCTGGAGATGGCGCTCGCCGCAATCTGGGTCTGCGCGTCCATGTCGGCGCGAAAATCGAGGATCGACTGGCCATAGGTCAGGCTCAGCACCGGGCTGGTGCTGGTTTCGGGCGGCGCGACGGTGACGGTACCATCGGCCACGGTCACGACCATCGAATTGGCCTGCGCGCGCAGGATCATCAAGTCCCAGGCCGTGGCATAATATTGCACGATCACCGGATATTGCGTGCTGGTGCTCGTCACCTTGGGCGTCACCCCGGCGGCGCTGATCAGCTTTTCGATCATCGCGCTGTCGGTGCTGTTCTCGAAGATCGCGTTCTGGCGCGCGATCGTCATCGCCATCGCCTTGTCGCTCGCCTCGACCACCAGCCGCGACGGGCCGTCGACACTGGCCTCCAACCCCTGCCGGACGATCACCCCGCCGAAAATCTGGGTCAGGCTCGATCCGTATCCGATGCTGATGGTCAGCGCGACGCCGGGGATCAGCGATGCGCTTTCGCTGATCGGGAAATTCTCGTCCGCCGCGCTCCCGTCGGAAATGACCAGCCGCGCACGCGGCAGCCGGTTGACCGCGCTCCACGTCTCGATCGTCACGACCTGATAGCTGCTGTCGAGCGCCGCGCCATTGACCTTGATCTCGAACGCGGGCGGTGATGTCGCGAGCTGGTCGGGCGACGGCGCGGTCATGCCGACGCTCCACTCAACGGCGGGAACAGCAATTGCGTGCCCGGCGGCACGTCGCGAAAGCTGAGCAGCCGGTTGAAGTCGGCGACGCCGCGATAATAGCTGCTGTCGCCATAGACCTGATAGCAGAGCAGCGGGAGCGTATCCCCCGCCTGCACCGTAACCAGATGGGTCATGTCGGGCGAATTCTTGTTCTCCTCCTTCGCCAGCTGCGTCTCGCTGGTATAGGATTGGAACGTGACCGCGACCTTGGCGCGCAGCGGCGTGCCGTCGGGGCGGAACAATGTGTAGTTCACGTTCATGCTCGCCAGCACGCACTGGAATTGCAGCTGCGCCCAGGCGAGGATCAGGTAATTGGGGCTGTGAATGTCGCCATTCAGCGTCGCGGCGAGCGTGGTGAACTGCGCGATCGCATCGGCAACGCCATTGCTATAGCTCTGCCCCTGCGCCGGCGGGATCACGCCGGTCGCGTCGAACACCAGCTCGAACGACACTTCTTCCTGCGCCACCCGGTTGAACTCGGGCGACGGGCCGCTGCTCCCCTGCGCCTGACGGTCATTGTAACTGATGCTGGTGCGGTGGGTGTAGCTCGCCGGATTGACCCACACGGTGAACGGATCGCCGACCTGCGACGAAAAACCCGGGTCGGAATAGGCGGTAATCACCATCTTGGCAGGCGCGGTCACCGGCATTTCAGCGCTCCTCGCGCAGGCGCAGCGTGCGCAGCACTTCCTGCACGCTCGCCTGCACGATCGCCTCGACCCGCGCCGGGGTCATCGGATCGGCGGGCGGCGCGCCCGGTGTGGGCGTTGGCGTCGCAGTCGGCAACGGCGTGTGCCCGATCGCGATGTGAACCCCGATTTCGCTGATTTCCAATGCCATGTCTCACCCTCCCCGATGCGGTCAGCCCGCGCTTGCCGACCCCTGCAACTGGCGCGTGACGGTGGTGTACGCGACTTCCAGCGTTTCGGTGAGCACGTCGTTGCTCTTCGAATCGAGCTGCCCGACCTCCCATTTCACCGGCCAGGCATTGTCAAAGGTCCAGGTGACCAGCGGCTGCCCGGTCGGCCCCAACAGCGTGACGATCAGCACCTGGGTCTGGATCGCGCTGCCCAAAGTCGATCCCACCGTCTGCTCGGCCCATTGCGCCAGCGTCGAGCTTTGGGTGACGTAGCCGCGCTTCAGCACCAGATTGGAATGTTTGGTGACGCCGGGCAGCTGGTGGACATAGGAATTGACGCCGCCTTCCTGCACCTCTTCGATCTCGACCTTGGGGTCGATGCCGGACACGGTCTGGAAGGCGGCGTCGATCGCCGTCTGCCCCTGCGATGACGATCCTGCGATCGCCACCGCAAAGGCAAAGGCGGGCGGTGGGTAATAGTTGGTGTCGGTCATCTGGATCAGGCGATCGACACCGCGAGCGTTTCATAGGCGATCTCGATGCTCTCGACCGCGACCTCATTGCCATCGGACTTGAGGTCGGTGCCGGTCAGCTTGGTCGGCCAGGCATTGTTGAGCGTCCAGATCATGCGCGGCGCCCCGGTCTCGTCGAGCAGGTTCACCACCACGGTCGATCGTGTGATCGTGTTCATCGCGATCGAGTTGAACCAGGTCCACAAGTTCTGGTCAGTGACGAAAATGCCCTTCTTCATCGTGACGTTGCCGACCTTTTGCAGGCCGGGCATCTTGATCGGGGCAAAGATCGCGCTGTTGCCGGCGCGATATTCGATGATCTGCGCCTCGGCGTCGAGGCCGGTGACTTCCTGAAACACCGGATTGCCGGGAATGCCGGTGACCGAAAAATAGAATTTGGGCAGCGGCCAGGTCGTATTTTCTGCGGACATGACAATCTCCTGTCAGAAGAGGAAAGCGGGCGCCGATCAGCTGCCCATCGTCTGGGTGAAGGTGAGTTCGATGAACTCGGCCGGGTGGATCATCTGGAGCGTGACCGCGACGATCATGTAGCCGTCGAGCACATTCTGCGACGTCATCGTCGTGCCCAGCCCGCACGACACGGTGAACGCATCGCTCGCCTTCGACCCCATCAGCCCGCCCTGTTGCCACAGCCCGGTGAGGAAGCTGGAGATCGACGCCGTCACCGTCGCCCAGGTCGTCGCGTCATTCGCCGCGAAGACATAGGATTGCAGCGCCGTCTTGATCGACTGTTCGACATAGACCAGCGTGCGGCGCACCTGAACATAACGATAGTCACCGCTGTTGCCGTCCAGCGTGCGCGCACCCCACACCACCGTCCCGCGCCCCGGCTGGGCGCGCAGCACGTCGATCGCCTGGCCGTTGGTCGGCACGTTGAACCCGGCCTGTTCCCCGTCGCTCATATTGTAGAGCGGGCCGTTGACCCCGGCGAGCGCGATATTGGCCGGCGCATTCCACACCCCGCTCTGCGCGTCGCTCTTGGTCCATACCCCCGCCAGCAGCCCGCTCGGCGGTGCGATGTTCATGTTCTTGGCGATCAGCTGCTCGATCTGCGAGAAGATCGGGAGCGCGTTGAGCAACAGATTGTCGAGGCTGCTTTGCCACTGTGCCAGCGCCGCAGGGGTACTGGCCGTCGGATCGGGATAACCCGCCGCATCCACCGAATATTGCGCGGTGTTCGCGGTGCCAAAGCTGCTGCCGAGCGGAAAGGCGGCGGCGATCGCCCCCTGAATCGCGGCGAGCTGCGACCCGCCATAGAGCTGGTTGGCCTGGGTGGTCAGGATGTTGTTGACGATCGAATTGTCGCCGCTGCCGGTCGCCTGGATATTGGTGAACAATATGTCCGACGTGGTCACCACCGACGTGTTGAGCGCGGGCGCATAGGCGACGCCATAGCTGACACTCGCCACCTGCGGCGCGATCGCGGTCGACAAATTGCTCTGGCACTGGACCAGCGCGTCATAGCTGTTCGCGGTCATGCAGCCGGGCAGGTCGAGGATCGCGACACGATCCTGCAGTGAACTCGCCTGCGCCAGCATCGCGGTGGCCACGCTGGCATAGTCGCTCTGCGACAACTGGCACGCCTCGGGTACCACCAGCATCGTCGGCCCGACGGCATAACTCGCGGCGTTGATGCCGACCAGCAATCCGGCATCACCCGGCGTCGACGGATCGCCGGTCGCGATCGATCCGGGGAACCAGTCATCCGGCACCGGATCGGGCAGCGCGGTCGGGAACTGGTTCGCCCAATAGCTGCCGACCGACACGACATAGCAATTGCTGCCGCCATTGGCGAAGAACAGGCGCATCTGCCAATAGAGGTTGAACTGGTTCGGCTCATTGGGCAGCGCCGTCGATGCCAGCGTGAAACCCGTCGAGGCAACCGTCATCCCCGTACCGCTCGGCGCCGGGCTGCCGCTCGGCGCCGCAGTCGTGAAATTGGCGTAGAAGCTCGGCACCGGCGCCGGCGTGGGCGTCCCGCCGCTGGCCGGCGTGGGCGGGGGCGGCGTCTGGGTGATGGTGTAATTCTGGACCGCCGCACCGCCGAAATAGGTGTTGAACTCGGTCATCGACGAGATCTGCATCGGCGTATTGTACAGCGACTGGCCCGAGGTCGGGTCGCCTGCGAATTCGGTATAGCCGATAAAGATCGGAACGGCAGTCGCCACCCCGACGATCGAGGAACCGAAGGCGTCGATTTCGGTAATATAGACGCCGGGTGTGCTGCGATTAAGGTAGGAACTGGTCGCTGTGGCCATGACGTGATCCCTTCTTCGGCTTGACGTGGGTTACGCGGCGGGGCGGTGAACCGCCTTCTCTTCAAACATAAACATAGATCTCGGAGCTCCCGCTCAGCGCGTCCGCCTGGGACGCCAGCGGCCAGACGGGAGTGGCGGGCGCGGTCGGCAGGCGCGCAATGCTGATCGCGTCGCGGCTGCCATTGGCGCCCTGGCGATGCCCGCTCAGCGCAAAACGCTGCGGCGCGCGCTGGTGCAGCGGGAGGGCGGAACCGGCGGTGAACAGCACGGCATGATCGCCATTGGGCAGGGTCTTGGCGGATTTGCTGAAGCTCACCGTGCCGCCGGTGATCGCCAGGTCGTCGGCAAAGCGCCCGCGCCCCTGCGCGACGACATAGTAACGCCAATAGGTCGCCCGCGACTGAAAGCCGATCGTCAGCGCGACCGGCTGGATCGCGGCCGGTGTCGGCATGGTCGCGGCGGTCGGCGGCGCCGGCATCGGCGGGATCGGATAAGCGTCCTCCGCCCCGACCCCGGCCACCGGCTGGGTCAGCAACAGGTCGAGCACGACCAGCGACAGCGGATTCTGTGGCACATAGAGCCTGGTCGCGGCAAAGCCCTTGGCCGCGACAGGCTTCCCCGTCTTGCCAGCCAGCGCGACGCTGTACCAGCCATAGGGCAGGCCGCTCAGATCGAACTGCGTCTGATCGTCGCTGACGCTCGTGCGTACCGTCACTGGCGCGCCCGACAGGTCGCACAACGCCGCCGATCGCCCGGACGGGGTCGGCACCGACCAGCTTGCCCCCGTCACCGGATAGAGCGCGTCATCGCCGCTGCCCGCAATCAGCATCCGCCCCGCCGCCGCCTGTGCCGCGCGATTGTCGAGATGCAGATTCTGCTGCATCGGATTGGTGGTGATCGGCAGGCTGGTGATCCCGACAAAGCCGGGATTGGTCGGCACCAGCAGGAAACTGAGCCAGCTCCAATAGCCCTGCCCCGGCGGCGCGGCGACATAGCGGCCGCGCACCCAGGCGATCATCGCGGCCGCCCGCGCCTGCGTCACCAGCACGCTGAACCCGTCGCCATGGTCCTTGAACACCATGCCGAGCTGCCGCATCAGCGTCGCGCAATCGGGCGTCGGCACCACGCGAAAGTCCGGGCACGTCCCGCCGCTCGCATTGTAGAACCCGTGCTCGAACCGCACATCGAACAGGGTGATGTAACCGGTTCGCGCACCCGGCATCGGGGCGATGGCGCGGCCGCCGGAGGCGCCACCCCCGCCGCTCATGCCCTGCCCTCGGTCATGCCGGTGCCGCCCACCGCATAGGCACGGCCCTGCATCGCGGTCGATGTGAACGGGATCATGCGCAGCTTGTAAAAGGCGCTGGGCAGATAGCGCGTGCCCAGCATGCTCATCACATAATTGACGTCGACCGGGCTGAGATTTTCGAACTCCAGCGTCAGCTTGTCGAAAATCGGGTCCAATGTCGGCGCATTGGCCGCGTCGAAACACGGATTCTGCTGGAAATAGCCGATCAGCCGCGACAGCGCGGCAAGCCCGTCGCTGTAGTTCTTCTCCGTGAAGTTCGCCATGAACATCAGGTGGATGTCGATGAACAAGGGCGGGCTGACGATGGCGAGACCCGCCGCAGGATCGGCCTTGCGTCCCCCGGACAATGTCGACTGATAGGTGCTGATCGTGGTTTCGCGCGTGATGTTGTAGACGCACATCACGATCTTGTCGCGCGCACCCTGGTTCAACGTGCCATTGTGATCGACCAGACTGGTCAGGCTGATCCACGCATCGCCACGACGATCGAGATTCTCAAGATAGGCGTTGGCCAGTCCGCTGATCGTTTCAAGGGCATTGCGGATCAGGTCGTCAGTCATCGCGAACGCTTGCCGCCCCCTTCCCGGTCCTCTTGAGCTACCCAGATCGCGTATTCAGTCCACCAAAAGTGAAATAGCGCCGCCTCGTTTCAAATCAGGACAAACAGC